>NZ_CAACVB010000065.1 GCF_900659635.1 Actinomadura roseirufa | reverse complement strand
CTGCGCTGCAGCCCGAGCAAGACCGGCCACATCGTCAAAGCCATCGCCGTCCTACAAAACCACCGCGTCACCCACAGCACCCGAGGATGAAAAGGGTTCATTGGTCGAGCCGTGAGATGTCCGCGTATCTGAAGCGGGAGGAGGACATCTCCGTCTCGCGCAGCGTGATCGTGCGGATATGGAAGGAACATGATCTGCAGCCGTGGCGGCAGGGCACCTTCAAACTGTCGCGTGATCCGGAGTGCGCCGAGAAGGTGATCGATATCGTAGGCCTGTATCCCGACCCGCCGGACGGCGCGGTGGTGTTGTCGGTAGATGAGAAGACACAGGTCCAGGCCCTGGAGCGGACGCAGCCGCTGTTGCCGATCACCTTTTCCAAGAATGAGAAGCGCACCCATGACTACGTGCGGCATGGGACCACGAACCTGTTCGCGGCACTCGATATCGCCACCGGCGAAGTGGAGGGAAAGTGCTTTCCTCGGCGCAGGACCGGCAAGTTCATCACCTTCATGAACGAAGTGACCAGGCGCCATGCAGACCGGGAACTGCATGTTGTCCTCGACAACCTTTCCACCCACTCCGGACCGGAGGTCGACGCATGGCTTGACGCTCACCCGAATGTGCGCTTTCACTACACCCCGATCGGAAGCTCATGGCTGAACCAGATCGAGATCTGGTTCGGCATCATCATCCGGCAGGACATCCGCCGCGGAAGCTTCGGATCACTGCGCATCCCCGTCGACACGATCAACGCCTACATCGCCAACTGGAACGCCGACGCGCGACCGTTCGCCTGGACCGCCAAACCCAAAGAGATCATCGCTAAGGTCCGCGTCCTCCAACGTGACTACAAGCGACTGATCACAAACAATACCAAGTAAATAGTTTTCAGTTACAGGACACTAGGCCAGCTCGACCTGTGCCTGGCACCGTTCAACCTGGGAAGTCACAACCCGTGATCGAGGTAGGAGCCTATTCGTCGACGAACTCTTCATCTTCGTCGGAGCTGGGCCGGTCTTCGGGTGGGGTGGAGCGGCGGTATTCGGGGTGGTCGAGGTCGATCTGTTTGGCGGCGTGCAGGGGTGCGGGGTAGCGGGATCGGTCGGACCAGGCGATGGTTTGGTGGCACAGCCGTGCGGTGGCGTGGGCGAGGGCCGCGCCGTCGATGCCGGGGCCGAGCACGATCGGGTGAATGCCGGTGTTGGTCATGGTATACCAGGGTGCTTTGAGCTCGTTCTTCCTGCGGTCGGCGGCATTTTCACCGCCCTTGCCGATGGAGGCGTGCCACCGAGTGAGAGTAGATCCGAGGCGTCCGCCGCCGCTGCCGTCATAGTTGCGGGGGACGTTGAACAGCATCCAGGTGGGGGTGCCGAAGTCCGTGTTCACCTTGTACAGCAGTGGGGAGGTGCGTGAGTCCTTGCTGGTGCCGTCCTTGTTGATGCGGGTGATTGAGTAGGGCTGGGGCATTTCGTCGGCGCTCATGTTGATGCGGATGACGGCGGCGGGGCGCTGGTGAGGTTGGATTCCTGCGCCTGGTAGCCAGGTGCGGCCTTCGTCGGGGTCGGGGGCGCGGTCGAGGTTCTTGTTCTGCAGGCCGGGCCAGATCCGGCGGCAGGCGTGGCCGTCGATGATGACGGCGTAGGGCTGACCGTCGAGATGTTCGGATAGGTCGGCCAGTGCTCGGTCGATGTCCCGGCCGGCTTCGGCCCACCGCTGGTTCTCGGAGGAGCCAGCGCCGTTCCGGTGTGCGGGGTAGCTGTGGGATTGGAAGATGGTGGCGGCTTCGCGGTAGGGCAGCCATTGGCGGTCGAGGGAGGTCCAGCCGAGCATTGTCCACACGCCGCCGGGTTCGGGGGAGGGGACGAGGGCGGTAGCGAGGATGATGCGGCGGGGCTCGCCGGAGGCTCCGGCGGGGCTGGCTTGCTTGCGGACGTGGACCCCGCAGAAGGTGATGCGGGGCAGGGCCGGTTCGCCGCCGTCGGTGACGAGGGCGAGTTCGAGGCGCTGGTCGATGATGCCGAGGCCACGGTACAGGTCGCAGAAGGCCATGTAGGCGGGGTGATCGGTCTCTGAGGGAGCGACGACCTCATCGGCCTTGCCGAACTTGCCGCGCCTCTTGCCCAGCAGGTACTGGGGAGTGATGTTGCGTTTGGTGAAGAACGGCTTGGTTTGGAATTTCGCGTCGATCTGCTCGATCCGCAGCGCGAGGGCGTCGGAGGTTTCACCCTTGAGTCGGGCTGGCTTGTCGGGGTACTCGGTCTCGCAGAACGCCCCGATCATCACCGTGTCGCCTCCGTCTAGGAACGGGGCGAACGCTTCGGCGGCGTCCGATCGTCCGCTGGCGGGGCCGTGGGCGAGGAACTTGGGTGCTGCCTGAAAGACGACACTGACGTGGTCGGTGAGGGAGATCTCGGTGCCTTCGGGCGGATCGAGCCGGGCGGGATCGAGGTCGTAGGCTCTGGCCAGGCAGTTGATCATGCGTAGGCGGGTCTCGTCCCGGTAGTACAGACACAGAATCCGGAGCCGGGTGTACCCGGCTTCGAGGATGGCAGCGTGTACGTCGGGCACGGGCGGGAAGCCGAAAGTGTCGTTGGGCAGTCCGGCCTTTTGGCGGGCGGCCTTGTCCTTGGCGCGCAGGGGGTCGGTGGGGCGGGGTTTGAAGCTCATGTCGGCCTGGACGATGTCCAGGCCACTGGCTCGATCGCCGAGCACGGCGTCGACGTGGTCGGCGAGCAGCCGCAGGTGATGGATGCCAGCACCGGTACCGACGGAGAACCCGTAGTTCTTGGGCATGATCGGACGGACCGTACCGGGCGGCGGGGTGATGAAGTGTGGCTTGTTGCCTGCTTCCCGGGCGGCTTTGACGGTGAGTCGTTCTGTGGCGGCGCGCTGTTCGATGTCGTGGAGCGGGGTGTCGTCCATCTTGAGGTAGGCCAGGACCTGCAGGGCGAGCCGGTTGACGGTGCGCATGCCTCCGCCGCCGGTGAGGGTGACCCGCAGCAGCGGCAGGCCGGGTTTCGGTTGGGCGAGCAGTGCGGTCTTGGCGTAGACGAGGTTGCTGTAGATGCGGGTGACGCGGGAGTTCAGCAGCAGTACCGGGTTGGTGATGTTCGGGAGCGTCTTCATCGTGAGGGAGATCAGGGACAGGGCGTACTGGGCGTCGCGTGCGGTGATGCGGGCGTGGTCGATCGGCTCGTCGCTGTTGTGAGAGCGGCCGAACGGCGCGTCCCAGGCGATGGCGTTGCCGTCGCTGTCGGGCAGGTAGTCGATCTTGCTGGGTTCCCCGGGCTCCCAGTCGTAGGTGTAGAGCTTTCCCTCCTTGTTTGGCTTGCGAAGCGGGAGGAGCTTGGTGACGTTGAACGGCTGGGAGGTTAGTTGGCCGGTTAGGTCCCACACGATGGTCTTGTACACCCAGTCGGGCACGACGGGCTGCTGGCCGTGGCGGGGGGTGAGGAAGGCGGCCAGATGCTGGTGTCGTTCGGGGGTGTCGGCGATCAGGCGCGCCAGGTGGGTCGGCTGGCGGAGCGTGACGGTGTCGATCGCCTCGCCGAGCGCGAACCCTTCCAGGTAGGTGAACATGCGCATGAGAGTGGCGTCGCTGATGGGTTCCTTGGAGGCCAGGAAAGCGCAGTACTTGTCGAGGTGGACGTAGCCGCCGGTGAGCGCCCGCAGGACGGTGGTGGCGATGCTGTAGGGGACCTGCTCGGGCCCGCCGCGGCGGGTGCGCTTGTTCAGGTCCCGCCACGCGCCGCGAGTCTCGTTGTCGAAGAGTCGCAGATAGACGGAGGAGTCGCCGACGAGGTGCGGGGTGCACCGTAGGGCGAGGGTGTTGGCGTAGGGAGCGTGCTCGCGGGCCACGGGATCAGCGTCTCCTTGGGATCTTTGGGAAGGCGATGTCATGGAGGGGTGTGCAACGTGAGGCGGGGAAGTGCCTCATACCTGGTCGGGGTCGATTCCGGCGTAGGACAAGAACGCGCCGAGCGCCTCGCCGTACAGGTCGTTCATGCGGCGCTGGACCTCGGGGGGCCAGCGGGAGTGGATGCGCTGAATGATCGTCGTCAGGTCCGAGCTCCAGGTTTCGTCCTGGAACGAGTAGTCGACGAGGTGCAGGTTCATGTCGGTGCCGCCGCGGCGGGCACGGCCGGCGAGCTGGATGAGGTTGACGAGCATCCCGGCGATGACCTGTTCTTGCAGGGTGTGGGTCATGGCGGAGAACTGGGTGGGGGAGCGAAGGATCAGGCCGAGTTGTTCCCACGCCCGCTCGGCGGCGACGCGGACCGCCTGGAGGGGGTCCGCGTCGCCTTTGGCGGGAAGGGCGCTGACGCCTGCGGCGTTGACGCTGCCGTACATCCAGGCGGGTTCGTCGATGGTCAGCGGCGGCCGGGTGCACAGGTAGATCGACTGGACGGCCGAGCGGGTGGCGACGACGATGTTGAGGCCGCGGGCGATCACGGACAGCGGGGCGATGAGGATGTCGCCGAAGGTGGGGAAGTCCTCGAATTCTTCGGGCGTGATCGGCCGGGCCAGGCTGGCCGCGGGTAGGTGGCGGGCGTAGCGGTTCGGCTCGTTGGAAGGGACGGCGACGCACACCCGGTGGTTGAAGCCTTTGGCACGGGACAGGCCGAGCGCTAGATGGGCGCATTGCTCGTAGCTGTTGGCAGCCAAGATGACGCGGGCCCGATCACGGTCACGGGTGCTGCCGCGCAGTTTCTCGATCTTCTTGGAGATCTTCTGTTCGTACAGGCGGGCGCCGAGTTCGATGAGCGCTTCGGGTTTGCCTTTGGGATGGGTGCCGGCGATCCGGATCGGTTCGCCCATCATCGGATGCCCTGCCCCGTAGGTGAGGGTGTGGCATTCGGTGACGATGGAGCGGGCCTGGGCGTCGGTCATCCACCAGGAGACCGGGGCGTGCACGTGCTCACGGACCGCTTCGGGGAAGTAGGCGGTGGCCGACAGGCCGATGACGGGCCGCTCCACCCGGGCGGTGAGCAGGGACACCAACCCGCCGAGTTCACTGACGTAGGTATGCGGGTCACCGGAGATGTTCTGCGCCGATAGTTCGGCGTCCTTCTCCTTGTTGTCCAGGCCGGTCACCCGGTAACCGGTGATGGCGCGGCCGAGCATCCCCAACGGCAGGACGGAGTTGATGGATCGCGGCTGGACGTTTTCCAGGATCCGGTTGGCCGAGGACAATCCGGAGTGCCGCAGCTGCTGCACGTCGTCGCGCAAGATGCCCAGGCAGGCGTCGAGTTCCTTGAGGTAGCCGCGGACCACCAGGAGGTTGATTGCGCGGCTGCGGCTGCGGCCCTCGGGAATCAGCGGGGTGAGCAGGCCGTGCAGTTCCAGTTTCACCAGGTCCAGGAAGTCTTCGCCGCGTGGCGCCGACAGCGCGTCCAAGGCTTTGCCGACATCCTGCCAGTGGCCGCTCCGGCCGCCTCCCGCCGCTGCGCCGCTGTCGGCGCTGTAACGTTCGGGCAGCAGGGCATCCAGCTTGGCGTACAGGTGGGCGGGGATGGGCTGGCCTGCGGTGATCTGCCCGGGGAAGAGCAGGTCGATCAGTTCACGGTCGCGTGCGTTGGCCAGGCGCCACCCGGCGTTCTGCCCGCCGCCGCTGCGCCGTCTTGTTGTGTCGTCGTCGCTGACGGTCAGATGCAGGGCGCCGTGACAGATGGCCAGCAGCAGGGATTCGGCCATCAGCCGCACGTGGCTGACGGAGGTGACGAGGCTGGATTCGACTCGGAGCGGCAGGTGCTTGGCGTCGGTGTCGAACTGCTGGGGCGCAGACTCCCAAGGGCGGCGTGTATGGAGGACGATCTGGGTGGCGCACTTGTCGACCACGTTGGACTGGAACTGGTCGATCTCATCGATTACGACCGCGTGCGAGGTTCGTACCACGAACTCGCGGACGGTCAGGCCGCTGGTCGGCCGCCCGTCGAGGTTCACCCCGATCTTAAGAGTGCCGTCGATGAAGTTGTGGTGGTTGGTGACCACCACCGCGGCGTCGCAGGAGGCGTAGACGGGAGCGAACTTCCCACATTGGGGGATCCACGGGCAGGCGGCGAAGGTGGTGCCGCGCTGCAGGGTCAGGCAGTTCTCCTGCCCGGGAGGGTAGGTGCCGGCGCTGTCGAGGAATCGGGTCTGGGCGCAGCCGTAGGCGAGGGCGTCGATGTCGCGGGCCCCGCGTCTTCCCCACTCGCCGGGGGCGTGGGGTTCCTCGCGGATCAGGGTGGCGTGCTTGAGGGCGCGTTCGTGCCTGCGGCCCGGCGCCATGAGGGGAACGCACGTTGCTGGCCCCTTGAGGTGGCCTTCCTGATGCAGGTAGTTCAGGTCGGCGGAGATGTCCCACGCGGTGGACAGGGTGGCTTTCACATCAGGGACGACCAGCGTGATCCGTAGGTCGTGGAGAGCGAACCAGGAGGCCAAAACCCTGACCAGAACGGTCTTGCCGGTACCGGTCGGAGCGTTGAGGATCTGGGTTCGGCCCGCTAGCAGCCGCATCACCTCCACGCCCGCGGAGTCCTCGCATTGCAGTTCACGGAACAGGCGGGTGAGGGTGGTGTGCAGGTACCGGTCGTCGTGACCGTCGTAGCGGCGCTCGACCACGGCAGCCACGTCCAACAGTTCCTTCACGGTCGGCGCGATCTCTTGGATGTGCGGGACGGTGACGGCGGTCGGCAGGACCGAATGGTCGGGGGCCTGCACAAAGTTGGGATAGGTGGGGATGTTGAGCTTGCCGTGGATCGAACCCTCACCGGTGACCCACACCTTCCGGGTACTCCAAACGCCGGGTCCGGCGAACTCCGGAGGCCGCAGCCGGGCGCTCGGGCGGCGGAACCGGGCGGTGATCCGGTCGACATATCCCAGCAGGTCGCCACCAACATGAGGGTGGGCGGCCTCGGCCCGGGACGGGACCGGCCCGGCCAGCAGGAACGGATGCACCACCGCCGCGATATCGCCGTCCTGATCGCCGTCGTCGTGGAGGGCGCCCAGCCGGGAGCGGGCGGCCACTGCGAAACGGTGCGCGTCTGCCAGGTCCACCGGTGCCAGGGACATCACGTCGGCGATGCGGCGCCGCTCCTCGTGGTCCAGGAGGGGCCACCGGTCCCAGGCCTGCGGTTTGCGGCTGGCGAAGAACGCGGCATCGCGGAAGGCGGCCAGAAGCCGGCCGTCCTCGTCGTGGTGGGGGAAGTAGTGGCCAGTCAACGCCAAAGCGGCGTATATGTAGGTACCCCGGACGGACAGTTCGTTGCTCATGCCCACTGCACTCCTGCCTCGGTGCACACCATCACCGCGAAGTCGGTCGCTGCCAGGGCTCTCATGTCGTACGTGCGGCAGATGCTGTCGAGCATCGGCACCTGGCCGGCCCGGTGGTCGGGGACGATGAGCCAGCGTGCGTCGCCGCGGTCGCCCTGCGCCCGGTGGATCGACTGGCCGAGAGTGTGGCCGTGCGTATAGTCCTTCAAGTCGGCTTCGAACACCGCCGTGCTACCGTCCGGGCGGCGGATCTCGATCCGGTGGTCGTAGGCGTCGCTCATCGGCCACAACTGCACCTTCGCCCCCGTTCCGGCCAGCCGCTGTTCCAGTACGTGGTGCAGGCGAAGTTCGGGCAGGCCGGGAACGGTGGTGTATCTCCACACCCCGCGGTCAAGGGCTTTGCAGCCGCTGGCCGGGCGCGCCTGAGGCGGTTCGTCCGGGACCGACAGGTGCAGCGGGGCTTCCCGGGCGGAAGGTTGGCTAGGTTCGGTGAACGGCTGCAGGACGGGCGGGCCGCCGTCGGTCGGCTGAAAGGAGTAGCGGGCGCCGGTGTCGGCGTGCCGGGCGTAGAAGCACTCGACCTTCCCGTACTCCCGACCCGCCTTCTTGTGCTCCGTCACCTTCATCGGCCACCGGCACACCGGGCAGCCGAACCACCAACCCTGGTAGAGCGACTGGTAGGAGATGTCGGCGTAGAACCCGACGGCCTTCAGAGGCAATCCCAGACCCGACAGCTCCTCGGCATCACCGGCAGGGCGGGTGATGAGGTTGCGGCGATCATGAACGTACTGGTCCGGTCCTCGGCCGGAGATCGCCTCGAACACCTCGGCCTGCGCGAGATGGCTGCGGACCGTGTCGGCGCTCACTCGCTGACCGGAGAAGTCCCGCAGGCTCCGAATCAACGAGACCAGTTCAGCGTGCTCCCAGCGAAGGTCGAACGCGTCCTCGGTGACGTACCCGTCGCCGTCGAGGATGGTGAGACCGTCCAGACCCTCATTGGAGATCCAGGCGGGCAGCAGGTCACCGAAGGGGCCGCGCAGTTTGGCACGGAACTCCCCGAACGGGAGCCGGGTAGCGGGGCCGAGCGCTGCGAGCACGTCTCCGTGACACTCCATCAGGGTCGCTAGGCGTTCCTGCGGGAGCAGGCCGGGAGCAGTGAGCGCCTCTCCGGCCAGGATGTACGCGGTGTTGAGCACGGACAGAGCTTCGGTCTCACCGAAGACGACATCGCCGTCGGGCGGTACGGGGGCCATGCCAAAAGACAGTAGACGCAACCACCGACAATTCTGGAGCCAGTAATAGCTTACTCGACGGTAACTCTAGAAATCGATCAGGAATGACCCATATTGCCTAGTCCGGGGGGATGTCCGCATTGTGGTAAATGGCACCATATTGGTGACCATATTCCAGGACGTGGCGGCGGCCGAGGTCGGTCAGGTGCCAGCGGTACTCCCGCACATGGGTGCCGTCGGTGGCCATCACCGGTCGTGACTCGATGAAGCCCCGGCTGGCGTGCGCGTTCGGTGCGGGCTTGTACCCGACAGCCAGGTAGAAGGGGGCCTTCCCTGCCAGAGAGTTCTCAGCGAGCCCGTCTGCGCCCGCTTCGATGATCCGCACAACGGTCCGCCACAGCCATTCCGACAGCAAATGCTCCGGCGGCCCGGGTTCGCGAGGCTCCTGCAATCCCGCGCGCGCGGCCGCCCTGCCCACCCGGTGAAGCTCCACCAAGACCCGAGCGACCACACCGACGCCCGGCACCTCGATCCGATCCTCACTGACTGACAACAGCCCGTGACGCGCCAGCGCGTGCAGGGTCGGGCCCGCGCCAGGATCATGGAGTCCGCGGGCTCGTAGCCGTTCCTGCAACCGGGTGTAGCCCACGAGATCAGCGGCGGCGCGCAGTGCGAACGGCAGTTTGCGCCACTGTGCGGCGGGAGGTACGGGCAACTGCTGGGCGCGCCGCATCCACATCTCCACCTCGATCATCCGGTCCTCTCGCATGACCTCACCGAGGTAGACCCGCTGCCGGTCGTTCAACGAATCCCACCGCTTCAGCGCCGCTGCACTCGGCGGCTTCGCCTTGGGTTCAGGCAGCGCGGGCAACTGGTCGCCTGGCCGGGAGCGGATCCAGGCGTCCAGCACCATGCGAACGGGTACACCGTAGAGCTGGGCCAGCCGCCGCACCAGGCGGCCGGTGCACTGCGGATCTCGCCACTTCCAGCCGCGAACTGTGCGATTGCGCTCAAGGTCACGTAGCTTGGTGGCGCTGGCAAATAGCTCCCGGCCCAGCGGCTCCTCTCGCAGCACGGCAGCGGCTTTCTCTGTCGACAACCCCGCCGCGAAGCGCAAGTCAGCCAACGATTCGGTGCCCGGCTGACGGCCCGTCAACTCGGGGATCGAGCATCCGAGCGCCTGCGCCAGGGCTTTCACGTTCTTCGCCTCCGGGACGTGCCGTCCCTCCTCCCAGTAACCGACCATCCGGGTCGTCGCTCCGACCTTCGCAGCGAGCTGACGCACATCCAACCCCGCCTGCACCCGCAGGGATCTGAGGCGATCCGGATCGACCGTGAGGAGACGCCGCACCATGCCTCCACTTAAACGCAACGAAGTCTTCGTCACAACAGTCTTTGGGAAGCTATGAGCTTCCCCGGTGTCACGGCCACGTGACCTGAGTTGGCCGTGGGCCAACGGGGAGGGGAGCGTCCCGTGCCGCCGCCTCATCCGCCGGAGTTCCGGCGAACATGCTGTCGAGCTGGCCCGGACCGGCGACAAGCCGGTCATGGCGCTGGCCAAGAGCCTGGGCATTAGCCAGTCGTGCCTGAGCAGTCGGGTTCGGCAGGCAGAGGCTGACGAGGGTCGCACGAACGGCCTGACCAGCTCCGAGAAGAAGGAGCTGGTCGAGCTGCGCCGCAAGACCAAACAGATGGAACCGGAGAATGAGATCCTCAGACGGCTGCGATAGGGATTATCGGAGGTCGTCCGCGGCCCGGTCTCCTCCACCTGCGAAGTCTCCGGGAGCTGGCCACGGGCGTCCGATTCATCCGGGCATGAGGCGCGTGACGCCGATGAGGTCGAGCGTTACCTGTGCCCGCGGTGCGGTGTCGAGCCGGGTTCGCCGTGCCGGTCGCGTTCGGGTGCGGTGGCCGGTACCTACCACACCGGCCGGTTCACCAAGGTTCCCCGGCTGGCGAAGCTGCTGCGGGTGGCGACCCCGGCCGACCGCGCGCCCGGGACCCCGTGGCGGCCCGGGACCGCGCCGCCAGCGCCGGTCACCGGCGACCGGCCCTCGGCCGACATCCGGATCGGGTACGCCCGCTGTTCCTCGCTCACCCAGGAACTTCAGTCACAGCTGGACGCCCTGGAGGCGCACGGGATCCCGCGCGAGAAGATCTTCTCCGAGAAGATCTCCACCCGGGTGAAGGTCCGGCCCGAGTTCGAGAAGGCGCTGGCGGCCGCCCGGCAGATCAAGGCCCACGCCCCGCACTGCCGCGTCATCGTGACGGTGTATGAGATGAAGCGCCTGGGCCGCGACGCCTCCGAGCTCACCGCCCTGGCCGACCATCTCACCGCGCACGGCCTGGTACTGGAGATGCTCGGAGGGTGCCGCTGGCCGGGATCTACGATCCGTCCGGGCCGGGCCGGATGCTGTTCGCGTTCTTCGCCGCGATGGCCGAGACCGAACGCGAAGCCATCCGGGAGGCCATCCTGGAGGGCCTGGACGCCGCCGCCCGCAAGGGCAACCACGGCGGCCGCCGCCCCGTCATCACCGACGACATGCTCCACACCCTCCTGCGCCGCAGAGCCGCCGGCGAGAAAGTGGACGATATCCGCAAGGACCTGATCATCCCCACCGGGAAGAACAAAGGCCACAACCCCTCCCCGGCCAGCATCTACCGGGCCCTGGCCGAGCACGAGAAGACCAGCGCCTACCCCGAGGCCGTGGAGCAGGCACACGCGGACTTCCCCGCCCTGCAGTAGTGCTTGATCGAGAAGCCCACGTCATCATCGGCCAGCCAGCAGGTCGTCGCGCCCCATGCCGTGGACGTCGGGAAGAAAGTGCGGAGGCAGGCCCTACCCGATGAGGAAGCAACGTTCTTCCTCGAAGCACGTCTGGGTCCTGCAGCGCGAGCTGAAGACGTGCAGGATCTGGCGGGCGGCCGACGGAGCAGTCCTGGCCGTCTCCATGAACCTGGCGAGCTCGCGGTGGAAGGCGTCCCACTGGCAGGGGCCGAAGCCGGGCAGCACGGGCCGGGTCCCGGGCCCGTCTGCATCATCGGGGAAGCCGGGCTGAGCCGCGGACCGGTCGCCGCCGTAGACGCGCACGTGGCGGGGCTGGGAGAGCAGATGACCCAGCGAACCGGCCGCGAGGATCGTGCCGCTGGTCACCTGGTACAGGGCGACGGCGGCCGCAGCCCGCACCGTAGTGAACACGATTACAGACAAGAACCAACGGTAGTGCACAGGAGTACAGGAATCAGGAGCTTCCGAAGTCCTTTGCAAGCAGCGCTATAGCCCCGCCAGTGAACATGACTACGGGAATCGACACTGGCAGACGGCATCGCCACAGTCTCACAGAGGATGATCGTTTCCCAGACACTCAGAACCGGGTGTGCTCGTCCACCCCCGCCGCCGCCCGCACCGCTGTGGCGGAGAGCCCCTTGATGCCCCATAGGTCCGCGCCCCGCGGGTCTGCGTTCCGTAGGGTGGCATCACGCAGGTTCGTATCCCGCAAGTCCGCACTCCGCAGATCCGCCCCTGGCCGGCGCGCTACAGCGTATCCGGCCTGGTGGACCCCGACAGCCTCGAGATCGTCGTGGACGACCTGGAGATCGGGCCCTACCACGAAGAAGCCCACGCGGTTGAAGCGTTGACTAGGCCGCCAAGGTCTGAATCGCACCAGGTGTCGGCGGGCGCAAGCTGCCATGCACGAACCGCCTCGATCTAGAAGCGTTCGTCCTTCGAATCATCCGTCTTTGTATACGGCTGGGTGGTGTTGGCCGCGGGGGCTAGAGTTCTACGGAGTTGGCCGGGGGGCAGAACGCAACAGGGCAAAAGGTGCTAGATGGACGTCTTCGGGGTGCGCGAGCGACTGATCTCCGACTATCAGGAGTTCACTGGGAGCTTTGTCACGATCCACGATCCCCGGATCCGGGGCCATGTCGAGGCCAGGACGGCTCGGGGATACCAGTGGCCTGACCCTTGGCTTTCACTGAACCCCAATTTCGCGTCCGGGGGGAGCGTCACCGATCTTGTCGCATCAAGGGTGCTGGCCCCGGGGAGCGAGAAGATCTTCCGGCTGAAGGACCAGGACGTCACGAACGGCCCGGCACTGAGGCTCCATGAGCACCAACGCGAAGCGGCTGCGTTGGCGTCAAGGGGATCGAGCTACGTTCTCACCACTGGGACGGGTTCTGGGAAGAGCCTCACCTACATCATCCCGATCGTGGACTGGGTGCTTCGCGCGAAGGCTGACGGCTCCTACGCGCCCGGGGTCAAGGCGATCGTCGTGTATCCGATGAACGCGCTGGCGAACAGCCAGCTTGGTGAGCTGGAGAAGTTTCTCGGGCTGGGATTCCCTGATGGTCCTCCGGTGACGTTCGCCCGCTATACGGGTCAGGAGCCGGAGACCAGACGGCAGGAGATCATCGCCGACCCGCCTGACATCCTGTTGACCAACTACGTGATGCTTGAGCTGGTCCTCACTCGGCCGAAGGAGAGCAAGCTCATCCAGGCCGCTCAGGGTCTTCGGTTTCTGGTCTTGGATGAACTGCACACCTATCGGGGCCGGCAGGGGGCCGATGTCGCTCTGCTGACCAGGCGGCTTCGGCTGGCGTGCAAGGCGCCGGACGTCCAGTGCATCGGGACGTCGGCGACGATGACCAGCGAAGGCGATACCCAGAGCCAGCGTGAGAAAGTCGCAGGCGTCGCGAGCACCCTGTTCGGCGTGCGGCTCGCACCCGAGCATGTGGTCGGGGAGACACTCGAACGGGTCACGGCGAAGCATGATCTGACATCGGAAGATCTCAGGGAGCGGGTGACCGCTGGGGCCGAGCTAAGCGCCTTCTCGCAGTTCGTCGGGGATCCGCTTGCTTCTTGGGTGGAGGAACAGTTCGGGTTCGAGCCTGGCCTGGACATCCCGGTGCGTCGCCGTCGGCCTCCCACACTCGCTGAGGCCGCGGCCGACCTGTCGGCGGAGACCGGGGCCGAGCCAACGGAGTGCGAGCGGGCGATCCGGGACGTGTTGCAGGCGGGTTCTCAGATCAAGAACCGCGCGACGGGCCGGCCGGTCTTCGCGTTCCGGATGCACCAGTTCCTATCCAAGGGCGACAACGTCTACGTCACCATCGAAGCTCCGAATGAACGGCACATCACCAGCACGTACCAGGTCGCCGCCCCTGGCGAAGAAGGTGAGAAGCAGCGAGTCCTGATTCCTGTCGCGTTCTGCCGGGAGTGCGGCCAGGACTACCTCGCGGTCACTCGGCTCGATGACGCTGGGCATCGCTATGTGGCGCGCAACGACCGGGACGCGAGCGCGGGCGACGACGCGAGCGGATACCTCTACATCAGCGAAGACCAGCCGTGGCCGGACAATCTCGAACAGATCCTCGTCGACGGGCGTCTTCCGTACTCTTGGTTGAAGTACGACCCCGTCTACGGGCAGGTCGTCGACCCGAACAAGATGAAGTTCCTCCCCAAGCCTACGCGGGTCGAGACGACCGGCAGGGAGGCCGACACGGGGGTCTACGCCGCGTACGTGCCGAGCCCGTTCCGGTTCTGTCTGCGTTGCCGGGCCTCCTATGAGCAGGTACGCGGCAGCGACTTCGCCAAGCTCGCCAAATTGTCGGCAGAAGGCCGGAGTTCGGCGATGTCGCTCATCTCCGCGAGTGTCGTCCGGGCCTTGAACGGCTTGGAAGACGAGCATGCTCGCAAGCTCCTGGCGTTCGTGGACAACCGGCAGGACGCCTCCCTTCAGGCGGGCCACTTCAACGACTTCGTGCAGGTCACGCAGCTGCGTGGCGCGCTGTACCGGGCGTTGCGGGACGCGCCGGAGGGCCTGACCGACGAGGTGATCGCCCAGCGGGTCACGGATGCGCTCGGCCTGAGCATGTCGGACTTCGCGCAGAAGCCGAACGCGAAGTACAGCGTGCGGGATGACACCTGGCGGGCGCTGCGGGAAGTCGTCGGTTATCGGCTCTACCTCGATCTCGAACGTGGCTGGCGCGTCACCATGCCCAACCTGGAGCAAACCGGACTGCTCCGGATTGAGTACCGGGACCTCGAAGAGATCGCAGCCGACCATGAGGCGTGGGATGGCAGCCATTCCGCTCTCTGTGAGGACGACCGTCACCATCGGTACGAGATCGCCGCTGCGCTTCTGGACGAACTGCGCCGCAACCTCGCCATCGAGGTCGGCTATCTCAACGGGGACGAGGGATTCGACCCGGTCAGGCGCCTGTCCCAGAACCATCTGAAGGAACCCTGGTCGCTGCCCGAACGTGAGAGGCCGCCCCTGGCGGGCGTCGCGTTTCCCGGGCCGGGCAAGCCTGGGAAGGAACGACGGCACCTGTTCCTGTCCGGTCGGGGCGCGTTCGGTCGTTTCCTGATCCGCGAGTACGGCATCCGCAGGGTCCAGCTGACCACCGCCGATGCTGAAGAGATTATCCGTGATCTGCTCCATGTGCTGTCGGAGGCCGGCGTCCTGAGCGTCGCCGTCCAGCAGACCGAGGACGGCGTCCAGGGATACCAGCTACGAGCCGCCGCGATCAGGTGGCGGGCGGGAGACGGGAAGGCCGGCGCGGAGGACAGGGTCCGCCGAAGCTTGGACAATGAGGAAGGTCCGCGCGTCAACCCGTTCTTCCGCGACCTCTACCGCGATATGGCCGCGACCCTGGCGAGACTGCGCGCCAAGGAGCACACCGCTCAGGTCTCCTCGAAAGAGCGTGAGGAACGTGAAGAGGAGTTCCGGGACGCCGATCTGCCGGTCCTGTACTGCTCCCCGACCATGGAACTCGGCGTCGACATCAAAGCGCTGAACGCCGTCGCTCTCCGGAACGTGCCGCCGACCCCGGCGAACTATGCTCAGCGCGCCGGCCGGGCCGGGCGCTCCGGCCAGCCCGCCCTCGTCGTCACCTACTGCGCGACAGGCAACGCCCACGACCAGTACTACTTTCGCCGTCCCACGGACATGGTGGGCGGGGCGGTGGCCGCTCCGCGCTTGGATCTCACCAACGAAGACCTGGTCAGGTCGCATCTGCATGCGATCTGGCTCGCTGAGACCGGCCAGGACCTTCGAAGTTCCCTGACCCAGATCCTCGACGTCGCGGGCGAGCACCCGACCCTCAAGGTCATTCCGAAGGTCGCCGAGCAGCTCGCCGACGAAGGTGCCCGGCAGCGGGCCATCACGCGTGGCCGTGATCTGCTCGGCGGCATCGACATGACGAACGCGACGTGGTGGCGGGAACGCTGGGTCGAAGACGTCATCGCGCGGGCACCGGTGGAGTTCGACCAGGCCTGCAACCGGTGGCGCGACCTGTACCGCGTGGCTCTGGACGAGTTCCATGTCCAGTCGCGCAACTCCGTCGACACCTCGCGCCGGGCGTCCGACCGCGACAAGGCCAGCCGCAGGGCCCGCGACGCCCGCACCCAGTTGCGGTTGCTCAGCAACGACGACACCGACGACTTCTCCACCGACTTCTACTCCTACCGCTACTTCGCCTCAGAAGGGTTTCTGCCGGGCTACTCCTTCCCGCGGCTGCCGCTGAGCGCCTATATCCCCGGGCTCACCGGGCGACGCGACGGCGACTACATCCAGCGTCCCCGGTTCGTGGGGATCAGCGAGTTCGGGCCTGGCGCGGTGATCTACCACGAGGGGGCCCGCTACCAGGTCGTCAGCGCGCAACTCCCACCGATCGAGCCGGGCCAGGACAGCGTCACGACGGGAAGCGCCCGACGGTGCGGGGCCTGCGGCTACCTCCACAACGAAGAGGTCGGCACGGACACCTGCGACGCCTGCACGCGACCGCTCAGGGACACCACTCGCTCGCTCCTGCGCCTGACCTCGGTACGGACCCAGCGCCGCGACCGGATCTCCTCCGACGAAGAGGAACGCCGCAGGTCGGGCTTTGAGTTGCAGACCTCCTACCGCTTCCACAGCCACGGCGACCGGCCCGACCGGCTGGAAGCAGTTGCGGCCCACGACGACGATCCGGTGCTCAACCTCGCCTACGGTGATTCGGCCACCGTGCGGGTCACCAATCTCGGCCGTCGTCGCCGCCAGAAGCCCGACGTCCACGGATATTGGATCGACATCACCACCGGCCGATGGCTGTCAGAGTCAGCCGCCGCAGGAAAGGCGTCTCCGGAAGAATCCGAGCTGGAGGACGCCGAGGACGTCAAGCGCAAGGAACGCGTCATCCCCTACGTCGAGGACCGGCGCAACATCCTCGTCGTCCGGCTTGGCCATCAGGTGAGCCGTGAAGCCGCGGTCAGTTTCGCGGTGGCGCTGGAGCGCGGTGTCGAAGCGGCCTTCCAACTGGAGGACAGCGAGCTGTCCAGCGAGTTGCTGCCCGACTCCGACGACCGTGGTCGGCTGCTGCTGGTGGAGAGCTCCGAGGGCGGCGCCGGGGTCCTGCGCCGCCTCGTCGAGGAGGGGGATGCGCTGCGCCGAGCCGCCCGCACAGCCTTGGAGATCATGCATTTCCATCCCGAGACAGGTGCCGACGAGAGCAGGGACCGCGAAGATCGGGAACGATGTGTCATGGCCTGCTATGAATGCCTGCTGTCGTACGGCAACCAGACGGTCCACAGCATGATCAACCGGCATCTGGTCCGCGACCTCATGCTCGACGTCGCCCACAGCACCGTCATCCGCAATGGACACGATCGCCCTACCGAGGCACCGCAACCCGCGAGCCCGCTCGCGGCTCGGTTCGTCGCCTGGCTGATCGAACACGACTTGCGGCTGCCCGACCAGGTGGACCAGCCGGTCGGTGGCTGCACACCCGATCTGGTGTACCGGCTGCGGGACAACGATGCCGTCGTGTTCGTCGGCGGTGAACCCGATCACGACACCACTGATGATCTGATGGACTTGGGGATCACCGTGATCCGAGTCGGCGACTCGAAGACCTGGGAAACCGCGGTTACGCGCTACCAGAGCGTTTTCGGCACTTCCACGAGAGGACGGCAGTGACCACCGCGACGTTCGAAGTCGGGACCCTGGTCCACACTCGCGGCCGGGAATGGGTCGTGTTGCCCGGCACTACTCCCGAGTTCCTGGTGCTGCGCCCACTCGGCGCCGGCGATGACGAGATCGCGGCGGTGCTGCCCGCCCTTGAGAAGGTCAGCACCGCCGAATTCCCGGCGCCTGACCCGTCCGACGCGGGCACCGCGGCCACCGCGGGGCTGCTGCGCGCCGCGCTCCGCATCGGTTTCCGGGACAGCGCCGGTCCGTTCCGGTCGATCGCGCGCCTCGCCGTCGAACCCCGGCCCTACCAGCTCGTCCCGCTGCTCATGGCGCTCCGCCAGGACGTCGTCCGGATGCTGATCTCCGACGACGTCGGGATCGGCAAGACGATCGAGGCCGCCTTGATCGCCGCTGAGCTCATCGAGCAGGGGGACGCCTCGGGGCTGGCGGTCCTGTGCAGCCCGGCCCTGGCCGAGCAGTGGCAGAAGGAACTGCGCACCAAGTTCGGTATCCACGCCGAGCTGGTCCTGCCCGGATCCATCCGGCGCTTGGAGAAGGACCTCCTCCAAGACGAGACGATCTTCCACCGGCACCCAAATGTGATCGTCTCGACCGACTTCATCAAGCGGCCAGGCCTCCGCGAGCAGTTCTGGGACCGCTGCCCGGATCTCCTGATCGTCGACGAGGCGCACACCTGCGTCTCCGCCGGTACCGGCGGGCAGTCCCGCATGTACCGGCATGAGCTCCTCACCGGCCTCGCCAAGAACCAGGACCGCCACCTCATCCTGGTGACCGCCACCCCCCACAGTGGGAAAGAAGAAGGCTTCCGGAACCTGCTCGCGCTCCTCGATCCGCGGCTCGAACGCGTCAACCTCGACACCGAGCAAGGACGGAAAGAACTGGCGGAGCACTTCGTCCAGCGGCGCCGCGCGGACATCCGCTCCTACCTGGACGAGTCGACGCCGTTCCCCGATGACCGCGAGAGCAAGGAACAGCCCTACCTGCTCAGCCCGGAGTACAAGAGCTTCTTCGACGACGTGCTCAGCTACGTCCGAGAGACGATCCGTGACCCTGAAGGAGGGAACCTCCGTCAGCGGGTCCGCTACTGGTCCGCGCTGTCGCTCCTGCGCGGGTTGGCTTCCTCTCCGCGTGCGGCCGCCGCCACGATGCTCACCCGCGCCAACAACGCCGACGCCACTGATCTCGATGAGGCCGACCAACTCGGCCGCTCCGCCGTCCTGGACCTGCCGGACGAAGAGTCCCAGGAATCCACAGACGCGACGCCGGGCGCCGACATCGACGATGACGGCGACGACTCGGCCGAAAAGCGCCGCCTCAAGCGTTTCGCCAGGCGCGCCCTCGAACTGGAGGGCGCCAAGGACCGCAAACTCGGTGAGCTGATCAAGACGGTCAAGGAGCTGCTCACCGATGGCTACAACCCCATCGTGTTCTGCAAGTACATCGACACGGCCGAGTATGTGGCCGAGCACCTGCGCGGTAAACTCAACTCCGCGGACTACGCGGTGGAGGCTGTTACCGGGGTCCTTCCGCCGGAAGATCGTGCGGCACGGATCAATGAGCTCACCGGGCACGACGGCAAGCGCCCCGTCCTGGTCGCCACCGACTGCCTGTCCGAAGGCGTCAACCTCCAGGAGCATTTCCAGGCCGTCGTCCACTATGACCTGGCGTGGAACCCGACCCGCCATGAGCAGCGGGAAGGCCGGGTCGACCGCTTCGGCCAGGCCGCCGAGACCGTCCGCGCCGTCATGCTCTACGGCAAGGACAACGCGATCGACGGCATCGTCCTCACCGTGCTGCTACGCAAGCACGAACAGATCCGCAAGGCACTCGGCGTGTCCGTGCCCGTCCCGGACCAGAGCGACAACGTCATCGAAGCGATCTTGGAAGGCCTTCTCTTCAAGGACGACCCGGGGGAGCAACTCGCCCTGGACGTCGGACGCGAAAAACGCGAGGACCTGCACCGCGAGTGGGACAGCGCCGTCGCCAAGGAGAAGCAGTCCCGCACCAAGTACGCGCAGGCCGGTATCCAGCCGGCCGAAGTCGCCCGCGAACTCGCCGAGATCCGCATCCGTCTGGGAACGGTCGACGAGGTCGCCGAGTTCACGGCCGAAGCCCTCAAAGCCCTGCATGCCGACGTTAGACCGGCCGGTGACGGATTCACCGCGACCACGGGTGCGTTGCCGATCGGGCTGCGCGACGCGCTCGTCCCCGGACACGCCGAACCGCTGCCGTTCCACCGCGACCTCCCCGTCTCGCCCCGGGCGGCGCATCTGGACCGCACCGACCCGAACGTGTCCGCGATTGCCAAGTACGTCCTGGAAAGCGCCCTGGACCCCCTCGCTGCGCCCCGCCCTGCCCGGCGCTGTGGTGTCCTACGGACGACCGCCGTCCAGGTCCGCACCACCCTTCTGCTCGTGCGGTTCCGGTTCCATCTGTCCCTGCCCGGACGCGACACCAAGCGGCTCCTGGTCGCCGAGGACGCCCAGGGTCTCGCGTACCGAGGGCGGGCCGCCTCCGCCGAATGGCTGCCCGAGGACGAAGTCCGCACGCTCCTGTCCGCACAGCCGTCCGGCAACGTGCCTGCCGACCAGGCCATCGACTTCATCGAACGAGCCGTCGGCGAGCTGCCCGTCGTGAAACCGCACCTGGACCAAACCGCCGATGATCTCGCCGTCCTCCTCCGCGACGCCCATATCCGGGTCCGGGAAGCAGGACGCCAGCGCGTCCGCCGCCAGATCATCGTTGAACCCCAGAAGCCTGCGGACGTCCTGGGCGTCTACGTCTATCTCCCAGGAGCTGCGCGATGACCGCCTCGATGTCCCCGAAGGTCGTCGGCGGCCTTCTCGTCCCCGAGTTGGTCAACCGTGTTCTCGCCGGCGACAAGGACGTGCCCGGCACCAGAGCCGACACCTACGGATTGGAGTCGGGCGAATCCGTCCGCCGTCAGGCGTCCCGCGCTTGGCCCTATCTGCTGGAAACGTGGCAGGAGTACGCCAAACGCCGCGAGACCCACCCGGAGTCCTCGGCCCAAGCTCACCGCAAGTGGCTGAACATCCTCCTGCGTGAGCTGGGTTTCGCCGGGTTGGAAACCGCGCAGACCGTGGACATCGATGGCAAGAGCTTCCCCATCAGCCATCACTACGGCGCCCATGTGCCCGTGCATCTCCTCGGCTGGGAAGTCAGCCTCGACACACGCACCCCGAACGTCACCGCACGGGCTCCGCACGCGATGGTCCAGGAACTCCTCAACCGGTCAGACGAGCGGCTCTGGGCCCTGCTGTCCAACGGACAGGTCCTGCGGGTGCTCCGTGACTCCGCGACCCTCACGGGCCAGGCGTACTTCGAGTTCGACCTCCAAGCCATCTTCGGCGGCGAGCAGTTCAGCGACTTCACCCGCATGTTCCTGCTCTGCCACGCCACCCGATTCACCCCCGCCGCCGACGACGACGGCCCTCAATCCTGCTACCTGGAGCAGTGGAGAAGCCTCGGCGCGACACAGGGCGAACGAGCCCTGAAGGATCTACGCAAGGGCGTCGAGCGGGCCATCATCGAGCTCGGCACCGGCTTCCTCACCCACCCCGACAACCCTCATCTGCGTTCACGACTCCGCAACGACGAACTCGACATCGACGACTTCAACCGGGCGCTCCTGCGCAACGTCTACCGGCTACTGTTCTGGTTCGTCGCCGAAGAACGAAACATTCTGCTCCAGCCCATTCCCGAAGGTGACGCCGAAGCCGCTCAGGGAATCCGCGCGGCCCGCGAACGCTACACCGCCTACTTCTCCGCCGACCGGCTGCGCAAGCTCGCCCGCAAACGGCGCGGCACCCACCACAGCGACCTGTGGGAATCGACCTGGCTGATCCTCAGCTCACTCGGCGAAGAAGGCGGCACCCCCCAACTCGCGCTGCCCGCCCTCGGCGGCATCTTCGAGACCCGCCTCCCTGACTCCGACCTCCCGCTCCCGCTCGACGAGCCCCTCGACGGCGCCCGCCTGTCCAACCGGGCCCTGCTCGCCGCGGTCAAGGCCCTTGCCTACAAGCAGGCCAGCGACGGCGGAGGCACCCGGCAGGTCGACTTCGGACACCTCGGGGCCGAAGAACTTGGAAGCGTCTACGAAGGCCTACTGGAATTGAAGGCCCACCACAACGACGAGACCTACGAGTACACGCTGGAGACCCTCGCGGGCAACGAACGCAAGGGAAGCGGCTCCTACTACACGCCGTCCTCCTTGGTCGAATGCCTCCTGGACTCCACCCTCGACCCGCTCCTGGACAAGGCCTGCACGGCCAAGACCCCGCAAGAGCGGATCGACGCCCTGTTGAAAGTCACGGTCTGCGACCCCGCCTGCGGATCAGGACACTTCCTCGTCGCCGCCGCACGCAGGATCGCCAAGCGTGTCGCCGCCGAAGAGACCGGCGAACCCGAACCGACCGATCCCGCCATCCGAGCAGCGCTCCGCAAGGTCATCGGCCACTGCATCTACGGCGTCGACATCAACCCCATGGCCGCCGAACTCGCCAAGATCTCGCTCTGGATGGAGGCACTCGAACCCGGCAAGCCCCTTACCTTCCTCGACGCCAACATCCGCGTCGGCAACACCCTCCTCGGAGCCACCCCGAAGCTCCTGGCCGACGGCATCCCCTCCGCAGCCTTCGCTCCCATCGAAGGCGATGACCGCAAAGTCGCCTCCTCGCTGAAAAAGCAGAACACCGAGGAGATCGCCAAACAGGGCAGCGTCTTGGCCGCCGAGGGCCTCCCCATCTCCAATGCCGTCCTCGCCAAGCGCGCCCGCGACATCCAGGCCGTCCTTCCGGACTCCCTCGAAGACCTCCATATCCAGCAGCGGCGCAAGGCACAGGATCTCGAACAGTCCGAGGAGCTCCGTCACCAGAGGTTCCTGGCCGACACCTGGTGTGCGGCGTTCGTCCAGCCCAAGACTGAGCACACCCGCCAGACCGCGATCACACAGGAAGTCCTGGAACAACTCGCTGCGGACACCGACCTCTCCGCCCGCCCGATCATCGAGCAACAGGTCCGCTCCCTGAGTCGGCAGTACCGGTTCTTCCACTGGTACATCGAGTACCCGCACCTGTTTCCAGTCGCTTCCACCAACGAAACCAATCCGGACACCGGCTGGGCCGGCGGCTTCAGTTGCGTCCTCGGCAACCCGCCCTGGGAGAAGGTCGAGCTGAAGGACGAGGAGTTCTTCGCTGCCTCTGCTCCACAAATAACAAAAGCTCCGACTGCCGCACGTCGGAAGCAAATGATCGCCGCTCTCGCAGCGAGTGGCAGCGAAGCCGATCGTAGACTCCACGCCGACTACCTAGACTCATTGCGCAGGACTCAGGGATTGGCGCTATTTCTTAAGACGTCTGAGCGGTTCACCAAAACAGGAATGGGTCGCCTAAATACCTACGCTCTTTTCGCCGAGGCCTCAAGAGCTGTGCTACATCCGCACGGGCGCGCCGGACTCGCGCTCCCCACTGGGATCGCCACCGATGCCACCACTGCACCGTTCTTTGGTGATCTGGTGAGGACGCGAAGCCTTGTCTCGATTTACGAGTTCGAGAACGAAGAGAAACTCTTCGCCGATGTCGATCATCGAGTCCGTTTCTGTCTTTTTGTCATTGTCGGTCAGAAGGCTGAGTCCATGTGGATCGACCTGGCCTTCCGTGCGAGACGGGTCGGGCAGATTGAAGAGAAGCGTTTCAGTCTGACTCCCGAAGACATCGAACGCCTTAATCCGAACACGCTCACATGCCCGGTGTTCGACGACCCACGGCACGCGAAGATCGTCATCGACATCTATCATCGGGTGCCTGTGCTCTGGCGGGAATCAACGGATTCCAACCCATGGAATCTTTCCTTCATGCAAGGCATCTTTAATATGGCGACAGATTCCGGACTCTTCAATACCCGGGAACAGCTCGCCGCCGATGGTTGGACGCTCACCGGGAACATTTTTACGAAGGCAACGGAAGTGCCAGTAATTCCCGACTCGGCGGAACCTGAAGGACTATTCGACCTCGATCTTCCGGCCCAGCTCGCGCTCCCCTCGGCGCAAGCTGGCATCGACCGCATGCTGCCGCTATACGAGGCGAAGATGGTCCACCACTTCGACTCTCGGTTCTCCACTTACGAAGGTGCAACCCAAGCTCAGCTCAATGTCGGCGCTCTCCCTCGATTCACCCCCCAACAGCACGCCGACCCCACCGCGCTACCGCTCCCTCGCTACTGGGTTGCCGAGAGCGAGGTCGAAACGCGCCTCCAGCGTCGCAACTGGGAACGGAACTGGCTACTGGGATGGCGTGACATCTGCCGCAGTTCTGATGAGAGGACCGTTATCTTCGGCCTGATGCCGAGATACGGCGTAGGGCACACTTGGCCAACGGCACTCGGCCCCGGAAAGAACCGCGAACTCTTGCTCGCGAACATGACTGCGTTCGTGCTCGATTATGTCGCCCGCCAGAAGATGGCCGGCACCCACTTGACGTATTCGTCTCTGAATCAGCTTCCTGTATTGCCGCCGAACGCCTATACGGCTGCTGTTGACTGGCTCTCCGGGGCCGACCTGGGCCGATGGATTCGACAGCGCGTGCTCGAACTCGGCTACACGGCGAACGATCTCGTTGGCTTCGCGCAGGATCTCGGCGATTCCAGCCCACCTTTCGTGTGGGATGAAGGGCGCCGCTTCGCGATACGAGCAGAACTGGACGCCGCATACTTCCATTTGTGCGGCGTCGATCGGGATGATGTCAGTTACATTCTGGACAGCTTCCGGGCATTTCGGAACAACGATCCCGAGCGGTTCGCCCGAACGAAGCAGCTGATCCTTGAGATCTACGATGCAATGGACGAAGCGTCGAAGACCGGCAAGCCGTACCAGACTCCCTTGGATCCACCGCCAGGGCATGGACCACGGCACCAAGCGGGAGCTGACGAATGAGCGGCGAAGAGACGCCGATGCATCCGGTACAGAAGATCCGCCGTGACCTCCTGCTGCACGCCACGCTCACGATCCTCGCCGAAGCCGGTGAGCGGCTTCCTCACGAGACCGTCTACGAGGGGGTACTCGAACGGGTCGGGCTCAGTCCGTTCGAACTGTCGCTCGACAACAGTGGTCTGCCGCGGTGGCGGCGGGCCACCGGTTTCCTCGCCGGAGATGCCGCGACGGTCGGCTGGCTGACGAAGCGCGACGGGTGGGCGATCACCGAGGCCGGTCTTGAGGCGCTCGAAGCCTTCACGACTCCTGAGGAGCTTCACGCGGAGGAGAGGCGGCTGTGGAAAGAGGTGGACGCCCGGCGTAAGAAGGCACTGGCCAGCCTTAGCGAGTGGGAGCGGTTCATCGCCGCTGCGGTCGCTGAGCTCGAGGCGGGGTCCTGGACGGGCCAGGACGATCTCGCCCAGCTGGTGGACGCCAACGGCGATGAAGTGGCGCATTTCCTGGCCGCTACCAAGGTGGTCAACTCTCATCGTGTTCTCCGTCCGGACGGATCCGTCCCCCCGGAGGGGATGCTGCACTTCCAGTATCGGGGCGGTGACCTGCGCAAGCGTCTCACCGATGAGGGTCTGGAGTTCGACGGCGACGGCCTGGCTGATCCTGGTCAGCGGCTGACCACCGAAACATTGGAGGCCCAGCTCGAATCCAGGACCAGCGAGACCGAGGACGCCCCGGGGACGGCGCATCGGGCATGGACGGTCCGAGGTTCCAGCGTCGATGGTTACAACGTCGTTCCCGAGTGGCTGGAGCAGGACTTCGTCTCCCTGAGTGCCTCCCAGCTGCGCGATGTCTCGGCCACGTCGACCCATGAGCAGGTGAAGGCCGCCGTCGAGGCCGGCTACGGGCATAAGTCGTACGCGTTCCGCGAGCAGCGCCTTGAGGAGTTCGACCGGTTCCTGCGGCGGATGCATCCGGGCGACCTGGTCCTAGCGAGCGCCGGCGGTCAGGTGTACCTCGGGCAGATCGCCGGACCGGCGGCGTTCGTTGAGTCGGAGAAGAACCTGACCAACCTGCGGCGGCCGGTGGAGTGGTTCAACCCGAAGACGCCGGTCGACATGGACCAGCTCCAGGCGCCGGTCCCGGCGCTACTGGCCAGCCACTCCCATGTGGTCGAACTGACCGAGGCCTACGATCAGCTGGCCGCGCTCGTAGAACCCGTGTCGAAGAAACCGGACCCGACCAAACGCGAGCTCGCCTTCAACCCGATCACCGAGGCGCTCGCGGACAAGCTGCTCTACGAAATAGACGACCTGAAGAAGATCTCGGAGCTCCTGTGGGAGAACAAGCAGATCATCCTCTACGGTCCGCCCGGTACCGGGAAGACCTTTACTGCGAACAAGCTGGCCAAGCATCTGACGCAGACCGGCGGGGTCAAGCTCGTCCAGTTCCACCCGTCGTACACCTACGAGGACTTCTTCGAAGGCTTCCGCCCGAAGCAGGGGCAAGGCGGATCGCTGTCGTTCGAGCTCCGGCCAGGCCCCTTCCGCGCCTTCGCCGAAGCCGCCGCCGACGACACCTCCACCCCGTACATCCTCATCATCGATGAGATCAACCGGGCGAACCTCGCGAAGGTGTTCG
Source organism: Actinomadura roseirufa (assembly GCF_900659635.1). Taxonomy (GTDB): domain Bacteria; phylum Actinomycetota; class Actinomycetes; order Streptosporangiales; family Streptosporangiaceae; genus Spirillospora; species Spirillospora roseirufa. The sequence goes on along the minus strand of NZ_CAACVB010000065.1, from coordinate 8,812 downwards.
GCGAGCTGTATTTCCTGCTCGAGTACCGGGACGAGTCGATCAGCCTCCAGTACTCACCCGAGAAGGAGTTCACCCTTTCGGAGAACCTGTTCATCATCGGCACGATGAACACCGCCGACCGCTCGATCGCCAAGGTCGACGCCGCGATGCGCCGCCGCTTCTCCTTCATCGAACTCCACCCGGCCAAGAAGCCGATCGAGGGCCTGCTCCATCGCTGGCTCGACCGGCAACAACACCCTCCGGACGCCGCCCTCCTCCTGGACGAGCTGAACCGGCGCATCGCCGATGCCGATGCCTCGGTTGGCCCCTCTTACTTCATGAAGCCGACGATCTACACCAGGCCCGATGGACTGGACCGCGTGTGGGAGCACTCGATCATGCCGCTCCTCGAAGACCTCTTCTTCGGCGTACCAGACCTCGAAGCCCAGTACGGGATTGCCTCCCTCCGGGACGCCCTCGGCCTCACATGACCGTCATCCGACTGCACGAACTCGACCGGGGCCGGAGCGTCCCGCTCGCCCCGGAACAGGGGCAACGCCTCGCGCGGTCGGAGGTGGTACGAGCCGCCCCCAACCCCTTCGATCACAGCCTGTGGACGATCGCGCCCCATGGCAAGGTCGGCGCGGCCCGGGTCGGGGACCTGGAGATCCACATCGCGCCCAAGGTGCCGATCGCCCGCTTGCTCTTCCTCCTCGGCTACGCCCATCACGGTGACGCTTGGAGGGAGGAGTCCGTCGCGCTGGATGAAGCGGCCACTTTGGTGCCCGCCTTCGCCCAGGCCCTGTGGAGACAGACCCAGCGAGCCATCCACCAGGGTCTTCTTCCCGGCTACGTCGACATCAGCGAGACCTCCTACGTCCTTCGCGGCCGCCTCCGCGAAACCGAGCAGCTGCACCGTCACCACGGCCTCGCCATCCCTCTGGAGATCCGGCACGATGAGTTCACCGTCGACATCCCCGAGAACCGGATCCTCCTGACCGCTTGCGAACGCATGCTGACCGTCCCCGGCGTCGACGCTCAGTCGGCACGCATGCTCCGCCACGTCCTCCGCGACTTTGCCGACGTGTCACCTCTCGCCCGCCGAGACCCGATTCCCACCTGGCTTCCCACCCGTCTGAACGCCAGGTATCACACCGCCCTCCGGCTCGCCGAACTCGTCCTGCGCGCCACCTCCGCCGAACACGGACCCGGCGGAGTGGCGATAAATGGCTTCCTTCTCGACATGCCGCAGCTCTTCGAGGACTTCGTGACCGCCGCCCTACGCGACGCACTCGCCCCCTACGGTGGCCGACTCCGCAGCCAGGACCCCCACTTTCTCGACGAAGCCCAGCAGGTCAACCTGAAACCGGACATCGTCTGGTACCAAGGAGGCGCGCCAGTGGCCGTCGTCGATGCCAAATACAAGGCTGAGAAGCCCAAGGGCTACCCGAACGCCGACCTCTACCAGCTCCTCGCCTACTGCACCGTCCTGGGCCTCCCGGTCGGCCATCTGGTCTACGCCAAAGGCAACGAGACCCCCGTCCGGCACATCGTCCGCCGCTCCGGAACCGAGATCCTCGGCCACGCTCTCGACCTCGACGCAGAGCCTTCAGCTCTTCTGGCGCAACTCGGTCGACTCGCCGGAATTCTCCACAGGTGCAGCGTGACTTGAACTGAAGTATTCGTTCACTTTGTATGAAGTCAGTGGAATCAAAGCCTCTTGGCCTCAAGCTGGGCACTCAGGGCTCAGTCCGATGCATGGCATGGTTTCGGGGCGTTCTGCTGGCGCGTGGTGACTTCCTGGGCTACTTCGGCAGCGTTGAGGAGGTCGGTGATGAGGTGATGAGGGATGGCGTTGCGGTCGAGTCCAGCTGATCGTACGACTGCGGACAGAGCGCGCTCATCCCCGACGGTCAGGCGCGTACGGCTGCTCCGGTTGTTGACGACCTCTTGGGCGGCGTATCCGTCTTCGGAGGTCAGGGCCTGTCCGACGAGCCGGGCCGTGGCTCGTTCGCCTTCGTGGTGCTGGCCGGTGATGCCTGCAATGTCTGTGGCGCTCAGTCCCAGGCGGACTTGGAACAGGGCGACTTCGGGGCTGGGAGGAAGGCCGAGGTAGTGGTCGATCATGGTGGTCACCGCCGCGTTCGCCGACTGGTCGGTGCGGGTGGTGCATAGGGCGGTCAGACAGGCGGCCACCGCGCGTTCCCATGGCTCGGCGGTGTCGCTCTGGCTGATGGTCTTCAACGCGGTGATGGGATCGCCGGCATGGAGTCGGGCGAGGACGGCGACCTGTCGCCCGTCCAGCAGTCGGTGGCCGATGCCCTTGTGCTGCTGTACATAAGCGAGGGCCTCTTGCCACCGGCCGGCGCTCGTCAGGGCGCGGGTGCCGTCGGCGAGCAGTACCGTCCACAACCTTGGCAGAGCGTGCGGTGGTCCTCTTCCGTGTTGGTGAGGTGGCGGAAGGATACGGAGCGGCCGTCGATCACGGCGTCGCCGTGGGCCCTGAGCGCGTGGAAGAGGGCGTTGAGCAGATGGTGGGCTCCGTTAACATCGCGCGTTCGAATCAGCAGGCGGGCGATGTTGACCAGGGTTCCAGGGCATGCCGGGCTGTTGGTGCATCGAGGGGCCAACGGCTGAGGTAGGTGTCGAAGTGCCGCCAGCACAGGTGTCCGTGCCGTGGGGGGAAGCTCGGTGCGCCGTCGGCCGTGCCTGGCGAAATGTTGGGCGGCCTCGGACGCCCTGTCAGGGGTCGGCGACACGCGTAGCGACAACCATCCGCCGCGCCGTTCGGTGGCCTCGATGAGTCCGGCCGCTTCCAGTTCGGCCAGGCGGCGCCGTCCGGTGGCCGGTGAGGCGTTCAGCGTGGCGCCCAGGCGGGCGACCGTGGTCTCGAACGTTTCCCGGCCGCCGTCGCGGCCCGCGCGGTCGACGACAGTCGCGTGCAGGCGCCATGCCTCTGGTGAGATCGTCCCGGGTGGGCGGCGGCGTCCGGCGTGTACTACGTCCAGCGTCCAGGCTGGAACGGCGGCGTAGCGCTCACCTGTTTCTCGGGGGCGGCGGAGGGCGGCGTGCAGGACGCTGCGTTTGGCGCCGCGGGGGGTTGAGCGGGAGAGGTAGGGGCCGTCAGGCGCGGGTGCCAGTAGTTCCCGGCGGGCGGCGTCCAGGGTGCTTGTGGAAGCGCCTACGCGTTCGGCGAGGAAGCGGCGGCGGGCGGCGGCCGAGGCTCGGCCGCCGCCGATGCCGTGCGGCATCAGCGTCTCGTACATCGCCCAGGTCCAGACGGCCAGGGCGCTGTGGGTGGGGGAGTGGAGGAGTGAGCGGGGGATTTGGACGTGGCCACGCGGTGTGGCGGTCATCGCGGCCGCCCGCACACGGAGTGTGCAAGATCATTCCGTGAATATTCCGTGAGCCATGGCGTTCGGCGGCCGTCGCTGGCGCATCGTGGCGCACGGTGACGCTGGGCTTGCGGGGTGTTTGGGCAGGTGAGTGCCTTGATCCAAGTGGTGGGGAGAGCGCGCCCGGCAGGATTCGAACCCGCGACCGTCGGTTTAGAAGACCCCTGCACGACTACGGCCCCCGTGCCACCGACTGCCGACCCGTACGGTTCTGTGCCGCTCTGTCCGCCGGACGGCCGAAGCTGATGACACCTTGTGCCGGCTCCTGTTGCGCTGTTCTGCGACATACGAGCAAACAACGAGCGAACACAGCCCGGCGCAATGTCGACTGAGGTCGACGCCCGGACAACATCCACGACTCAGCGGCATGGGGGTTCATGACGGTGGGGCGACCACAACCATTCCCACATGCCCTTCGCCATCCCGATCGGCGACGTCCACCGCATCGCGATGGGAGGCAAGCCACCCGTACCGCACCCGTCGTGACAGCTTGGGCCCGCATGCGAGCACCGCACGCGGGCCCAATGCTATCGAGAGTTGTCGTGCCTGAGTGTCTATGGACTCCAGCATCACGGGATAGATCTCGCAGCGCCGGTTCGAACCAAGTACGGGGTCCGCCGCAGACCGGCTCCAGCTCCCATCCCACCCAACGCCTGCCTTACCATCCCGTCCCGCTTCACGATCACGTGACCCCGCGTGCGGGAGTGGCAGGACCGGTACAAGCCACAGCGCACGCGGGGCAATGGGCCTTTGCGTGCCTGATGCACAGCCTGCGGATCAAAAGCCTGGAGCTCTCGTATCGGAGCGGTGCTCTCGGTGTCAGTCTATGCCACTCTGTCCGCATCCAGCCGGACTTCTGTGCCGGACTGAGCCGTGGTGTGCCCCCCAAAGTAGCCTCGGGCTGAAGAAGGTCGCCGACCCACCTCCTGCGTCCGGACTGCAACACACTCAAACGTTGTCGACGTCCGAGACGTCGCTGACTGCATCTGCGTGCCATGGGCCATCCCGTGCAGCCGGACGGAGATTCCTGGTTGGCAGCGAAGCTGTAGTTCGATTATGTAATGAGGGTTACTCGGTGAGTGAACCAGTCGAGGGTCGCTACCATAGCGTCCCAGGTGCTGGTATCGGTCAAAGCGGCACAGGGAAAACCAGGGAATAGGCTGAGCTTTGAAGCAGGGAGATCGATTCCTGGGGCGCTGTTGAGACGTTGGCGGATTTCTTCTCGAAGTTCGATATCGTCGAAAGGTGCGCGTTTGCTGAGTGCGTTGAACGCCACTTCGATCTGCTCTGGATAGATGTTGAACAACCAGTAGTCGGTGCCGTTCTTGGTGATGGTGGGTGTGCAGCGTCCGAGCGTGGAGGCGGTGCCGAAGTAGAGGTGACCGACTCCCTGCGCGTTCCAGTGCTCGATCAGCTTGGTTACGGCTCCCGCAATCAGGGGTCCTGAACGGCTTGCGAGCTGCCTGTGGAATCGCAGTTCGAAGGGCTTCAGATCAGAAGGGTCGATGTGGGCGGGATCGGCTTCGAGAAAGTCTTCGGCACCTGGAAGTTCCAGCTGCTGGGCGAGTTCGGCCGCCGTCAATCGGCGGGTTGGGTCGGCCTGCCCGTTCGCATTGAACGTCAGTCCTTCATCGCGGAGCACGTCGCGGACGTCGCGTGTATCGGTGGAATCGTGCCAGCGGAATCCATCTGAGGGCTGGCCGGTGGAGGTGAGGACGCGATGCGCGCCGTGCAGGACCGTGGAGGCCAGGTAGACGCCGACGGGCAGGGGCGCGGTGCCGACTAGCTGGGCGAGGTCGCTGTAGGACGACCAGGTTCCCGGTACCAGGAGGGCGACGGCGTCGTGGAGCAGGGTCCAATCCGTGCCGGAGGTGGTGTCCTCCGGCTGCGGGAGCGGCGCCGGCCAGATGGCGATCGCCTTGTCTGCTAGGAGGTCGGCCCGTTCGAGGATCTCCTTGCGTCCCCAGCTTGTGTGTTCAGTAATGCTGCTGGTCATCGCGATGCTCGTCTGCAGGAGTCGCTCGCGCTTCTTGTCGAAGGGCAGGTCGCCGAGTTCGGAGTTGTATCCGGTGAGCGTGAGGTTCCCTAGGGTGTGGACCAGGGCTGTATGAGTCTCTCGAGGGTCGGCTCCGTCTTCCGCCAGCTGCTGCCGCCACGCCTCGGACAGGTGCTGAGGCAGGACGTGCTCGATCGAAGTCGAGCTGAGATCGACCTTCTCTTTGCTGCTGAACGCTTCTTCCAGACGGCGGAGGACGAGCTTCTTCTGCTGGCCACGTCCGGCGATGTAGAACGGCTTGGATCTGACGGCCTCTCGCACTTCAGCGTCGTCGGCCCAGTAACGCTGTTGCCCCGACAGTTCGATCCGGATGGTCTCGGCGGGATTTTCGTCCCGGTCCAGGAGCGAGGCCAGCCGCATGAAAATCCGGTTGAGATTGTTGGTCGGCACTGAAGCGACCATTCGGCGCACCAGGAAACTCTCAAGGTAGCGTAGAGAGGCGACGAGGTCATCGGTCGAGGCGTCGCCGTCCTCGCGGAGTTCCAGTAGTCGCATGATTACCGGATAGGTGGTCTGTGCCTCCCACTCAGAGAGGAAGGTCAGATGGTCGATGACGCGTGGGTCCTCGTGCGCGGGCGGGTTGAGGATCACCGCTAGATGTTTCGCCCGGCGGGCGAGGTCGATGACGTAGGCCTGGACCTGTGTCTCCTCGTGGGCGATCGACTCGAGAAGCTCCTGGTGGCCTCTGTAGACGTCGTTGTGCTTGGCCTTCTCACCCTGCTTCAGCACCAGAACCTGGAACATGAGCTGGTCCAGCGCCTTTGGCTCGGCGAGTAGTTCCTGCATGGGGCGCCAGTACTTGGTGTAGACGTGCTCACCCTGGTGAGGCAGGCACATGAAGACATAGTTTCTGATCAGGTCAACCTGGTTGAGACGCATCCCGGTGTTGTTGATCGATTCGAAGATCCGGAAGGTGTTGTCGTCCTTGTCCACCAGGATCTGGACCAGGTTCAGCCGGTCAAGAATGACCTTCTCGAGCCGTGCTACGGCCCCCTCCTCGGCAGGCTTGTCGATCTGGAGGAGCTTGTTGCGGAAGAACTGGTAGGCGGTACCCACCTGCCCTGTCAGCAGACCATCGTGATCGTTCTCGACGCACGCTTTGAAGGCATCGCGGTCGGACTGCGTTGGAAGCAGCTTGAAGAACAGGTCGTCCTGCTGGAACTTGTTCGTGAGGAACAGTTCATTGATCCGCTGCCGGGCCGACGGAGTCGCTGCCGCCAAGTGGTCTCGGACCGCGCACAACGCAATCATCAAGGTGGTCAGGCGCTGCTGGCCGTCCACCACCGTCCACTGTGAGAGTTCCGGTGTGGCCTTCATGCTCGGTGCCAGCACCACGGCGCCGAGGAAGTGCGACGCCACCTGGCCCTCCGCGACGCCCACGATGTCGCTCCACAGTTGCTTCAGCTGCCGCGCCTCCCAGGCGTACCTGCGCTGATAAAGCGGAACCTGGAACTGGATCTGCCCCTCGACGAGCTTCCGCAACGTGGTTTCGTTCGCCTGCACTGCTGCTCCTTGGTCACCGGTAGAACTCTCATGTTGATATCAGGAGGTGCGGACATCTACAGCTGTTTCCATTTCGTTGCCGAACAGCCGAGACCCCCTCCGTGCCAAGCTCATGTGGGACACAAGGGGATGAAGTTCCTAGACTGACATGAGCAGGGCGAGAACAGGCACAGAGTAGAGTGACAATGACCGACCATGATCTCCACGCGAGCGAGGGGCCGCGGGCCGGAAGGCCCAAGCGCCGGACCTTCACGGCCGCCTACAAACTCCGGATGATCGAGGAGTACGACGCGGCCGAGCACGGCGAGAAGGGTGCGCTGCTGCGCCGGGAAGGGCTGTACGACTCCAGCATCCAGTTGTGGCGCCGTCAGCGCGACAGCGGCCGGCTGACCGCCGTGGGAACGGCAAGCCCCGCGAAGAGGGAGAAGACGCCCGAGCAGGTCGAACTGGAGCAACTCCGCAAGGAACACGCCAGGACGCTCCGAGAGAAAGAGCGCATGGCGAAGAAGCTCCAGCAGACCGAAGCCGCCCTGGAGATCGTGGGAAAATGGCACGCGCTCTTGGAGATGATGTCCGAGAGCGCGGACTCGGAGAACTCGTAACCGAGTTTCGCGGACAGGCCCGTGAACAACTCGAGCCCTACGTCGGAATCCAGGCGTCCTGCCGGATCACCGGAATCAGCAGATCCACCCTGTACCGGCGGCGCGCCCCCAGGCGAGAAAAGGCCGGCTCGGTGCGGCCCGTCCCGCCGAACCCGTTGACCGAGGCCGAACGCGACAAGCTGATCGAGGTCCTCAACGGTGAGGAATTCCGTGACAAGTCCGTGCGGCAGGTGTGGGCGGCGCTGCTGGACCGTGGCGTCCACCTGGCCTCGCCGTCGACGATGTACCGGGAGTTGCGGGCTCGCGACCAGGTGCGGGAGCGTCGTGCCCAGGCCCGGCACTAGGCCAGGAAGAAGCCTCAGCTGGAGGCCCGCGCTCCCGACGCCGTGTGGAGCTGGGACGTCACCAAGTTGCCCGGCCCGGTCCGCGGAAGATTCTTCGACCTGTACGTGGTGATCGATATCTATTCACGGTACGTGGTGCACTGGGAGGTCCATCTGGGCGAATCCGGTGAGCTCGCGGAGAAGTTCGTCGAGAACGCCATCCGCGCCAACGGCGGCGTCGCCCCGGGCACGCTGCACTCCGACCGCGGCACCGCGATGACCTCGATCTCGGTCGCCGAGCTTCTCTCCGAGCTCGGAATCACCAAATCTCATTCCCGGCCGAAGGTCAGCAATGACAATCCCTACTCGGAGGCACAGTTCAGAACGTTGAAGTACTGCCCGGTGTTCCCTGGACGGTTCGGTTCGTTCTCCGACGCCCGCAGCTTCTGTCGTCGGTTCTTCGAGTATTACAATCATCGGCATTACCATTCCGGGATCGGGCTGCGCACCCCCTTCACCGTGCACATCGGAACCGCACACGCCATCCAGGACAAGCGTTCCGCGACCATCGAGGCGTTCCGCGCGGCCAACCCTCGGCGGTTCACCCGCCGGCCCAGCCTGCCCAAGATCCCGACCGCGGCGTGGATCAACAGGCCCGACGAAGACTCCGACCAGCAACTCAAGGAGGCGTCAGCCTCATGATTGATGCCCTGGTGTCCCGTTTAACTTGACACGCACCGCCACTCTCATCTGCCACCGCAGACTCACCAAATGAGATAACCCCTTAGAAGTTGTTTCGTTTGGTGTGGTCGATAGTGTTTCGGCGTGACGATGGTGGAGCGTCTGGTTCCGGATGAGCTGTGGGAGTTGTTCCAGCGGGTGGTGCCACCTGCGCCGACGCGTCCGCAGGGTGGTGGGCGGCGTCGTGCCGGGGATCGCGAGGTGCTGGCGGCG
>NZ_CAACVB010000064.1 GCF_900659635.1 Actinomadura roseirufa | reverse complement strand
CGCCCCGCCGGGGTCCGGCCGGACGCCGGTGCCGGGCTCCCGGCCGGGCGCCGACCGGGAGCGCTGACCGGGGGCGCTGACCGGGGGCTGACGGGGAGCGCTGACCGGGGGCTGACCGGGAGCGCTGACCGGGCGCCGATCTTTTGGCCGGGTTGTGACCTAGGCATATGTCCTACTCAGGTAAGGTCTGGGCGAGTGAGCACCATGCAGCGGTCAAGACCGATGAAAACGGTCTCGTCCGCCTCGGCGTACCGCACATTCCTCCGCGAACTGCTCAGCTTCGGATTCGTGGGATTCCTCGGCACGCTGATCATGATCTTCGGAGCCAACCTGATGCGCGCCCGGCTCGGCGGGAGCCCGGTCACCAGCGTGGTCGTGCCCGCCGTGGTGTCCACCCTCACCTCCTACCTCGCCAACCGCTTCTGGACCTTCCGGCACCGCGACAGCGACGGCTCCGGCCGCGAGGTAGTGATCTTCTTCGCGCTGAACGGCGTCGGCCTCCTCATCCAGGTGCTGTGCACCGGATTCACCTACTACACCCTGGGCCTGCACGGCGGGGTCGCCTACAACCTCGGCCTCCTCGCGGGGGTCGCCCTCGGCTCGGCGTTCCGCTACTGGTCGTACAAGAAGTGGGTTTTCACCCCGGCGACGGCCTGACGTGGGACGTCTCGAGGACGAGTGGGCCGAGCACCGCCGGGCGGTGTTCGGCGCCGCCTACCGCATCACCGGCAGCGTCGCCGACGCCGAGGACATCGCCCAGGACGTGTGGCTGCGGGCCGCGGCCAAGGAGACCCTGGACGACGTCCGCGACCTGCGCGCCTGGCTCGTCACCGTCGCCGCGCGCCGCGCCTACGACGTGCTCGGCTCCGCCCGCGCCCGGCGCGTCGACTACGTCGGGCCATGGCTGCCCGAACCCCTGCTGACCGGCCCGGACGTCGCCGAGACGGTCCTGGTGGACGACACGGTCGGCACCGCGATGCTGCTGGTGCTGGAGGAGCTGTCGCCGCCCGAGCGCGTCGCGTTCGTCCTGCACCAGGCGTTCGGCGTGCCCTACGAGCAGATCGCCGAGGTGCTGGGCAGGACGCCCGCCGCCTGCCGCCAGCTCTCCTCCCGGGCCCGGCGCAAGGTCGCCGCCGCGGGCCCCGCCCGGCCGGCCCCGCGCGGCGAGCGCGAACGGGTGCTCGCGGCGTTCCGCTCGGCCTACGAGCGCCGCGACGGCGCCGCCCTGCTGGCGCTGCTGGATCCGGACGCGACGTACACCACCGACGGCGACGGCAAGGTCTTCGCCGCCCGCAAGATCATCACCGGGGCGGAGCGGGTCGTGACCGTGCTGATCCGGGTCGCCGAGAGGCACCGGCGGCGGGTCGTGCCCGCCGAGGTGAACGGGGAGCCCGGCCTTCTCTTCCTGGCGCCGGACGGACGGGTCGTGGCCGTCGACACGATGGAGGTCACCGGCGGCCGGATCACCGCCTACCGCCGCGTCGTCAATCCGGACAAGCTCGCGCACCTTCAGGGCACGGCCTCCGTCCGATAGCGCCGGTGCCCGCCGGACCGATCCGGCCGTCACACCGGTCGGGGCTGCGTCGTCTCCCTCCAGACGAAGGGAGAAACCACCATGGCACGCATGCTCTTGCAGGAAGCGACCCCCGAGGTCTACAAGGGGTTCATCGGCATCGCCGGGCTGATCCGGAAGGGCCCGCTCGACCACCGGCTCCAGGAACTGATCAAGATCCGGGCGTCGCAGCTGAACGGCTGCGCCTTCTGCGTCGACATCCACATCGGGGACGCACGGCGGCAGGGAGAGCCCGAGGACCGGATCCACCACCTCACGGTGTGGCGCAAGTCGCACCTCTACGACGAGGCCGAGCGCGCCGCGCTCGCCTACACCGAGGCGGTGACCCGCAGAGAGCCGGTGACCGACGCGATGTGGGACACGCTGCGCGAGCACTTCCCCGACGACCGCGAGCTCGGCGACCTCGTCGCGCTCGTGTCGCTGATCAACGCGCTCAACCTGTTCGGCGTCCCCCTGGACCTGCGTCCACGCGTCCGGGATTGAGTTTATTGCGATCCCGGCCCACTGCGCTCGCTAGCGCTCGCTTCGTGACCGTGCTCGTGCGAGCGCGAATCGCTTCGCGATCTTCCCGGCGGGGGCTCGCCTTCGGCGTCGCCCCCGCCGGTCAGGGCGCGCGCTCGCGTGACCGCTGAGGACCGTTGTGAGACGGGCCCGGTCCAGTTGCCTCGGAACCGTCCCGCGTGCCGGTCGGCGCGCGGGACAGTTCGTGCGGTCAGCGGCCGGTGGGGACGATCTCCGCGGTCTGGGTCAGGGCCTCGCCCAGCACGCCCGCGAGGTCCTGGCCGGTGGACTGGGAGACGATCACGTGGTCGATGCCCGCCTCGGCGAGCCGGCCGACCGTGTCGACGACCGCGTCGACCGAGGGCGTCCCGGGCAGGACCGCCAGCGAGGTCTTCTCGATGTCGGCGTAGTCGCGGCCTTCCCGCTCGCAGTGCTCGCGCAGCACCTCCAGCTTCCGGGGCAGTGTCTCGGGGTCGGAGAGGTTGCAGGCATCGGCGTACTTGGCGACGAACCGCAGCGTCTTCTTCTCACCGCCGCCGCCGACCAGGATCGGTGGATGCGGCCGCCGCACGGCCTGCGGCGAGTTCAGCGGGCGCTCCAGCCGGAAGCGCTCGCCCTCGAACGGCGACTCGTCGCCGCGCCACATCTGCTGAGCGATCCGCAGCGTGTCCTCCAGCTGCTCGAACCGCTCGGCCGTCGGGGGGAAGGGGATGCCGAGCCCCCGCGACTCCTCGTCGTTCCACGCGGCGCCGACGCCGAGCCAGGCCCGGCCGCCCGACAGCACGTCCAGCGTGGTGACCGTCTTCACCAGGATCCCGGGATGCCGGTACGTCACGCCGGTCACCATCGTCCCGAGCGTGATCCGCTCCGTGAGGGCCGCCGCGTAGGCGAGCGCCGAGTAGCCCTCCAGCATCGGCTCCTCGGGCGGGCCGACCTGCCCGATCTGGAAGAAGTGGTCCATCACCCACAGCGAGTGCAGGCCGGCCTGGTCGGCCTCGCGGGCGATCCGGCCGAAGGCGGGGGCGATCCCCTCCGCCCCGCCGGGGAAGGTGAAGCTGGGAACCTGGAGTCCGATGCGCATGGCAGATCCTTCGGGGTCCTCGTCACGAGTGCTGAGGACCACTGTGCGACCTGGAGCGCGCTCCAGGTCAAACGCCACGCGACCACCGCGCCGCCCACGGTGGCGCGCGTGGTGGCAAGGTGGACGGGTGAGCTCTTACTCTCCGTCCGAGACCTCCGATAAGACCGGTTTCAGCATCGACACGCTGCGTTACTACGAGAAGATCGGGCTCCTGCCGGGCATCGCGCGGAACGCCGCGGGACGGCGCGTGTTCAGCGACGACGACCTGCGCTGGCTCGACATGCTGCGGTGCCTGCGGGAGACCGGAATGCCGATCGCCGAGATGCTGCGCTTCACCGAGCTCGCCCGGGGCGGGGCCGGGACCCTTCAGGAGCGGGTCGAGCTGCTCCGGGAGCACGACCGGCGCGTGGAGGAGCAGATCGCCCGGCTGCGCGCCCAGCAGGCGCAGATCCAGTGGAAGATCGGCGTCTACCGGGACGCGGCGCCGGTCTGCCCCTCGATCTGGACGCCGGACTGGGCCCCGGTCTGAGTCGCCCGCCCGATCTTCGCCTCAGGACCAGGACGGCGAGCGGCCGAGCAGGGCGAGCAGCCGGTCCCGCGGCGCGCCGCCCTCCTCGGCGACGGCCGCGCCGAACGACATGCCCGGTCCGCGGCCCGCTGGACCGGGCGGGACGAGCGCGGCCACCGTCAGCGACGCCGTGACGAGTTCGCCGGACGGCTCCCAGGGGGCGCCGATCGCGGCGGCGACATCCCACGCGTGCACGACCAGGTCGACGAAATGGAAGCTGATGGCCAGAGCGGCGGGGAAGCCGCCGCCGTCCCGCACCTCCGGGAGGAGGAACTCCTGGTCCAGGCTCGCCTCGGCGAAGGCGGAGGTGACGAGGTCACCGGAGGCCGTCGCTGCGGCGAGCGGGTCGTCGCCGAGGTCGCCGCCCCGCCAGTTGCCGAGGCGGGCCCCGTCGCCGCGGGCGGCGGCGGCGAACCCTTCGTCCTGGCTCACCTGGTGGCGCAGCAGCCCGTAGAGGGTCCAGTCGGCGCAGGGGGTCGGCGAGGCCAGCGCGTCCGGCCTCACCTGCGCGACGATCGCGAGGTAGAGGTCGAGCGCCTTCCGGTCGAGGGGACGGAAGTCGGTGGCGAGCACTTCGGTCAGCGGGTCCATGGGTCTCACCGTAGGAAGTCCCAGCGGACCAGGTACAGGGCCAAAATTGCGGGAAACGACTGAGCCGATCTAAGGTCGGATCCCGTGGACCTGCACGTCAGCCTCGTGGGCCGCCGTGACCTCGCCGGGCAGATCTACCGGCAGCTGCGCGCGGCGATCCTCGACGGGCGGCTGCGGGCCGGGGAGGCGCTGCCGCCGACCCGCGAGCTGGCGCGGCGGCTGGAGATCTCCCGCAACACGGTCGGTGTCGCCTACGACCGGCTGGCCGCGGAGGGCTTCCTGACGAGCCGGGTCGGCGCCGGGACGTTCGTCCAGGAGGCCGGGCCCGCGCGCCGCGGCGCCCCCTCCGCCTCCCCGCTGCGCCCGCGCCCGGTCTGGGCGGAGATCTCCGCGTGGCCCGCCCCGATGCCCGGGCTGACCTGGGACTTCCGGGCGGGGCTGCCGGACGTGCGGCTGTTCCCCTACGAGTCGTGGCGGCGGATCATGGCGGGCCGGCTGCGGCCCTCGGCGCTGGCCGACCCCGCGGCGGCGGGCGATCCCGCCGGGCTGCCCGAACTGCGCGCCGCCGTCGCCCGGCACGCCGGCGTCTCCCGGTCGGTGCGCGCCGCCCCGGACGACATCGTGATCACGGCGGGGATCCAGCAGGCCCTCGACCTCATCGTCCGGGTGCTGCTGGAACCGGGCGACGTCGTGGCCGTGGAGGACCCCGGGTACCCGCCCGCGCACCTGCTGCTGCGGGCCTCGGGCCTGCGGGTCCGGGGCGTGCCCGTCGACGGCGAGGGCCTGCGGGTGGACGCCCTGCCCGAGGACGCGCGGGCCGTCTACGTCACCCCCTCGCACCAGTTCCCGCTCGGAATGCCGATGTCGCTGCCGAGGAGGCGGGCCCTGCTCGACTGGGCGCGCCGCCGCGACGTGGTGATCGTGGAGGACGACTACGACACCGAGTACCGCTACGGCGGCCGCCCCATCGAGCCGCTGCAGAGCCTCGACGAGGACGGCCGCGTCCTGTACACCGGGACCTTCTCCAAGACCATGCGGCCGGTTCTGCGGCTGGGGTTCCTCGTCGCGCCGCCCGCGCTGCACCGGGCGTTCCGGATGGCGCGCTACGTCTCGTCCTGGCACGCCGACGTGCCGGCGCAGGCCGCGCTGGCCCGGTTCATCGACGAGGGCCTGCTGGTCCGGCATCTCCGCCGGTCGCGCCGCGAGTACCAGGCCCGGCACGAGCGCGTCGCCGAGCTGCTCGCGGACCGGTTCGCGGGCCGGCTGGCGGTCGTCCCGTCCGCGGTGGGCCTGCACCTGAGCGCCCTGCTCCCGGCGGGCACCGACGACGCCGCGCTGGTCCGCCGCGCCCGCGAGGAGGGCGTCGGGCTGTTCGCGCTGTCGGAGTTCGCCGTGACGGGGCCGCGCGCGCCGGGGCTGGTGTTCGGCTACGGGGCCGTGCGGCGCGAGGAGATCGAGCCGGGGCTGCGCCGGCTCGAGCGGGTCATCGGCGGACGGGCGTGACGCGCCGGCCGGCCGTGTCGAACAGCAGCAGCCGGTCGAGGTCCACGGTCAGCGCGACCCGGTCGCCGCGGTCGGGGCGGTCGCCGGAGCCGATGCGGAAGATCAGGTCGGAACGGCGATGGTGGCCGGCGTGGTGCTCGGCCGGAACCGGCTCGTCCGCACCGGCGGAACGGCCCAGCGCCGTCGTGACCAGCGCGCCCAGCCGGGCGCCCAGCCCGGCGCGCTCCGGGGCCGGCGGCTCGGGCGGCACCACCCGCCCCACTTCGTTCACGTCGGCCGTGGGGATGCCCGCCTCGGCATAGGCCAGCCACTCGTGGCCGTGGAACTCCAGCGCCCGCACCTGGCCCGTCAGCACGGCGCCCGCGGCCGCCGGCTCGCCCTCGGCGATCGGCATCAGGATGTCCGGGCGGATGCCCACGATCACCTGCAGCCCGTGCAGGCTGATCAGCGCGGCCGCGCGCGGGTCGTCCCACGGCAGCATCAGCCGCTGCGGGCCGAGGTCGAGCAGCAGCCCCTCGCCCTCGACGGCCCACACGGTCGCCAGCAGCAGGTTGATCGGCGGCGAGCTGAGGAAGGCCGCGACGAACACCGTGCCCGGGTCCTGGTAGAGCTGCTCGGGCGTGCCGACGTCCTCCAGGACGCCGTCGCGCAGCACCGCCATGCGGTCGGCCATCGTCATCGCCTCGACCTGGTCGTGCGTGACGTAGACGGTGGTGGTGCCGGTGGAGCGGACCAGCGCGGCGATCTCCACCCGCAGCTCGGTGCGCAGCCCGGCGTCCAGGCTGGACAGCGGCTCGTCCATCAGGAACAGCGACGGCTCGCGCACCAGCGCCCGGCCGATCGCGGCCCGCTGCCGCTGCCCGCCCGACAGCGTCCGCGGCAGCCGGTCGATCATGGTGTTCAGGCCGAGCGCGCGGGCCAGCTCGACGACCTTCGACGACGCCTCGGCGCGGTCGTCGCCCGACACCTCCAGCGGGAACATCATGTTGCCCTTGACCGTGCGGTGCGGGTAGAGCGCGCCCTCCTGGAAGACCATCGCCACGTTCCGGTCGCGCGGCGCCAGGTCGTTCGCGACCGCCCCGTTCAGCCACAGCTCGCCCGCGGTGATCTCCTCCAGGCCCGCGATCATGCGCAGGATGGTGGACTTGCCGCACCCCGACGGCCCGAGCAGGACGAACAGCTCACCGGCGTTGATCCGCAATCGGACGTCCCGGACGGCGACATGCCCGCCCGGATAGACCTTGTCGACGCCGTCGAGCACAACATCCGTCATCGGAGCCGCCTGGGGGTGGGCAAAATCTCGGGTGCGCCATCTCATCGCGCAACGCCCCGTTTGTCCAGTGCTCACCTGGGACTACTCCTCATTGACTCCACGGAGAGCGACCAGTCGGGGACAGTTCGGGACAGAGGTCCCCATATTGGCGGCCGAAGCCCGCTCGGGGGACGGTCCACGGCGAACCCGTCCCGATCGGGGACCACGGTGGGCGCCCTGCCGGGCGGGACCGAGCCGGGTCGTGGAGTGATGCCCCGGATGTCCCCGCCCCGCCGTAGACTCCTTCGTCGTGGCAGGCCGGATTCGCAATGAGGACATCGCGCTCGTACGGGAGCGGTCGTCCATCGCCGACGTCATCGGCGAGTACCTGCAGCTGCGCGGTGCGGGCGGCGGGAACCTCAAGGGCCTGTGCCCCTTCCACGACGAGAAGTCGCCCTCGTTCAACGTGACCCCCTCGCGGGGCCTGTACTTCTGCTTCGGCTGCGAGGCCGGCGGCGACGTCATCAAGTTCGTCCAGGAGATCGAGCACCTGTCGTTCTCCGAGGCCGTGGAGCGGCTCGCCGCCCAGGCCGGGGTCCAGCTCCGCTACGAGGACGGCGGGGGGCGCGGCCCCCGGCAGGACGGCGGGCAGCGCGCCCGGCTCGTCGAGGCGCACAAGGCCGCCGCCGAGTACTACACCGAGCGGCTCGCCTCGCCCGAGGGCGCCATCGGCCGCACGTTCCTGTCCGAGCGCGGGTTCGAGGCGGCCGACGCCGCCCGGTTCGGGGTCGGGTTCGCCCCCCGCGAGTGGGAGGGCCTCGTCCGGCACCTGCGCGGCCGCGGGTTCGCCGACCGCGACCTGGTCGCCGGCGGGCTGGCCAAGGAGGGCCGGCGCGGCCCCATGGACCGCTTCCGCGGCCGGCTGATGTGGCCGATCCGCGACCTGAGCGGCGACGTCATCGGCTTCGGCGCGCGCCGTCTCTACGAGGACGACGACGGCCCCAAGTACCTGAACACCCCCGAGTCGCCGCTGTTCCACAAGGGCGCGGTGCTGTACGGGGCCGACCTGGCCAAGAAGGAGATCGCGCGGCGGCGGCAGGCCGTGGTGGTCGAGGGCTACACCGACGTGATGGCCTGCCACCTGGCGGGCGTCCCCACGGCGATCGCGACGTGCGGGACGGCGTTCGGCGACGACCACATCAAGGTGCTGCGCCGCCTCCTGATGGACCAGGACGAGTTCCGCGGCGAGGTGATCTTCACCTTCGACGGCGACTCGGCCGGCCAGAAGGCGGCGCTGCGCGCCTTCGCCGACGAGCAGAAGTTCGTCACGCAGACGTTCGTGGCCGTGCAGCCCGACGGCCTGGACCCGTGCGACCTGCGCATCCGGCACGGCGACGCGGCCGTCCGCGACCTGGTCGCCGCGCGGCTGCCGCTGTTCGAGTTCGCGGTGCGCAGCGCGATCGCCCAGCACGACCTCGACACCGCCGAGGGACGGCTCGGCGCGCTGGACGCGGCGGCGCCCGTCGTCGCCGCCATCAAGGACCGCGCGCTCCGCCAGATGTACGCCGTCAGCCTGGACCGCTGGCTCGGCATCATGGACGAGCAGTTCGTGCTGCGCCGCGTCCGCGACCTGGCGGCCCGGCAGCACGCCCGGCAGCAGGGGCGCGGCGGCAACGGACCCGGTGCCCACGGACGCGGCGGCGACGGACGCGGCGACGGCCGGGGCGGTGGCGCGGCGAACGGGCGCGAGGCCGGAGGCGGGCTCCGGGACGGCGCCCCGTCCGGCTCGAACGGCGGTGCGCGGCGGCCGGGCCACGACCCGAACGACCCGGAGGTGCAGCGCGAGCGCGAGCTGCTCAAGCTGGCCGTGCAGCGTCCGGCGGTGCTCGGGCCGGGCTTCGACGAGGTCCCGCCGGAGGCGTTCATCGCCGCGCCGCACGCCGCGGTGCGCGCGGTGATCGCCGAGGTGGGGGGCGTCACGGCGGCGGGCGGTGTCGCCGAGTGGGTCGCGCTGCTCCTGGAGGGCGCGCCGAACGACCAGGTCAGGGACCTGATCACCAAACTCGGTGTCGAACCGGTGCGGTCGGCCCAGGAATCGGATGACCGTTATGCCGTGGAACTGCTGGCCCGAATACAGGAGCGGCAGCTCACCCGCATGATCTCGGACGCCAAATCTAAACTCGGGCGGCTGAATCCGGTCGAGGCGCCCGAGGAGTACAACCGGCTCTTCGGCGATCTTGTCGCGCTTGAGCAGCAGCGACGGGTGTTGCGTGAGCGAGGCCTTGGGGCCCAGTAAGTCACGGGACCGCAAAATAGGTCCTGTGATCTAGCCCCTATTTGACGCAAACTGTCTGCGTGGGCCCTTCGGTGCTGCCTAGCGAGGCGCCATCGGTTGATCAGGTGGCGGACCTCGTCGCACGTGGCAGAGAACGCGGCGGTGTGACCGTCGACGACGTCGCTGCCGCGCTCGATCGCTCGGACTTGCCGGACGACTCCCTGGAGAGGGTCGTCCGGATGCTCGCAGAGCAGGGGGTGGAGGTCCTCGAATCTCAGCAGGAGACCGAGGACGTCGCGCGAGCGGATGAGGGAGACCTCGGCAAGCGGGCGCCGACGAGCGACCTGGTTCGGATCTATCTGAGAGAGATCGGTCGCGTACCGCTCCTCACGGCAGAAGATGAGGTAGAACTCGCGAAATCGATCGAGGCGGGACTGTTCGCCGAGGAGAAGATGGCGCACGTGGCCATCCTCGCCCGCGGCGAGCGCATCGACCTCGAACTGCTCGCCCGTGAGGGGGTACGGGCGAAGCAACGCCTGATCGAGGCCAATCTGCGGCTGGTGGTCTCGATCGCCAAACGCTACGTGGGCCGGGGAATGCTCTTCCTCGACCTGATCCAGGAGGGAAATCTCGGACTCATCCGTGCGGTCGAGAAGTTCGACTACACGAAGGGGTTCAAGTTCTCCACCTACGCCACCTGGTGGATCCGCCAGGCGATCACCCGGGCGATCGCCGACCAGGCCCGGACGATCCGGATCCCGGTGCACATGGTGGAGACGATCAACAAGCTGGTGCGCGTGCAGCGCCAGCTCCACCAGGACCTCGGCCGCGAGCCGTCCCCCGACGAGATCGGCCTGGAGATGGGCCTGTCGCCCGTCCGGGTCGTGGAGATCCAGCGCATCGCCCAGGAACCGGTGTCGCTGCAGTCGCCGATCGGTGAGGAGGACTCCGACCTCGGCGACTTCATCGAGGACGCGGACGCCGTCGTGCCGATCGAGGCCGCGGCGTTCATCCTGCTGCAGGACCAGCTGGAGGACATTCTCGGCACGCTGTCGGACCGCGAGCAGCGGATCATCCAGCTGCGCTTCGGCCTGACCGACGGCCATCCGCGGACCCTGGAGGAGGTCGGCAGGGAGTTCGGCGTGACCCGCGAGCGGATCCGCCAGATCGAGTCCAAGACGCTGGCCAAGCTGCGCCACCCGTCCCGCGCGCAGATGCTCCGCGAGTACCTGGAGTAGCGGGGCGGAGGACGACGCGGAAGCGGCCGTCCCCGGCCCGCCCGGGAGGGCGGCCGGCGGCCGCTTTCCGTCATCGCGGCATATCGTCGCATTTCGTCGGCCCGGTGGATTACCGTGGTCGGCATGCTGATCGTGACGACTGAGGGCCTGGCGGGGTACGAGATCCGCAGTGTGCTCGGCGAGGTCCTGGGGACGGCCGTCCAGACCGATCAGGGCAGGGCGGCGCAGCAGCACGGGCACCCGGGGAGCAGCGCGACCTTCCGCATGACCGGTGAGCAGCCCGGTGCCGGTCTGGCCGCGGCGCGCCGCGAGGCGATGGAGCGGCTCGCCGAGGACGCGCGCCGCAAGGGCGCCAACACCGTCGTCGGCATGCGCTTCGACACGGCGGCGCTCGGCGGCGGGTTCGAGGTGTGCGCGTACGGCACCGCGGTGTGGGCGGAGCGCGCGGGCCAGGCGCAGCAGGGGCCGCAGCACCCGCATCCCCAGCAGGGGCACGGCCAGCAGGGACAGGGGCAACACGGGCAGGGTCAGCACGGGCAGCTTCCCCCTTACGGCGACCCCTCACCGGGCGGGCCGCCGATGGCCGCGCGCAACCTGACGATCGGGCTCCATGATCGGCCGCGCTGACGTGGCATGACTCACTGTCGCGGGGGCGACTTGACGTACTCAGGTTAGCTTTGGCTAATTTAGGCGAGCCTAACCATTGTGTCCGTCCTGGAGTCCCCATGCGCCGTGTCCCCGTGCTCGCCCTCAGCGGCGTCGCCGCCGTGTCGATGTCCCTTCTCACGGCGTGTGGCGGTGATGGGGGCAAGGCCGACGCCGCGGACGCCATCGCCGTGACCGCCGGCGACGACAAGTGCGAGGTCGCCAAGAAGGACCTCAGCGCCGGCAAGAACACCTTCAAGGTCACCAACAAGGGCTCGAAGGTCAACGAGTTCGAGGTCCTCAAGGCGGACGGCAAGATCCTCGCCGAGCGGGAGAACATCGGCCCCGGCACCAGCGTCGACTTCGTGGTGAACCTGCCCGCCGGCGCCTACAAGCTGCTGTGCAGCGCCGGCCAGACCGGCAAGGGCCCGAGCCAGGACGTGACGGTCAGCGGCCAGGCGACGGGCGGCGACCAGCGCCTCGCCAAGGCCGCCGCCGACTACAAGACCTACGTCATCGCCAACGTCGACGACACGATCGCCAAGACGCGCCAGTTCGTCGACGCGGTGAAGAAGAACGACGTCGCGAAGGCCAAGGAGCTGTACGCGCCGTCCCGCCTCGGCTGGGAGAGCATCGAGCCCGTCGCCGAGAAGTTCGGCGACATCGACCCGAAGGTGGACGCCCGCGAGGCCGACCTGAAGCCCGAGGAGCTCAAGGACTGGTCCGGCTGGCACCTGCTGGAGAAGGCCCTCTGGAAGGACGGGTCGGTCAAGGGCAAGGAGGGGTACGGCGACCGCCTCGTCCAGGACCTGGAGGTCCTGAAGTCGCGGCTGCCCGGCCTCACCCTCGACCCGGTGAACGACATGGCCGCCGGGGCGAAGGAACTGCTGGACGAGGTCGCCACCGGCAAGGTCACCGGCGAGGAGGAGGCGTTCAGCCACACCGACCTCGTCGACTTCAAGGGCAACGTGGACGGCGCCAGGAAGGTGTACGACCTGCTCAAGCCGGTCGTCCAGGAGAAGGACGCCCAGCTCGCCAAGGACCTCGACGACAACTTCGCCGCCGTCGAGACGCTCCTGAAGAAGTACGAGAAGGGCGACGGGTACGTCTCCTACGACACGGTCGGCAAGGGCGACCGCAAGGAACTCGCCGACGCGGTGAACGCGCTGGGCGAGCCGCTGTCGAAGCTCGCGGGAGTGGTGGCGAAATGACCGAAGCCGGTTCTGAGGAGCGGGAGGGCCCGCGCGCGCAGGAGCCCGCGGACCCCGTACGGGAGCCCGCGGACGCGGCGCGCCGGCCCGGCGGGCTGTCGCGGCGCCGGATGCTCGGCTTCTCCGGCGCGAGCCTGCTGGTCGGCGCGGCGGCCGGGGCGGGGCTGGACCGCGTCGCCTCCGCCGAGGACGACGACGCGGCGGGCTCCTCCGTGGCCTTCCACGGCCCCCACCAGGCGGGCATCGCCACTCCCGTGCAGGACCGGCTGCACTTCGCCGCGTTCGACGTGACCACCGGCGACCGGGCGAAGCTCGTCCGGATGCTCAAGGAATGGACCGCCGCGGCGGCCGCCATGACCACCGGGCGCCCGGTCGGGCAGGGCGCGACCGGCGGGCCCGCGGTGGCGCCGCCCGACGACACCGGCGAGGCCGAGGGGCTGCCGCCGTCCCGGCTCACGCTGACGGTCGGCTTCGGCCCGACGCTGTTCGAGAAGGACGGCAGGGACCGGTTCGGCCTGCGGGCCCGCCGCCCGGCCGCGCTGGTCGACCTGCCGCACTTCCCCGGCGACAACCTCGACGCCGACCGCAGCGGCGGCGACATCGTCGTGCAGGCGTGCGCGGACGATCCGCAGGTGGCGGTGCACGCCATCCGCAACCTGGCGCGCATCGGGTTCGGCGTGGTCGGCGTCCGCTGGTCCCAGCTCGGCTTCGGCAAGACGTCCTCGACGACGCCGGAGGCGCAGACGCCCCGCAACCTCTTCGGGTTCAAGGACGGCACGGAGAACATCGCGGGGACCGACGCGGGTCTCCTGGACGCGCACGTCTGGGCGGCCGCGGCCGACGGCGCGGACTGGATGGCCGGCGGCTCCTACCTCGTGGCGCGCCGCATCCGGATGCACATCGAGACGTGGGACCGCACGTCCCTGCGCGAGCAGCAGGACATCTTCGGCCGTGACAAGGGGGAAGGCGCACCCGCCGGCGGTGGCAAGGAGCGCGACAAGGTCGTCCTGGCCCGGATGAAGCCGGACGCGCACGTCCGCCTCGCCCACCCCGACTCCAACGGCGGCGCGCGCATCCTGCGCCGCGGCTACTCCTTCACCGACGGCTCGGACGGGCTGGGACGGCTGGAGGCGGGCCTGTTCTTCATCGCCTTCCAGCGCGACCCCCGCACGGGCTTCATCCGCATCCAGCAGTCGCTGGCCAAGGACGCGATGAACGAGTACATCCAGCATGTGGGGTCGGGTGTGTTCGCGTGCCCGCCGGGCGTCCGCGAGGGCGGTTACTGGGGCGAGACCCTGTTCGGCTGATGGTCCGCCACGCGGCCCCTCGGACCGGGCCCGCTCCCGCGGCCCGGCCCGTCGCGGGGGCCTCAGCCGTGCCCGGCGCGCTCGGCGCGGATGCGCGCCACCACATCGCCCGCGACGGTCTTGATGGAGTCGAGTTCTTGCAGGTAGGACCAGTAGTCGGGGTGAGCTCCGGTGAGCAGTGCCGGGGCCCTTTCGAGCCGCTCGACCAGGGCGTCCAGATCCCGGACGTGCCGCGGCGCCGGACCTCCCGGCTGGGCCATCGCGAGCCGCTGGGCGTCCCGGACCGCGAACCGGACGGCCTCCACCGGCGCGTCCGGGTCGGCCGCGACCGCCTGGAGCTCGGCGACCCGCCCGGTGACCTGCCCGGCGCGCCGGTCGGCGGCGTTCAGCTCGGTGCGCGCGGCGGTGAGCGCCCGCTGCGCCGGCCCCCATTCGGCCCGCGTGGTGTGCGCCGACGCCTCCTCCAGCCGCTCCCGGGCCCGGCCGACGCCCGCCTCGATCGCCTCGGGGGCGCCCCGCAGGTCCTGCCAGCAGGACTGGGCGTAGCCGCGCAGCAGCGCCTTCATCGCCTGCCTGACCGGCTCCGCGCGGTTCGCGACGACGTCCACCCTGGTCCGGACGGAGGCGAGGGAGTTGCGGACCTTCTCGGCCATCCGGGGGAGCTCCTCGGCGGACTCGCGGGCCCGCTCGGCCGCCGCGCGGACCTCCTCGGCCTGGCGCATCGCGCCGTCCAGGCCGAGCCCGCCCAGCCCCTGGGAACCGAGCACGCCGAGAGCCCGCCTGGCCCGGTCCAGCTCGGCCTCCGGTTCGGTCGCGTCCATCCCGGCGGCGCGCGCGGCGGCCACGGCGGCGTCGGCGGCGGCGACGGCGTCGCGCGCGGCCGTCAGCCGCGGCGGCAGCCGGTCGAGCGCCGCCTCCAGCCGCGCCATCCGCGGCGCGAGCCGCTCGGCGAAGCCGTTGAGGCTCCCCGTGGCCTGCTGGAGCCGCTCGGTGACCGCCACGAACGCGCGGCGGGCGGAGTCGTACTCGGCGGCCGTCCGCTCCGGGTCGTCCGGGTCGTGGGCGTCCAGCACGGAGATGTAGGCCACCGACGCGGCGTCGGCGGCCTCGGCCAGCCCGGCGAACTCGCGCCGGGCGGGAGCCGCCGCGGTGCCGTCGAGATCCTCGAACACCGTGACACGGCCCTCCAGGAACTTCTGTGCCTGGTCCATGTCGTAGAACGCGGCGGCCGCCGCCTCCCGCGCCTCGACCGCCGCCGCGGCGGCCTGCGCGCCCCTGCCACGCCGCCGCTGGTCGCCCCCTCCGCGCAACGCGACCTCCCTTCACTTCCGCCCAGTCTGGCGCAGACCGCGCAAGGTATGGAACGGATAGCATCACTGCCACGTCGATATAGCGAGGCGCCGGGCCGGCGTCTCCTACGGCATGCGATCTTGGAGGCACTGTGGGTGTCAGTCTCAGCAAGGGCGGCAACGTCTCGCTCACCAAGCAGGCGCCGGGGCTGTCCGCGGTGACCGTCGGGCTGGGATGGGACCTGCGCACCACCACCGGGACCGGCTTCGACCTGGACGCCTCGGCGCTGGTGCTGGACGGCTCCGGCAAGATCATCACCGATCAGCACTTCGTGTTCTTCAACAACCTCCGCACGCCCGACGGCGGCGTCGAGCACACCGGTGACAACACCACCGGGGCGGGCGAGGGCGACGACGAGCAGATCAAGGTGAACTTCGGCGTGCTGCCGGCCACCGCCGAGCGGGTCGCGTTCGCCGCGTCGATCTACGACGCCGACAGCCGCGGCCAGAACTTCGGCCAGGTCCGCAACGCCTACATCCGCGTCCTGAACCAGGGCGACGGCACCGAGCTCGCCCGCTACGACCTGTCCGAGGACGCCTCGATGGAGACGGCGATGGTGTTCGGCGAGCTCTACCGGGCCGGAACGGACTGGAAGTTCCGTGCCGTCGGCCAGGGGTACGCCTCCGGACTGGCCGGCATCGCGGCGGACTTCGGCGTCAACATCTGACCGGTCTCACCGGAACCACGGGAAGGGAGTGGCCCGAACAATGGGAGTCTCACTCGCCAAGGGCGGCAACGTCTCGCTGACGAAGGCCGCCCCCAACCTCACCGCCGTCTCCGTCGGCCTCGGCTGGGACGTGCGGGCCACCACGGGCGCCGACTTCGACCTGGACGCCTCGGCGTTGTTGCTGGCGGGGACGGGTAAGGTGATGTCCGACCGGCATTTCGTGTTCTTCAACAACCTGAAGAGCCCGGAGGGCTCGGTCGAGCACACCGGCGACAACCTGACCGGCGAGGGCGAGGGCGACGACGAGTCGATCAACGTCGACCTCACCGGGGTCCCGGCCGAGTGCGAGCGGATCGTGTTCCCGGTGTCGATCTACGACGCCGACAACCGGCGGCAGAACTTCGGCCAGGTCCGCAACGCCTTCATCCGGATCGTGAACCGAGCCGACGGCAACGAGCTCGCCCGGTTCGACCTCACCGAGGACGCCTCGACCGAGACGGCCATGGTGTTCGGCGAGCTGTACCGGCACGGCGGCGAGTGGAAGTTCCGGGCGGTCGGCCAGGGGTACGCCTCGGGGCTGGCCGGCATCGCCCTGGACTTCGGCGTCAACGTCGGCTGACGCCCGGCCCTCCCCGCAGGCCGGTCGCCCCGGCCGTCCATCTAGCAGAAATACGCCATGATTCTTCGCACCTTCGGGTGGTCCTTCGTCGTCACGGCGGTCGGCCTGCTCGCCGCCCTGGTCTACAACTGGCCTGACGGGCTGGCCCTGGTCGCCGTGCTGGCCGTCCTCGAGGTCTCGCTGTCGTTCGACAACGCCGTGGTCAACGCCAAGGTGCTCGACCGCATGAGCGCCTTCTGGCAGAAGATCTTCCTGACCGTGGGCATCGCGATCGCGGTGTTCGGGATGCGGCTGGTGTTCCCGCTGCTGATCGTCGGGATCACGGCCAAGCTGAACCCGTTCGACGCGTTCGACCTGGCGGTCAACGACCCGCACCGCTACCACGACCTGATGAACGACGCCTACCCGATGATCGCGGCGTTCGGCGGCATGTTCCTCATGATGCTGTTCCTGGACTTCGTGTTCGAGGAGCGCGCGGACAAGTGGCTGCCGTGGCTGGAGCGGCCGCTGGCGCGGATCGGCAAGCTGGACCAGCTGTCGGTGGTCGTGGCGGGCGGCGCGCTGGCCTTCGTGGCGGGCCTGTACGCCGACGACCCCGGCGAGGTGATGATCGCGGGCGTGCTCGGCATGGTCACCTACATCCTCGTCAACGGGCTGGGCGAGCTGTTCTCCGAGGCCACCGACGACGATGAGGACGAGGACGAGGAGGCGGCCGCGCCCGCCCCCGCCGGGGGCAGGTCCGGGGGGCCGTCCGCGGCGGCGCTGGCCACCGGCAAGGCCGGTTTCTTCCTGTTCCTGTACCTGGAGGTGCTGGACGCCTCGTTCAGCTTCGACGGCGTCATCGGGGCGTTCGCGATCAGCACCGACCCGATCATCATCGCGCTGGGCCTCGGCATCGGCGCCATGTACATCCGGTCGCTGACGGTCTTCCTCGTCCGCAAGGGCACCCTGCACGAGTACGTGTACCTGGAGCACGGCGCGCACTGGGCGATCGGGGCGCTGGCCGTCTGCATGCTGGTCAGCATCGCCCGGCACGTCCCCGAGTGGCTCACCGGCGGGCTCGGCGCGGGCCTGATCATCGCCGCGTTCGTCAGCTCCGTCGTCCGCAACCGCGGCGAGGGCGGCGAGCCCGCCGCCGGGGCCGGGGAGGGCTCCCCGCTCCATTCCAGCAAGGTCTGATACGGCGGGTCCGGCGCCGTTCGCCCAGGCCCGGCCGCCCACGCGTCCGCACCCCGCGACGAGCATCACCACCGAAGGAGCCGATGATGTCGATCTCGCTGCAGAAGGGGCAGAAGGTCTCACTGGCCAAGCCCGGCGGAGGCACCCTCACCCGGGTCCGGATGGGCCTCGGCTGGGACGCGGCCGCCAAGAAGGGCCGGTTCGGCCGCTCCAAGGCCCAGTCCATCGACCTGGACGCCTCCTGCCTGCTGTTCGACGGCAGCGGCAACCTCGCCGACTCGGTGTGGTTCCGGCAGCTGCGCAGCAAGGACGGCTCCGTCCAGCACACCGGCGACAACCTCACGGGGGCCGGTGACGGCGACGACGAGGTCATCAACGTCGACCTGCAGAGCGTCCCGGCCAACATCACCCAGCTCGTCTTCACCGTGAACTCCTTCACGGGACAGGACTTCACCCAGATCGAGAACGCGTTCTGCCGCCTGGTGGACGACACCACGGGCCAGGAGCTCGCCCGCTACGACCTGAGCGGCGCCGGCCAGCACAACGCGCAGATCATGGCGAAGGTGACGCGGGACGGTCAGGGCTGGTCGATGACCGCGATCGGCGCGACCGCGAACGGCAGGACGTTCCAGCATCTCCTGCCCGCCGTGACGTCCCACCTCTGACGTCCGTCTCCGGCGCTCCGGCCCGTGGTTCGCGTGCGGTGTCCCCGTGTCGCGGCCGGGCGCCGGGGCGATTGGGACCGCACGGGGCGCCGCGGGCGCCGGAGAGTGCGCCGTCCGTACCCGGAACTCCTGCTTTTTCCCCTTGGTCATCTTCATCATGATCTAAGCCGTGATGGTGGTGCTTTTTGACGAATAGTCGTTTTGACCGACTATTCTGGAATGCTTCCGGGGGGCGGGCTTCGGCGGGGGCCGACGATCCGCGCGCGGCGCTCCGATCCTGAGGGGAACTTTGTGAATGCGGCATTTCGACCACATTGACACCGCGCGCCGCAAGCATCTCTTCTACCGGCACCCCCGGCGCTTCGGCCGGCACGACGACCCGGCGGTGCTGGCGGTGGCGCTCGGCGCGACGCTCTACAGCCCCGCCACCCGGCCCGTCCTCGCCGACGACGTCCTCAAGGCGGCGCGGGGCGGCGTGATGAGCATGGTCGTGTGCCTGGAGGACGCGATCGCCGACACCGACGTCCCGGCGGGCGAGGCCAACGCGGTCGCCCAGCTCCGGACGCTGCGCGAGCGCGGCTCCGACCTCCCGCTGCTGTTCATCCGCATCCGCCGCCCCGAGCAGATCGGCGACCTGGTCGCCCGGCTGGGCGACGCCGCGGAGCTGGTCACCGGCTTCGTGCTGCCCAAGTTCACCGCTGTCACGGGTGGAGCGTTCCTCGAGGCGCTGGAGGAGACGGCGGCGCGCACCGGGCTGCGGCTGATGGCCATGCCGGTGATCGAGAGCCCGGACGCGGTGTACGCCGAGACGCGCGCCGAGATGCTGCACGACGTGGCGCGGCTGCTCGCCAAGCACCGCGAGCGGATCCTCGCGGTCCGGCTCGGCGCCACCGACATGTCGGCGGCCTACGGGCTGCGCCGCCCACCGGACCTGACCATCTACGACATCCGGCCGGTCGCGAACGTGATCTGCGACGTGGTCAACGTCCTCGGCCGCGCGGACGGCAGCGGCTTCGTGGTGACCGGTCCCGTCTGGGAGTACTTCTCGGCGGGGGAGCGGATGTTCAAGCCCCAGCTGCGGCAGTCCCCGTTCGAGGCGCAGCACGCCGCGCCGCTGCGCCAGCGGCTGATCACCTCCGACCTGGACGGCCTGATCCGCGAGGTCCACCTGGACAAGGCCAACGGCCTCACCGGCAAGACCGTGATCCACCCGAGCCACGTGGCGGCCGTCCACGCGCTGTCGGTCGTGACCCACGAGGAGTACTGCGACGCCGCCGACATCCTGGGCGTGGCCGGAGGAGGCGCCATGGCCAGCTCCTACGCGAACAAGATGAACGAGGCCAAGCCGCACCGCGCGTGGGCGGAGCGGCTGATGCTGCGCGCGCGCGTGTTCGGCGTCGCCGCCGAGGGCGTGACGTTCGTGGAACTGCTGGAAGCGGCGGGCAGCCGGTGACGGGGCCGGTCGTCTGGCCGGGGGAGTGGGTCGCGGCCCGCCTCGGTGTGGAACTGGCGGACGGGTCGCGGCCCGTCGGCGCCGGCCTCGGCGATCTCGTCGGCCTCGCCGTGCGCCGGAACCCGAAGCGCGCGCATCTGCTCGTCTCCGCTGTGCTTGGCAAGCACGTCCCGACCGATCCCCGCCTGGTCTACGGCGCGGGGTTGCTGCTAGGCGGGCTCGTGCGCGCGCGCCTGCGCGGTGAGCCCGTCGAACCTGAACATGGACCCGCTCTCGCGGACGCCTTGCGTGGTGCGCCGGGAGCCGCGGCGGTGCTGCGCGACCGGGTACGCGAGCCGTCCCCGCCCGTGGACGCCGTCGTCCTCGGATACGCCGAGACCGCCACTTCCCTGGGGCACTCGGTCGCGGACGCCCTAGGCGGCGCCTACTACCTCCATTCCACGCGTCGCCCTGTTCCCGGCTTCGCCACGTACGGAGGGTTCGAGGAGGAGCACAGCCACGCCACCAGCCATCTCCTCCTGCCCGGCGACCCGGAGGCGTTCGAGCGCGACGCGCCGGTGGTGCTGGTGGACGACGAGCTCTCGACGGGCCGGACGGTGCTCAACACGATCGAGGCCCTGCACGCCGTCCGGCCGCGCCGCCACTACGTCCTGGCGGCCCTGGTCGACCTGCGCGGCGAGGACGACCGTGACCGCACCCGCGCGCTGGCCGCCCGGCTCGGCGCCCGCATCGACACCGTCGCGCTCGCCGCAGGCCGCGTGGAACTCCCTGAGAACGTCCTGGAAGCCGGTCAGGCCCTCGTGGAGGACCTTTCCCGGCAGGCCCCGCCCCCGAAGCCCTCCCGGTCGTATCCGCTGACCCACGTCGCGCTGGACTGGCCGAGGGGAGTGCCGGACGGAGGAAGGCACGGCTTCCTGCCCGCCCACCGGACCCGCCTGGAGAAGGACCTGCCCGGCATGGCCGACGCCGTGGCGACGCGTCTGGGGGCGGGGTGCTCGCGTGTGCTCGTCCTCGGTTTCGAAGAGCTGATGTACGCGCCCCTGCGGCTCGCGGAAGCACTGGCCGACGCACTCCCCGGAGTGGATGTCCGCTACTCCACCACGACGCGTTCACCTGTCCTGGCGGTGGACGATCCCGGCTACGCGATCCGTACGCGCCTGGCCTTCCCCGCCCACGACGACCCCGCCGATGGACCGGGGGAGCGGTACGCGTACAACGTGTCGTCCGCGTTCGACCGGATCGTGCTCGTCGTGGACGACGTGGGCGACACCGTTCAACTCGCCGAGGGGCTCTTGGAGCAGCTGCGCGCGCTCGCGCCGGTACTCCTCGCCATCGTTCCGTCCCATAGGAGGGAAGCGTGACCCTGCCCAGGCCGCTGTACGGCCCGGACTTCGGCAGCTATCCCGCCGAGGACGTCGCGTGGTTGCTCAAGGACCTCTCCCATGCCGAACTGGAGGCGCCGACCGAGGAACGTGAGGCCGCGATCCAGTCAGGACGGGCCCACTACGCCGAATCTCTGCCCGTGGAGTACCAGCCCGGCCCCGAGTACCAGGGGCTGTTCCACGAAGCCCTTGCCGAGTCGGCGGAGCGGCTCGCCTACGCGGCCGGGCTCGTCACCGAGATGATCCTCGCCGAACGCGGCCCCGGCGCCGTCCTGGTCTCGCTGGCCCGCGCCGGCACCCCCGTCGGCGTCCTCGCCCGGCGCTGGGCGCGGTTCGCCCACGACCTGGACCTTCCCCATTACGCGGTCAGCATCGTCCGCGGACGCGGCATCGACACCGTCGCCCTCCGGTATCTGGCGGCGCACCACGACCCGTCCAGCGTCATGTTCGTGGACGGGTGGACGGGCAAGGGCGCGATCAGCCGCGAGCTGTCCGCCGCGCTCGCGGGGCACTCGGCCGCGCGCTTCCCCGACGACCTCGCCGTCCTGGCCGACCCGGGCAGGTGCACGCCCCTCTACGGCACCCGCGACGACTTCCTCATCCCGTCCGCCTGCCTGAACTCCACCGTGTCCGGGCTCGTGAGCCGCACGGTGCTGAACGACGAGCTGATCGGCCCCGAGGACTTCCACGGCGCCAAGTTCTACGCCGACCTCGCCGCCGACGACGTCTCGGCCCATTTCCTTGACACCGTCTGCGCGCGCTTCGCCGACGTCGCCGAGAGGGTCGCCAAGGATCTGCCCACCTTCAGAGACTCCGACCGCACCCCCGACTGGTCGGGCTGGGATGCGGTCCGCCGCGTCGGCCTCGCGCACGGCGTGGACGACCTCAACCTCATCAAGCCCGGCGTCGGCGAGACGACGCGCGTCCTGCTGCGCCGCGTCCCGTGGAAGGTCCTCATCCGAACGGGCGCCGGTGCCGACCTCACTCACATCCGCCTACTGGCAGAAGAGCGCGGAGTGCCCGTCCTAGAAGTGGACGACATCCCCTACGCCTGCATGGGCCTCATCCACCCCCGGTTCGGCAAGGGAGCCGTTCAGTGACCGTCCTGGTGTGCTCGGACCTCGACCGCACGCTCATCTACTCCGCCGCCGCGTTCTCCCTGGACGGCCCGGACGAGTCAATGCCGCGCCTGCTCTGTGTGGAGTTCTACAAGGGCGCACCCCTTTCCTATGTCACTGAGACGGCCACGCAGACCCTGGAGACCCTCGCCAGGGCCACGGTGTTCGTCCCCACCACGACACGGACACCGGAGCAGTACCGCCGCGTCCACCTCCTGGAGAAGCCCCCCGCGTACGCCATCTGCGCGAACGGCGGGCACCTCCTCGTGGACGGCGAGGACGACCCCGAATGGGCCGCGGCCGTCCGTGAGCGCATCGCAGGGGGAAGCGCGCCTCTCGCCGACGTCCAGGAGCACCTGATCCGCCTCGCCGGCGACTTCGTCCTCAACCGGCGCGTCGCGTCCGGCCTCTTCGCCTACAGCGTCGTGGACCGCGCGGCCCTCCCGGGCGGCTGGGTCGAGGACCTCACCGGCTGGTGCGCCGAGCGCGGCTGGCGCACGTCCCTGCAGGGGCGCAAGGTCTACTGCCTGCCCGCCGGCCTCACCAAGGCGGCCGCCGCCGCCGAGGTCGCCCGCCGCACCGGCGCCACCGCGACGCTCGCCGCCGGCGACTCGCTCCTGGACGTGGAACTCCTCGAAGCGGCCGACGCCGCCGTCCGTCCCGCCCACGGCGAACTGCACGACACCGGCTGGACGGCGCCGTCCACCACGGTGACCGCGTCCCGGGGCATCACCGCCGGGCAGGAGATCGCCGGCTGGCTCCTCGAACGGGCCACGGAAGCGGGATAAATCACCATCCGAATCTCCCACGCGTAGAGAACCGACTCCCCGCGGGGACTCGTCTCCGCACGTTTCCCGCGTCACAATCACGGTGAACAGTCCATGCGATCGGGAGGTCATGAGCCCGCGTCTCACCGGTGACGAGACCGCGCTGTGGCAGGCCGCGGCCCGGGTACTGGACGCCAGCTGGACCGGGACGGCCACCGCCGCCTCGCCGGCCCTCTACCCGCACCAGTGGAGCTGGGACGCCGCGTTCATCAGCATGGGCCTCGCCCGCCACCACCGGGCGCGGGCCGAAACCGAGCTCCTCTCCCTGTTCCGCGGCCAGTGGGCGGACGGCATGCTGCCCCACATCGTCTTCGACACCGCGCACGCACGGCAGGCGTTCTTCCCCGGCCCCGAACTATGGCGCAGCGAGCGGCACCCCACGGCCCCCAACGGCGTCCACACCTCCGGCCTGACCCCGCCGCCCCTGCACGCACTCGCCGCCCTACGGCTGCACGAGTGCGCCCCCAGCGTGGACCAAGGCAGGGCCTTCCTCGAACGCCTCTACCCCCTCCTGGCGGCCCAGCACCACTACCTGGCGCACGCCCGCGACCTGGGCGGCGGCGGCCTGATCGCGATCTGCCACCCCTGGGAGTCGGGTCAGGACAACAGCCCCGCCTGGGACCGTCCCCTCTCCGCCCTACGGCTCCCACCCACCGCCTACGCCCCCGCCCACATCCCCAGGACGCTCCCCACCGGCGAGGACCACGACCGCTACGTCCGCCTCGCCGCCCTCATGCGCGAGGCCCGCTACAGGCCCGGCTACCTCCGCGACGAGCACCCCTTCGCCGTCGAGGACCCCCTCGTCAACGCCACCTACCTCGCCTCCACCCACGCCCTCGCCGAGATCGCCGCGATCGTCGGCGCCGACCCCGCCCCCCACCGGGCCCACGCCGAACACGTCCACACCGCGCTCCTCGACCGGCTCTGGGACCGCGAGACCTGCTGCTTCCGCGCCCGCGACCTGCGCGCCGGGAACCTGCTGCCCGTCGTCACCGCCGCGTCCTTCGGGCCCCTGCTCGACCCCGACCTGCCCGCGCCGCTCGTGCGCGACCTCGTCGACCTCCTGCTGTCGGCCCGCTTCGCCGGCGCCGCCGGCTACCCCGTCCCCACCTGCGACATCCAGGCGCCCGCCTTCGACCGGGGCGGCTACTGGCGCGGCCCCACCTGGATCAGCACGAACTGGCTGCTCTGGTACGGCTCCCTCAATCACGACCTGCCGGTGATCGCCGACCTGCTGTACGGCGCCACCATGCGCCTCGTCCGCCAGTCCGGGTTCCGCGAGTTCTTCGACCCCTTCGACGGCACCGGCCGCGGCGGCCACGACCACTCCTGGTCGGCCGCGCTCGTCCTGGACCTTCTCGCGGCCCGCCGCGCCACCCAGGCCGCCTGATCGCCTACCGTGGGGGCATGCGCCTCCTCAGCGGCCGCCTTCCCGCCGCCCTCCGCGACGCGCTCGCCCTGGAACGCGGCGAGCGCGTCCTCGCGTCCGCCCCCACCCGCGGCGGCTCCCACGTCGTGGCCACCACCACGGCCCTGCACCTTCCGGCCCCCTCCGGAGGCTTCACCCGCGTCCCCTGGGAGCGGGTCGACCAGGCGTCCTGGAAGGACGGCTGGCTCCACGTCCACGAGACGTCGGGCGGCGCCGAGCACCACGTCCGGCTCACCGACCCGGGCTCCGTCCCCGAGACGGTCAGGGAACGCGTCACCGCCACCATCGCGGTCAGTCACCAGGCGCGCCTGCCCGGCGGCGGCAAGGTCCGCATCGCGGGCCGGCGCCCCACCACCGGCGGCCCCGTCCGCTGGTCGTTCGTCTTCGACGCGGGCCTCGACCCCGCCGACCCGGGCCTGCGCGCCCAGGCGGAACAGGTCCTGGAGGACCTGCGCCGCCAGACCGGCCTCTAACCCGGCTGGACGGACGGCTTCTCCTGCTCCGCCTTCGCGCGCTTCCCGCCGATCTGCTCGGGCACCCGCTCCTTCGCCGACGACGCCACCGACCCGGCCTTGCCGCGGATCACCTCGGCGGCCTCCTGCACGTTCGGGTTCTCCGACACCTGCCGCGAGACCCGCTTGATCTGCTCATAGCGCTCCCGCCCGGCCTTCGTCCCGAGGACGTAGCCGATGGCGGCGCCCGCCATGAAGGCCATGCGGTACTTCATGTCCAACCTCCAGTGCAGCCGAAAGGTGTCACCCCCTATACCCACCAACACCGCCCCCACCCCTTCGCGCGCGCGAACAGGTCCGGACATGCGCTAACCTAGACGCGCTGGCGAGCCCCCGGGCCCCGCCCGCCGCACGATCCCGCGTAGCTCAATCGGCAGAGCAGCCGGCTGTTAACCGGCAGGTTATTGGTTCGAGTCCAATCGCGGGAGCTTCGCTTTGCCCCCAAAAGCCACAGGTCAGGGCCGGTTCTCCGCATGGAGAACCGGCCCTGACTCGTTACTGAGGGACAAACTGAGGTACT
This sequence comes from Actinomadura roseirufa, assembly GCF_900659635.1. Taxonomy (GTDB): domain Bacteria; phylum Actinomycetota; class Actinomycetes; order Streptosporangiales; family Streptosporangiaceae; genus Spirillospora; species Spirillospora roseirufa. Next base: position 9,800 of record NZ_CAACVB010000064.1, on the reverse strand, counting down.
GGGATCTTCACCTCGGTCGGGAAGATCTGGTCCATCGCCTGTGCCCCGTCCTGGATCACGGGCCGGATCTGCTGCCGGTAGACCTTCTCCGTGACCTGGGTCCCGCTGTGCCCGACCAGTAGGGCGATCTGCTCGATGGGCATCCCGTTGTCCGAGAGCAAGGACACGAAGCTATGCCGCATCTCCCGTGCACACCAGTCGGCGGCGACCAGCCCAGCGGGACCGACCACTTCCGCGCGGAACGCCCGGAGGACGGTCATCGCCCCCCGGACCTTTCCGTCCTTGCCGGGGAAGACCAGCGCTTCGGCGTCCGGCCGCTCGGGGAGGCTCTGCCACAGGTCCCGCAGGGCGATGACGCAGCGCTCGGGGAGTTTGAGCGTGCGGCGAGACTTCTTTGTCTTGGTGTCGCCGGTCGCGCGGACGGACCGCCACACGTAAATGGCGAATTCCTCGTGATCCCATCCGGCTTCGTGGATCGGACGCCACGCCCCGACGTGCTTGTCGTAGGCGACGACATGAGCCCACGGGAGTTTGCGAACCTCCTCTGTCCGCGCCCCGGTCAGCAGCGACAGGACGACGTATTGCCGCATGTCGCTCCGGGCTCGCTCGGCCGCGTCGAGCACGAGCAATGCCTGAGGGAAGGTCAGTGCCTTGGACGGCCGGCCGGGCCGCTTGCCGGTCGGTACCTGGCACAGGTCGACGACATTGCGCGTGACCCGCGCGTCCCGCTTCATCACCCGTTCGATCGACCGTCTGAGCACGGAACGAACCTCACGCAAGGACTTGGTACTCAAGACTTCGGCGCGGCCTTCCAGCCACTCCTCAACCTCATCAGCGGTCAACTCGACGACCGGCCGCTCTCCCAACTGCGGAAGGATGTGATGCTCGGCAAGGCTCCGGGCGTTCGTGACGGTCGAGGTGTCCCTGCCCATGAGGCCGTACCGGAGGAACCTCTGTACGGCCTCGACGACCTTGACGTCGTCGGCGGGCTTCGGGGCCGGGCTCTGCCTCTCCTCATGCTTCTTGATGTTCACGGCTAGCTTGTCGAGCGCAGCCGTCCGAGTCTTGCCGCTCCCCTTGATGACGTGCCGCCGGCCGTTGGGCCGGACTCCGACGTCCTTGGATGCGATCCAGCGCTTGCGGGACTCGTCCCAGTACACGCCCCCCTCCCCAGGGGAGCGGCGCTTCGCACTCACGCGGCCTCCTTCTCCAGCAACGTCAGGTACTCGACAAGGGCGCTGGCCGGGACGAACCGGGCGCTGTGCTCGGTGACGGTCCGCAGGCGGCCCGCCCGGACCATTTCGTAGATACGGCTTCGGCTGAACGGCAGGATTCCGGGCAGTTCGGAGATCTTGTAGAGCGGCTTGAGCTGTCCGACAAGCGCGGCCGGGATCGTCTCTTCGGCCATGATCCTTACAACCTCCGTGAGGGGGTGTCCGTCGCATTCGGGGTCGGGGTTGAGGGGGGTAGCCGTACCAGCCGTACCAGCCTCGTTCTTGCTGGTCAGGGCTGGTACGACTTGGTTCCCTGGTACGGCTTGAGCCGTACCAGGGGCGCAGGGTGGTACGGCTTGAGCCGTACCGGCTAGGCGAGCCGTACCGGGGGTGAGCTGGGGATTTGAGGCTGGTACGGCTGGTACGGCTCCCCCTGGTGCAGGATGACGATCTCGGCCTCGGGACCGGTCTCCGTGGGCGGGTTGGGGTCGCCGCAGTAGCGCTCCCAGGCGTCGGTGAAGGCCGTCCGCAGGTACCCCTTGGACTGCTGGCCACCGAACCGCGCCGTGGTCGATCGAATCTCGTACTCGCGCAGCAGAGCCCCGAGCTTCACCGCAGTAAGGCCGGTCGGGCCGTAGGTCGCCCATGGGGCTTCGGGGTCGGCCTTAAGCCGTTCCAGTAGGGCGGCGGTCGGAAGGGCGGTGTCCGTCCCGAACGCGGTCCGGCAGTCGGTGAGCAGTCGCAGGCGGCTCGACATTTGTGTCTCGTCCGTCTCGCCGGTCAGGGCGAGGATTGCGGCGCGTGCACGGTCGGGCCAGTGCCCGCCCGCATGGTCGGCCACGACCACGAGGGGTTCCCAGGTGTCAGCGGCACGGTCTTCGACGGGCATCGGAGGCTCGGCCGACTCCAGGGTTTCGAGGTCGCCGCGCAGCCACTCGGCGAGCCGTTGCGCGAGCTGGCGGAGCGCGGGGCGGTCGCGTCGGTGCCGGAACGGCGCCACGGGTTCGGCGCGGTTACGACGTCGCATCTTGACGATGACCGCGCGGTCTTCGATGGTGTCGGGCATCACGCCGATACCAGCGAGCGCGGCCATGGCGAAGGTGGGGATGGACTCCACGCGGCCGGTGTTGGCGTCGTACCGTTTGGCCGGCCGATTGCGCTGATGGCCAGCGTTCAGCAGTCCGCGCAGGTCTTCGTTGCCGTCGGCCTTGGGCCCGAAGATGGTGTCGGCCTCGTCAACGAGCATGGTCGGCGGGTCCTCGGTGATCGACCGGTACACGGCGGCCGAACTGCTGTTGACGGTGATGAACGGGTCGTGGCACGTCGCCTCCACCACGTCCAGCAGCCGGGACTTGCCGCACCGCTTCTCCGGGCCACGGATGACCAGGCGGGGCGCGTGCGGCCAAGCGGGCTGAGCGTGCGTCGCGGCGATCCACAGCGCGACCGCGTGCGCGGCCTCGACGCTGGGAAGGATCACGTACCGGTTGAGCGAGTCCAGCAGGGCGTCAAGCAACTCGGCGCCCGTGAGCTGCTGCTCAGGCTCGGGGTTCATGCGGCCTCCTGTCGGCGGGTGATGGTGCGGGGACGACGCGCCCCAGCGGTCAGGGCGGCGGCGATCGTGGCGAGAGCTTCGGACTCGGTGAATCCGTCCTTGCCGGGGCTGTAGTGGACGCTGACGGCTTCGACCAAGACGGCCCTTACGAGAGGCTCGGGAAGGGCTCCAGAGCCCACCAGCCGCCCCAGGTTGTAGGCGGCCTTGTTGAGCGCGTAGTTGCGCTGGCCGATCTGCGCTTCGGTCACCCGCTGCGCCTCCCCCTTGAGTGCCGCCTGTAGGTAGCCGTCAAGGTCGGCGACGCCTGCGGGCGAAGGGGCACTCAAGTGGGGGCGGGGCGTAGGGGCGGGCGCGGTGAGCACGTCCCGCAACCAGGTCGGCAGGGGCGCGGGCGGAGCGTCGTTGACGACGTCGTACGAGCCCGCGCCGTCCGGCAGGTCGACGACGCTGCCGGGTCCGACGACGTACCCACCACAGGCGCGGGTGTCGATCAGCCAGCCGTGTCGCCCGGAGGTGTTGCGCAGTTCGGCACCGGGCGGGGCGTCGAAGTAGAGGTGTGTGCCACCGCGCCGGGTCCGAACGGTGAACGTGTCGGTGGGGTAGGGCTGGCCGTGCCGCTCGCACAGGACGGCGAACGCGTCGGCTCCTTCGTTGACACCGGGCAGGGCCCAAGCTGCGGGAGGCCGCTCGCCGGGCTTGGGCATGTCGAGGTCGATCACGACCAGCCGAGACGGCCCGCACGCCACCGCGACATTGAACGGCCCGCGCGACCAGAACGCGGTGATCCGGCCGGGGTCGGTGGTGGCGTGCCTCTCCCAGTCGGTGAACCGGGCCAGCGGGGTCTTGCGCCGCGCCCGTAGCGGGAAGACGTGCCAGCCGCGCCGCGCGGCGGCCAGTGCGTACGGCAGGGTGCCGTTCACAGCTCGTCCTCGTCGTACTCCAGCGGGCACGGCTCGTCGTCGTGGTTCTCACCGCAGATGGGGCACGCGCAGTCGTCGCACAGCTCCAGCCCGTTGAGGTCGTCGAGGTCGCCGCAGCTGACGCAGTCGCCGGTGATCACGTGTTCTCCTTGCAGGGTGGGGTTGGTTGGCGGTCGTAGGTGTGGGTGTTCATGCGGCGTGGATCTCCCAGTCGGTGAGGCAGTCGAGGCACGCGCCGTAGCGGGTGGGCAGGACGTAACCGGCGTCCTCACCACAGCGGGGGCAGGTACGGCGGGCGGCCATGGCCTTGTCGAGGGCGCCGAGCTGGCGCGGGGTGGCGGTCCGCTTGGGCAGAGCGAAGCGGACGTCGTAGAGGTAGGCGGCCCGGACGTGCGGGCGCCTGCGGGAGGCCCAGAGGATCTGTCCGCAGACGGGCTGTCCGCCGGGGCGCAGCCCACGGGCGGTGAGCTGACGACGGGTGAGCAGGTGGGCGGGAGCCATCCGCCACGGCCACGTGGGGATGCCGTAGCGGGTGCCGGTCGGGTCCATGAACCGGTCGATGCTCAGGGTCTTGGGCATGGAAGGTCGCACCTCCTTGCAGGTGGGGGTTTCCGGGGTGTCTGGCTGGGGGTCTCTAGCGGGTCTAGAGCGGCTAGTTGCCTGGTCAGATGTGGTTCGGGTGGCTAGGGGAGGGGCCTAGGTTCTAGAGGCTGCGCGCCTAGATCTAGGCCCCTCTCAGAGGCCGGTCAGGCGGGTTTTAGGCCCTGTCGAGGGCCTGTGTGACGTCCTCGCGGCGGTAGCCGTTGCGGTTGCGGCCGTCGATGTCGACCTGCCGGGGGAAGACTCCGAGCGGCTTGAGGGCGGCGGCCAGCTTGGTCGGCTCCCAGTCGGCATAGCCGCCCATCCGGGTGAGCGCGGCCAGGATGTCGGCGGTGTGCGCCCCCTTGGGGTGCCCGCCCATGGCCTCCAGGACGGCCAGCAGGAGCTTGACCCCGGGACGTTCGGCGCTAGCGGGGAGGGTGCCAGCGCTCCTACGCAGGTCGTAGGCGCGGGTCGCCAGCCCGGACAGCTCACTCTCGTTGAGGAACGCCGATCGGGTCTGGATCGGCAACGCGCCCTCCGACAGCAGGAAGCCCGCGCCGCGCTGGTCGGCGTTGAAGGTCGCCGCGCTGTAGCCCTGGCCGGCGCGGCCCGACCCCAGGATGGTGTCGGAGGCGTCGGGGGTGGTGCAGCGCAGCGCCCACCGGATCGACAGGATGTCGCGCAGCCGGGTCGGGACGACTTCGGCGGCGGGGCGCTGGGTGACGGCTCCGGTCACGATGGCGGCGGCCCGCCCGCGTCCAACGATGTCGGCGACCGACAGCACGAACGCCTTGTCCAGCTTGGTGTCCCCGGACGCTGACCAGGTCTGGATCTCGTCCAAGTGGAGCAGGACCGGGTTGATGCCGTACTTGACGGCGATCTCACGCGTGATCTTCGGGGTGCCGAGCTTGCGGAGCAGCTTGTAGCGCCGGTTCATCTCCTCCCGGACGGTTTCCAGCATCTCCATGACCGGGTCGTGGCCCTGCCGGTCGCCGATGACGCCCTGAGCCAGCGGCTCGAACAGCATCTGATCGAAGCCGTACTTGCCATCTCCCAGGTACAGGTCGATGTAGGGGTCCATGGAGGCGAAGGTCAGGATGTTGTTCGAGGCGACGGACTTGCCGCCGCCCGGCTCGCCACCGATCAGGTACGAGCGTTCGACCAGGGAGAAGGCGACTTCCCGCCCGCGTGCGTCGCGGCCGGCAAACACCTTGTCGTGCCAGAAGTCGACCGGCCCGGCCTGGGAGACGATCGGGTTCTCGACCCTGCTGCCCTGCATCGGGTCTTCGTCGGCGACCCACAGCTTGACGCGCCCGTTGTGGCCCTTGACCGGATCAAGCGCGACCTGTACTTCGTCTACGCCGATCGCTGAGGCGATCTCGGGGCGCTTCTTGGCGGCGGTGCGGTAGGGGGTGCCGGGCGGTAGTTCGACCGTGGCGATCCAGGCGTCACCATCGCGGGTGACCGCGCCGATCACCCGGAGCTGGTCGTGCTTGCCGAGCTTGGCGTTCGCGAGCGCCAGCCGCACGGCCTTGCTGCCCGGGTGTGTGCCCAGCGCTTTGCGGCCGTCATCGTGAGTGGTGCCCGCCGCCCGAATCTTGCGCTCGGCCGCGCCCGCCACTCCAAGCCCCAGCAGGGCGGAGAGGGTCACCAGGGACGGGCCGAACGATGCCCACATGACCGCACTGGACAGCACGGTCATGCCGAACGCGGCGCCCGCCATCCTCTGCCGGGACTTGCGCAGGTCCAAGACCATCTTGGGGTTGGTGCCGAACTGGGCGTCCAGCTCGCGGGCGGTCGCCCACCTCCACACGGCGGCGATACCGCGTCCGGTGCCGAGCGGCCCGAAGACCAGCTCATGCTTGATGACGGCGGCGACGATGACGTCGGGACGCTTGACCATCTCACCGACGCGGGACACCAGCATTTCCCCCGACGCACGCCAGTCCGCCGCCATCTGCGCGCGGCTCGACACGGCCGCCTCGGGCACCTTGGCCCGCTCCTTGACGATCCGGCCCTCAAGGGGAGGCGTGTCGTCGCGCTGCTCGGTGCCTGGCTGCTGAGGAAAGATGACGATCTCGGCGTCGAGCCCGCCGTCGTCGGGGTCCTTCTCGTGGTTCGGTTCAGGGTTCATGCTGGGGTTGCTCCTTCTAGGAGAAGCGGGCGGCGGCGTTGTCTTGGCGGATGGGCCGCCGCCCGCGCTGGTCGGAGTCGAGGGCGGTTGGCTAGGCGGCCAGCGGAGCGGCCATGACGCGCTTGGCGCGGTCGAAGCTGATGCCGAGCGCGCTCTGTACGCGCCGCACCGGGGCGTTCTCGGGAAGGTCGCCGGAGGAGACGAGAGCGGCCAGCCGCTCCCGTAGGGCGTCATCGGTCATGGCGCGGGCGGAGGGGGGCTTGGCGGACCGGCGAGCGGCGGGCGGCACCCGGACGCCCTTGTTGGGCCGGTTCGCTTTCGCTGCCGAAGCGCGCTGTTCGGGCAGGTCAGCCCCGAAACTCGGGGCGAGAGTCTGAACGGGTTCGACAGCGGGTGCGGGAAGGCTTTCGGGGTCAAGGTTCAGGTCGGCCAGCAACGGCACCGAGACGCCATGTTCGTCGGTCCACGGGTCGGCGTCGGCGATGCTCTCGTCAACGACGCCGATCAGGTGCGCGGTCGCAGCAGCACCGGCAGCCCCAATTGAGTGCGCCAGCAGTGAGCCCAGCAGGGTGGCCACACTCCCGACCGACCAAGACGCCGGCGCGACCGCAGCGGCGGCCAGGTTCAACCCGATCGACGTCGAGAGGCAGCCCGCCGCGATCTGCGCGGCTTGCTGGTTCAGGCGGCCACCGCAGGCTGCGAGTCGAGCCCGGACGACGATGACCCACACCACCGCGCCGATCAGCACCGGCTCCAGGACCCACAGCGCCCACCACGTCGGGTCAGCGTCGGTGACTTGCATCAGCCGCGCCCCGCCCGCCTGCACACCGGTCGTGGACCAGGCGGCGAAGCCGAGCAAGACGGGAACCAGCACACGCAGGTTCAGCGTCCGCAGCCGCTCCAAGCGAAGCGCCCGCGCCTCTCCCGACCGCGCCATGTGCGCGGCGATCCGCGTGCGCTCCCCGGAGTCCTTGGACTCCCGGTAGACACGCGCGAGAGTCGCCGACGCGGACCCCGACGCCTCCCGCTCCGACCGGTCCAGCTCAGCGCGCCGGGCCTTCTCCGCGACGTCGGCCAACGCCCGATCGTGCTCGGCTTCGGCGGCCAGCCGCGCCAACTCGTCAGCGCGCCGGACCGCATCCCGGTCACGCTGACTCGCCAGGTCGTCGGCCAGTTCCCGCGCCGAGAGGCTCTCAGTGCTCGGGTTGGTCGCCTTCATCAGGTGTACTCCCTTCGTATCGAGCTGGCGTTCCGTGGGGCGGCCGGACTTCGAAGGTCCGGCCGCCCGGACGCAGCGTCAGCTAGCCGCGGATCTAGGAGACTGAGCCGGTGCCGTTGCAGGACGAGCAACTGACCGAGCCGGGACGGTTCGAGACCGGGTGCCGGAACTTGATCACGCCGGTGCCTTTGCAGGCGGAGCAGCGCTTGGCGTTGCTGAGGCCCATCACGCGGCCTGATCCAGGGCCGTTGAACGGACGGATCGGCGAAGCTCCGCCAGTTCGCGATGCGAGTAACCGGCCCAGATTCCGCTCGTCGGCTCGGTGCGGAGTGCGTACTCCAGGCACGCGTCCCACACCGGGCACGCCTCACAAAGCTCCTTGGCGACGTCCACCCTCGCCAGCCGCTCCATGACCGGCTCGGCCTCGAAGACGTCTGGGGCGTTGTGCAGCTCCGGGTCATAGCGGCACTCACCGCTACCAACCAGGTCCAGCAGATCCACCACCGGCAAGGTCGACAGGGCGACGTGGGGGAAGGTCGCCCTCATCAGAAGGCGTCCACGAAGCTGGAAAGCGCGCTGGTCACGGCCTGAACGCCGTGCGCGGCGGCCACGGGGTTCTTGATGACGAACAGCGCGACGCACACGGTCACTAGGGCCTGCGGCCACTTCTTCGGCTGGGTCGGGATCATCGGACCTCCTGAGGTCAAAAGAGCGATCACTGTCCGTCGCCCGTGTCTGTGGGCGTCTCTCAACGTCCACGGATCGAGCCTAACACATATGTCATAGGCTGCAAGCGAGAGCGGCATCATGTGAGTTGACCTGCGAATACTCCGTATCTACGCCAGTTGGGCTATCGTCTCTGTCGTAGGATTCGGCAGGTTTTGAGACGGGGAGGACGGGCGTGAGCTTGCAGCAGCCCAGGGCGCGGTACCGGCAGGTGGCGGACGATCTGCGTGAAGCCATCTCGCGGGGTACCTACGGTCCCGGTGTCGCGTTGCCGAGTCAGCCGGAATTGGCGAGAAAGTACGGGCTAAATCAGACTTCGATCAGTCGTGCAATCGCCCTTATTGAGTCCGAAGGGTTGATTCGTACCGAAAAGGGCGTGGGCTCATTCGTTCTCGACATTCCGACGGTTAAGCGAGTTCGCCGTATTCCTGCCCGTGGGGAAGGGGCGGGCAGTAGCTTCGCCGAAGGACTGCAAAAGGCAGGACTCAGGCCACGAACCGAACTCGTGCAAGTTGAGGAGATTGCTCCGCCTCCCCGAGTTGCCGAGTACCTCAACATGAACGCCGACGACACTGCGCTTATCCGCAAACGTCACATGTTCGCTGATGAGAAGCCTGTACAGATTGCGGCCTCATACCTCCCTATCGCCATAGCGGGAGGAACTGATATTGCCTTCCCTGACACTGGGCCTACAGGACTGTACAAACGCCTTAGCGAGCGTGGCCACCGAGTGGTGCGCTTCGTTGAGGAGATCGAATCGCGTCGTCCTTCGGAAGAAGAGGCAGCCTTCTTGCGGATCCCTGTCAGTCAACACGTGCTAGAGGTTGTGCGTTTTGCGTTCGATCCGAAGGGTAGACCCCTGGAGGTTGTCCTGAACGTCTTTCCAAGCCAGCTATGGAAGCTTACCTATGAGTGGGTGAACGATAGTGAGTGAAACCGACACTCCTCGCCATTCAGTCAGTGTGACGGGTGTTGTTCAGAGAAGTGACGGACGTGTCCTTGCAATCAAGCGTGCTGATGATGGTAGATGGGTTCCACCTGGAGGAGTCTTGGAACTCGATGAGACGCCACAGGACGGAGTGGTGCGAGAGGTCGCAGAAGAGACCGGGGTTAAGGTTGAACCCATCCGGCTCACTGGCGTCTACAAAAATATGCGCTTGGGGGTCGTGACCTTGGCTTTTCTGTGCCGCCCAATAAGCGGTGAGGCGCATACTTCCGATGAAGCGATAAATGTGGCATGGCTAACTCCAGAGGAAGCTTTGGAGGTAATGCCTGAAGCGCGCGGGATTCGAGTATCCGATGCACTTCAGACCAGCGCGCCCTTCATTCGAGCCCACAACGGGACAAATCTCATCTAACCAGGGTTAATTGGTCATAGCGGTTGGGTGAGTGGACGGGCCGGTGGTGTGGGCGTATGCCGGTGGCATGGCCAGATACCCCCAGGGCGGCGGGA
>NZ_CAACVB010000063.1 GCF_900659635.1 Actinomadura roseirufa | reverse complement strand
CGCTGCGCGTCGCCTACCGCAGGCGGCTGCTCGCGCTGGCCGGCCGCGACCTCATCGGGGTCGCCGACGTCGCCGAGGTCGCCGCCGAGCTGGCCGACCTCGCCGCCGCCGCGCTGACGGCCGGGCTCGCGACGGCCCGCGCGCAGGTTCCCGGGCACGGCCGCTGCCGCCTCGCGATCATCGGGATGGGCAAGTGCGGGGGCCGCGAGCTCAACTACGTCAGCGACGTGGACGTGGTGTTCGTGGCGGAGGCGCGCGAGGGGGAGCCGGAGGACGCCGCGCTGGGCGTCGCGACCCGGCTGGCCGCGGCGACGATGCGGGCGTGCTCGGCCAGCACCCGGGAGGGCGCGCTCTGGGAGGTGGACGCGGCGCTGCGTCCCGAGGGCAAGGCGGGCCCGCTCGTGCGGACGCTTCCCAGCCACCGGGCCTACTACGAGCGGTGGGCGAAGACCTGGGAGTTCCAGGCGCTGCTGAAGGCCCGGCCGGTCGCCGGCGACGCCGGGCTCGGCCGCCGCTACCTGGAGATGATCACGCCGATCGTCTGGCACGCCGCCGAGGGCGAGAGCTTCGTCGAGGACGTCCAGGCGATGCGCCGCCGGGTCGAGGCCGACCTCGGCCGCCGCGGCGCCGGGGCCGAGCGGCAGCTCAAGCTCGGGCCGGGCGGCCTGCGCGACGTCGAGTTCGCGGTGCAGCTGCTCCAGCTCGTGCACGGCCGGGCCGACGAGTCGCTGCGCAGCCCCACCACGCTGGACGCGCTGGCCGACCTGTCGCGCGGCGGGTACGTCGGCCGCGACGACGCGGCGGCGCTCGCGTCCGCCTACCGGTTCCTGCGGAGGGTGGAGCACCTCGCCCAGCTGCACCGGCTGCGCCGCACCCATCTGGTGCCCGACGACGAGGCGGGCCTGCGGCGGCTCGGCCGGGCGCTCGGCCTGCGCACCGACCCGGTGGGGGAGTTCACCGCGCTGTGGCGGCGGCACGCGCGGGAGGTGCGCCGCATCCACGAGAAGCTGTTCTACCGGCCGCTGCTGCGCGCGGTGGCGCGGCTCCCCGGGGAGGAGGCGCGGCTCACCCCGGCGGCGGCCGGGGTCCGGCTGGAGGCGCTCGGCTACGCCGACCCGGCGGGCGCTCTGCGGCACATCGAGGCGCTGACGGCCGGGGTGTCGCGGCGCGCGGCGATCCAGCGGACGCTGCTGCCGGTGATGCTCGGCTGGTTCGCCGACACGCCCGACCCCGACGCCGGGCTGCTCGGGTTCCGGCGGGTCAGTGACGCGCTCGGGACGACCCCCTGGTACCTGCGGCTGCTGCGCGACGAGGTGACGGTGGCCGAGCGGATGGCGTGGGTGCTCGGCTCCAGCCGCTACGCGACGGACCTGCTGCTGCGCGCCCCCGAGGCGGTCGGGACGCTCGGCAGCGCCGCGGAGCTGGCGCCGCGGCCGCTGGCGGCCCTGCGCGCCGAGGCGCTCGCCGCCGTCCGCCGGCACACCGTCCCCGAGGCGCAGGCCGCTGAGGATGGCCCGGAGGCGGGCTCCACGACCGGTACCGCGACGGCCGGTGCGCGGGGCGTCGCGGCACGCGCTCCGGCGGGCGTCGCGGCGCGAGTTCCGGCGGGCCCCAAGGCGACTCCGGCGGAGGAGGCGGTCGCGGTCGTCCGCGGGCTGCGCCGCCGGGAGCTGTTCCGGGTGGCGGTCGGCGACCTGCTCGGGCTCACCGACGTCCGGACGGTGGGGGAGGCCCTCACCGACATCGCGGCCGTCGCCGTCGAGGCCGCGCTGCTGGCCGCGGTCGCCGCGGTCGAGACGGCGCGCGGGGAGCCGCTGCCGACCCGGATGGCCGTGGTGGCGATGGGCCGCTTCGGCGGTCATGAGCTCGGCTACGGCAGCGACGCCGACGTCATGTTCGTGCACGACCCGCGTCCCGGCGCGGACGAGCGGCAGGCGGGCCGCGCCGCGCACGCGGTGGCCGAGGAGCTGCGGCGGCTGCTCGCGCTGCCCGCCCCCGACCCGCCGCTGGACATCGACCCGGACCTGCGCCCGGAGGGGCGGCAGGGGCCGCTGGTGCGGACGCTGGCGTCCTACGCCGCCTACTACGCGCGCTGGTCGGAGCCGTGGGAGGCGCAGGCGCTGCTGCGCGCCGACCCGATCATCGGCGACCCGGGGCTGCGCGCGCGGTTCGGCGCGCTGATCGACCCGATCCGCTTCCCCGAGGGCGGCATCGGCGAGGACGCCGTCCGGCAGATCCGGCGGCTGAAGGCGCGGATGGAGTCCGAGCGGCTGCCGCGCGGCGTCGACCGGCGGCTGCACATCAAGCTGGGACCGGGCGGCCTCTCGGACGTGGAGTGGGTGGCGCAGCTCCTGCAGCTCAGGCACGCCCACGACGTCCCGGAGCTGCGCACGACCCGGACCCTGGCCGCGCTGGACGCGGCCGTGCGCGCGGGCCTGCTGGACGGGCACGACGCGGATGTCCTCGCGCGGGCGTGGTGCCTGGCCACCCGGATCCGCGGCTCGATCATGCTGGTGCGGGGACGGGCGTCCGACCTGCTGCCGACCGACCACCACCGTGAGCGCAGCGCGGTGGCGCGGGTGCTGGACTACCCCGGCACGGGCGATCTCCTGGAGGACTACCGCAGGCACGCCCGCCGGGCCCGCGCGGTCGTCGACCGGGTGTTCTACGGGGCCGGGGGCTGACCCGGCGCGCGGGCCCGCGCCTTCACCAGGAACGCGCCGCGGCCCACGGCCAGGCCCGCGGCGAGCGTGACAGCGCCCCCGGCCGCGTCCAGCAGGAAGTGGTTCGCCGTCCCCATGATCACGACGATGGTCGCGGCCGGGTACAGGAGGGCGACGGCCTTGACGAGGCGCCGCCTGGCGACGCCGATGACCACCATGGCGCACCACAGCGACCACGCCGTGTGAATGGACGGCATCGCGGCGTACTGGTTGGAGACCGAGGCGCCGGGCCCGGAGCCGTAGATCCCCCATGTTCCGAAGGCCGTCACGGTGTCGGTGAAGCCGGGCAGCATCCTGGGCGGCGCGAGCGGGAAGGCCCAGAATCCGGCGAGGCCCAGGACGGTCGTGGCGAACAGCAGCGTCCGGTACTCGCCGTAGCGCTCCGGTCGCCTTATGTACAGGTACAAGAGGATGCCGATGGTCGCGATGAAGTGCATCGTGGCGTAGAAGTAGTTCGCGCCGATCGCCAGCCACGCGTGCGCGACGAACGTCCGGTTCAGGTCGTACTCGACGTCGGCGTGGAGGGCGTCCTCCACGCCGAGGAGCTCGTAGGCCCGGTGCGCCGCCGTCGCGGGGTCCGCCGGGACCAGGTTCCTGACCATCTCGTAGGCCAGATAGCAGACGGCGACCAGCAGGAGCTCGCGCCACAGCGGGGGCCTACCGGAAGCGCGGGAGCGGCGGAGCGCCCGGGCGGCGGAGTCCGTCGCGCCCGAGGGGGGAGCGGAGGCGAGGGCGGGAGGCGCGGCGGGGAACCGGGCCGCAGGGGCCTCCCCGGCCGCGTCGCCGTCGCCGCGGCCGGTCCGTGGGACGCGTGCCGACCAGGCCACGTCCCCAGGATCTCAGATGCGCGACTCCGACGCACGCCCGGCCGGGACCGACTCCCTGCGCGCGGCCCCGGAGGACCGCTCGGGACGGTGCGTCAGCCGCCGCCGCAGGCGGCTCCGCGCGTCCAGGATCCACCGCGGGCAGCGCGTGTACAGCAGCCACGAGAGGCCGAGGGCACCGCCGATCAGCGCCATGCCCGCCACCGCGTCCAGCACGTAGTGGTTGGCGGTGGACAGGATCACGAACACCGTCGTCGCCGGGTAGAGCACGCCGAGCAGCTTGGCCCATCGCCGCGTCGTCAGCTTGACCATGATGAACCCGCACCACAGCGCCCAGCCCGCGTGCATCGACGGCATCGCCGCGTACTGGTTGGTCAGGCTCCCGGACGCGTCGCTGGCGTACAGGCCGAGCGAGTGCAGCGCGGTCACCGGGTCGACGAAGCCCTCGCTGTGCAGGAACCTCGGCGGCGCCAGCGGGTACAGCCAGAAGCCGAGCAGCGCGATGCCGGTGGCCACCATGATCGAGGTGCGCAGCCAGCGGTACTCCTGCGGCCGGTAGCGGTACAGCCAGACGACGACGCCGATCGTCACGATGAAGTGCATCGTGGCGTAGAAGATGTTCGCCGTCCGCGCCAGCCACGGCACGTTCAGCAGCATCTGGTTCAGGCCCAGCTCACTGTCGATCCCCAGGAACCGTTCCAGGCGGAGGACGTCCCCCGCGTGGGCGAACGCCCCCCCGGTGCCGTCCTGGACCAGGACGATGCGGGTCAGCGTGTAACCGGTGTAGAAGAGCACGATCAGCATGAGCTCGCGCCACACCGGCGGTGCGGTGAGCACCCGGCGCCGCGTCGTCGCGGCCGGCTGTCGCGACGCGCCGTGCCGGGCCGGGTCGGCTCGGCGGCGGAGGGCCGCTGGGGGGGCGATTTGGGCCATGCTACCTATCTTTGCCGCGAGGCCCCCTGTATGAGATCACCGCGACGAATGGTCTTCATCTCAGACCTGAGTAGTACGACCCCGACGCGGCCTCCGGACTTTCGGGGGAGGGGCCCCGGGGTACCTACACCTGGAAGTGGCCACCCGTGGGTGGAGCCTCTCGGCCTGATCAGGCATCGGTCCGGGAGCCGGTGGGTAGATCACGAGCGCCCCCCGTCGGCTGAACGGAGGGACGAATGCCACTTGAGGGGTGGGTACCGGGCGAGGCGGTGCTCCGCACCACCGTATGCGCGACGGTGCTGGCCGCCACGGGTCTGATCTCCTGCGGCGGCGGACCCGATCGCCCGCGCGCCTCGGTGAACGTCTCCGTCCCGGGGACCGCCTCCGCCGGGACCCGCGCGGAGCCCGCGCCCGCACCGCGCCCGCTCGGCTGGAGGCCCTGCACCTCACTGCCCAGGCCCCGGCCCCCGAACTCCTCAGGGTTCCGGTGCGCCACGCTCAGGGTCCCCTTGGACTACGCCAAGCCGTCCGGTGAGACGGTCGGGCTCGCGCTGCTGCGCGTCCCGGCCACCGACCCGCGTCACCGGATCGGCTCGCTGCTGTTCAACTTCGGTGGCCCCGGCGGGGACGGCGTGGACACGCTCGCTCTGGCCGCGGGCCAGTACCGGCACCTGAACACCCGCTACGACCTTGTCGGCTTCGATCCCCGCGGCGTCGGCCGCAGCGCCCCCGTCACCTGCGTCGGGCCCGGACGAATGGACGCGCTCGCCGCCCGGGACTCCTCACCCGACGACGCCACCGAAGAGAAGGCGTACATCGACGGCGCGCTCGCCTACAACCGGGAGTGCGCCGCCCACGCCGGTCGCCTCCTGCCCCACGTCGGGACCCTCAACGCCGCCCGCGACATGGACGCCATCCGCGCCGCCGTCGGCGACCGGCACCTGCACTACTTCGGGATCTCCTACGGCACCTGGCTCGGCGGCAGCTACGCCCACCAGCTCCCCGGCAACGTCGGGCGCGCCGTCCTCGACGGCGCCGTCGACACCAGGATCAGCACCGTGGACCTCGGCCTCCAGCAGGCCGCCGCGTTCCAGCGCGCGCTCGGCGTCTTCGGTGCCGCGTGCGCCGCGCTCGGCCGTCGCGCCTGCCCGCTGGGCACCGGCGGCCCGGCCGTCGCCGCCACCGTCGGGCGGCTGCTCGCCGGTCTGGACCGCGACCCGCTGCCCGCCCGCGGCGGCCGCCGGCTGACCGAGAGCCTCGGCACCGCCGGCGTCACCGCCGCCCTGTACTCGCGGGAGTCGTGGCCGATGCTCGCCCAGGGGCTGGTCGACGCCGTCACCCGGCGCGACGGCGGCCTCCTGCTCCGCCTCGCCGACCTGCAGAACGGCCGCCGCGAGGACGGGACCTACTCCAACCTGTCCGCCGCCAACACCGCGATCACCTGCGCGGACGGCACCGCCCGGCACACCCCGGCCGACGTCCGGCGGCTGCTGCCCAGGTTCCGCGCCGCCTCACCGGTCTTCGGCCCGGCGCTGGCGTGGAGCCTGCTGCAGTGCACTGGCTGGCCGGTCGCGGGCGACGACGCCGCCCGCGAGACCGCCGCCCCGTCCGCCGCGCCGATCCTCGTCGTCGGCAACACCGGCGACCCGGCCACCCCCTACGCGTGGGCCCCGGCGCTGACCCGGGAGCTCGGCGGCAAGGCGGCCCTGCTCACCCTCCGCGGCGAGGGGCACGGCGCCTACGACACGGGCGACCCCTGCGTCCAGCGCGCCGTCGACGCCTATCTCCTCGAAGGCACCGTCCCGGCACCGGGCACCACCTGCGGCTGAGCCCCGCGTTCGGTGCGCTCGTCGCGCGGCGATGTGGCCGAACTTGCCAGAACGGCAAGTTCACGTGCCGGATTCGCCGTCCCCGGTGAGACTGGGCACCCACCGAGCACGAGGAGGACGCCCATGCCCGGCGGAGAACGCCGTGACACCCCACCGCCCCGGACCGCGGGCGGTGAGGCCGAGGTCCTGCGCGGCTTCCTGGCCTACCTGCGGACCTCGATCGCCGCGAAGGTCGAGGACGCCCCAGAGCCCCGGGTGCGGGAGGCCGCGGTGCCCTCGGGCACCAGCCTGCTCGGCCTGCTGCACCACCTGACCTCCGTGGAACGCGCGATCTTCCTGGGCGAGGAGGTCGCCGACTGGCAGGCCACCTTCCAGGTTTCACCGTCCGACACCGTGACAGACGTCGTCACCCGCTACCGGGAAGCCGTCCGTCGTGCCGACGAGGTGCTGGACGGGTGCGCCGATCTCGGTGCGCCCCTTCCCCGGCCGCGCCCGGGGCGCCCGGCGCCCAGCGTCCGCTGGGCCCTCGCCCACATGATCGAGGAGACCGGCCGGCACGCCGGGCACGCCGACATCATCCGCGAACTGATCGACGGCGCGACCGGACGCTGATCCCGTGACCGGGCGGGCGCGCGCCGGCGGCGCGGGACGCCCCCTCGGCGCCCCGCGCCGCCGGCCGTCAGGACGTCTCGATGACCTGCTCGACCTTCATCGGCTCCTTCAGCGCGTTGCCGACCGTGCAGTACCGTTCGTGCACCCGCGCGGCCACCGCCGAGAGGACGTCCGCGGCCTCGTCGTCTCCGGCGGGCAGCTCGACGTCATAGGTGATCGTGATCGTGCCGAGGGTGCTGGTGGCGACCTTGTCCGCCTGGACGGTCGCTGCGAGCCGCGCCATCCGGTGCCCCCGCTGGGAGGTCAGCGGCTCCACGGTGACCAGCTCGCAGCCGCCGAGCGCCGCCAGCAGCAGCTCCACCGGCGTGAACACGCCGGTCGTGTCGCCGTCGCCGATCGCGACCCGCGCGCCGCGCGCGTTGACGGCCTGGAACCCGTCCTCGGTGCGCTCCACCCTCACCTCGGCCATGCCATCTCCCTAGATCGCGCTGATGTCCGCACATCGAAACACACCCCGGCCGCCGGTTCTTCCCCGCCCCGATCAGGCGCTCCCGAGCCGGTCCCGCTCCTCCTCCACGATCCGCCGGGCGAGGGCCTGCTCGGTGACGTCCACCGCGTCCGGGACCCGACCGGCCGGCGCGTGTCCGCCGGGCGGCCGTGTGAGCTCCCGTATCCGCTGGTCCACGCTCTCCGGCGTGAGCAGCCGGTGCACCCGCACCGGCAGCGCCTGCCCTAGCCGGTGCGCGCCGGCGACCGCCTCCGCCTCCAGGGCCGGCGTCACCTGCGGCTCACAGATGACGACGACCGAGGCGGCCTGGAGGTTGAGCCCGGAACCGCCCGTCCCGATCCGCGCCAGCAGCACCCCGTGCCCGGCCTCGGCGGCGAACGCGTCCACCGCCGCCTGCCGCCGGTCCGCCGCCATCGCCCCGTCCAGCGGCCCCCGGGCGTCCGGCACCGCCTCCCGCACGGCGGCGAGGACCTCCCGGAAACAGGAGAACACCACGACCTTGCGCCCGTCCTCCGCCGCCTCCCCGAGAAGCTCCAGCAACCGGCCGAGCTTCGCCGAACCCGCCGGGACGGCGTACGCCACGCGCCGCATCGCGGTGAAGTCGCCGCCCGCCACCGCCCGCCGGTACTCCGCGCGGTCGGCCGCGCCGAACTCCACCCACTCGTCCACGTGCACGGCCTCGGGCAGCTCGGCGAGCACGTCCCGCCGGTCGCGCCGCAGGTAGACGGGCGCGACCGCCGTCCGGAACGCCCGCGATCCCACGACCGCGTCGCCCGGACGGATCCTCGGCAGCGACTCGGGCCGCAGGTGGGCGACCAGAGCGCGGAACTCCGCGACACGGTTCTCCAGCGGCGCGCCGGTGAGGTACAGCACCCGGTTCGCCCTCCTGCGCCACCAGGCGACGGCTTTGGCCCGGCGGCTCGCGGGATCCTTGAGGAGGTGCGCCTCGTCCACGACCAGCACGCCGAGCCTGATCTTCGGGTCGCCGAGGGAGGCCAGCGTGTCCAGGGTCGTGACCGCGACGCCGCCGCCCCGGACCCACCTGTCCAGCTCCGCCGCCTTCGCCGGACCGTGCAGCCGGTAGGGGGTCAGGGTGCTGCGCTCCCCGATCTCCCGCGTCCAGTTGACGAGCCCGCTCGCCGGGCACGCGACGAGGAAGTGCCTCGGCCCCTCCGTCCGCAGATGCGCCATCACCGCGATGGCCTGGGCGGTCTTGCCGAGCCCCCGCTCGTCCCCGAGGATCACCCGCGTCCGCGTCAGCGCGAACCGCGCCCCGAACTCCTGGTAGGGCCGCAGCGGCGCCCGCAGGTACGCGCCGTCCAGCGGCTGGGCCCGCACCCGTGCCGCGAGCCCCTCCGGCAGGAACCCCTCGGCGGGATCCGGCCCCGGCGCCACCGTGCCCGGATCCACCGTGCCCGGCTCCGCCAGGAGCGTCCGGTACTCGGCTGCGCGCCGCTCGTAGTCGAGCCACGCCTCCTCCACCGGGACCTCCCGCAGCAGTTCGGCCGCCGCCCGCGTCAGCATCGACGCGGTGTCCGGGTCGTGCGCGGCCAAAATCTCCGCGACTTCCCGGGCCGCCGCCCGCGCCCGCCGTCGCCTCCGCCACTCCGCCCGCGTCACCAGCCGGTGCGCCCACGCGGCCCGCCCGTCGTGGAGCAGAGGGGCGAGCCGTCCGTCCAGGCCGGCGACGTCGCGCGCCCGAGGCAGGTCGGGGCCCACCCTCAGCAGCCGGTACAGCGCGACGACCAGCGCCGTCGACGCCGCGTCCCGCCGCTCCGCGTCGATCCTCAGCCCCGCCGTCTTCGCCGCGGTCGCGGCGAGACGTTCGGCCGCCCCATGGACTTGGCGCGCGGTCCGTGCCCCAATCCCCGGCAGCGCTTGAAGCTCCCGAGGGCTGCTCTCCAGCACGTCCAGCACGGTGGAGAGCTCGGCCCGCTCGAACGGCGCGAGCCGCAAGGTGCCCTGAACGGCGTCCTTGATGCGCGCCAGGGGAATGGCGGCGAGCCGTTCCCGCACATCGCTCTCACGCAGAGAATCCCGCGCCACGCGAATGTCCTCGACGGCTCTCGCGTCATTCGCCGTGAACATCCGGACGGCCGCCAGGAGCTCATCCCCGTCCACCAGAATCTGCTCGCGCCTGCGCGCCCCCCGACCGACCACCCCTGACGCCGCCGCCTCTCACTCCGGAACCACCCGAATGAATGATGACATCACGGACGACCGGGCCGCGGAGCGAGCGCCGGGGCTCACGCGAGGTTCTCGCGAGAGACAGAGGGTTCATCGCGAAGCCGCCCGCTCCGGCCTCGTGCGGTGTCGTGACCGCACAAGGCCGGAGCGGGCCTCCCGAGGTGCGTCCCGCCCGCCGCGCCCGCCCGCGCCGGAAGGCCCGCCGCACCCCGGGAAGCTCACACGGGCGTCATACCACGGGGTGCCACTGCTGGTGGCCGCCCCCGTTGCGACCCCACACCTCGACGGCGGCACCGACATCCCTGTTCGCGGCCGAGATCTGCAGGCAGAGGCCGCTCAGCTTGCTGATGATCTGCGACCCGTCCCATCTCCACTGCTGGGCCCGCCAGTCGTCGTGATAGTCGACCATGTTCACCCCGGCGCCGACCCCCTTGTTGGCGGCGACGATGTCCAGGCACTTTCCGAGGTCGCTGCGGATCGGTCCGTTGCCGTTGAAGGCCCAGAGTTTGGACGCCTCGTTCGCGCATCCCCAGATGTCGGCCATCGCGCCGTTACCGCCGTTGCCGTCCCGGACCTCCAGGCACAAGTTGTTCAAGTACGACATGAGCAGGAACCCGGGCTGAGGCGGGCTTGGGCCTGGTCTGCCGCCGGTGCGGCGCGGTGACCGCGACGGCCACCGTTCCGCTGATCTTCTTCATCGTGCGCCCATGAAGGATTTGGGAGCGAGCTCTGTACGGGCGGGCACGTGGTGATGGCGGGGGGCATGCCATGGGCCGTGATGGCAACGGTGATCGACTTTCGGCTCACCCTTTGGTGAACCGGGCGGGGGTCATAACCACTTTGGTCGGCTGCCAACAGCTCCTTTCTTCAGCGATTGCGGCCCGCGTCAGGACGGCGTGCATTTCAGCGGATACTCGGTCTCCAGGCAGGGACGGTTGCCGAGTTCGCGGAGGATGTCCTTGCCGCCCTGATCGGTGAGATAGCGCAGGAAGGCGGCGGCGATGGAGCCGGCGGGCAGTTCGCCGTAGGTGTAGGCGAACTCCACCTGCCAGTAGGGGTACTTACCGTCCTTGATGCCGGTGAGCGTCGCCGGGGCCTGGTCGATGGCGAGCCGGACGACGCCCTTGGCGGTCATGGCACTGCTGACCTCGCTGTAGCCGATGCTGTTGGGGTGCTTGGCGACCTCTTGCAGCAGAGCCTCCGTGGTGTCGACCTCACAAGCACCGGGCTGGTCCCGCTTGAGTGCGGCGCAGTCGCGCGTGGTGGGCGGGGGTGTCTCTTTGTGGTTCAGGACGCGTTCCACCAGGGTCGTGCGGGTTCCAGAGCCGGAGCTCCGGCCGATGAGATGGATCGCGCCGGGCTTGCCGCGCACATCGGACCAATCCCTGGTCGTCCCGGCGTAGATGTCGCGGATCTGCTGGAGGGTCAGACTCTTGACCTTTTGGTCCGGGCGGGTCACGAGAGTGAACAGCGAGAGCACGACGGGTCGGGACAAGAGTTGCGGGTGGCCGGGGGCCGCCTCGCCGTCGGTGAAGGTGATGTGGTCACCAAGTCCGGTGGTGCCCGACTTCCCGGCTTTGTCTCCGGCCCTCTCCAACTCGCCGAGACCTTCGGTGCTGCCCCGGAACGTCCCGTCGTCAATGGGGATGCCGGCCCCCCTCCCTTTGCACAACTGCACGTACTTCTGGGCGGCCTTGGTGATCGCGGGTTTGAAGGCGGTGGAGCCGTGCAGGTGCAGCGTGCCGCCGACGCAGTCCAGCGGAGGAGGATTCTCGCTCCAGAACAACGCGAGGGTCGCCTGCGCGAGCACCGCCGTCGCCAGGAGGCCGATGCCCAGCTTCGCCGGCCTGGAGGCGAACGTGTGGCTCTCGGTCTGGGCGATCTTGAGCTGGGCGAGCCAGCCGAGCCAGCGGATGTGCCGTCCGCTGACGTCGGCGCTGAAGACCGGGTCCGGGAACGTGTCGCCGGGGTTGCCGGCCTGGCGTTCCAGCACCGCCAGCACCTTGTAGTGCGCGCGGGGATTGAGTTTGACCTTGGGCAGGTTGATGACGCCCGAGTCGCCCTCCTGGCCGATCTCGAAGCCCTCGGCCGCCATGGTCTCGTCGTCGCCCGTCCCCATGACGAAGAAGTAGCGCAGTTCGGGCTGGCTGAGCTCGGTGACCGCCATTCCGACGACCTTGCGGTTCCGGAACGTGACCCGTATGCCCGTCCGGTCGAACTGGGAGGTCAGGTAGTCGTCCTCGACGATCGGCATCCATCCGGCGTTCTCGACGCGCAGCAGGACGAACGAGGGCTCGATCAGTTCTCTGCCGTTCTGCCGCATCCGGGCGAGCACGTTGGCGTGCGGCGCGTGGGCCGTGTCCGTGGCCAGCGTGTCCATCTGCACGCGGAAGCCGATCCGTTTCCGGCGGACGACGACGAACTCCCAGACGAACGCCGCGAGCGGGATCGCGATGCTGAGGAGAGAGACGGCCGTGTTGAAAGTCCAATCGAAGCCCAGACTCACTGGCGAATCCTTTGCCATCCCTTGACGCCGAGCGGGTTGATGTCATGTCAAAGTTCCTGTTGATCAGGACCTCAGGGTGGCAGCGCTCGCATGGGACGAACGTGTCGTCCTTGGCAATGGGCATGGAAGTTCATCGGGATGACACTCTGGGCAGAAGTCGCGTCCGTCTCGCGTTCGGGTGAACGAAACCCGGCCCGCCCGGCGCGCATCGCCCGTGTGAAATGGAACGTGCTCGGCTGTGACCACCGGGCCCACTGTTCGACGCGCCGGACAGGGCCCAAGCGCACCGGAGCCCCGTCGAGTGATCGACGGGGCTCCGGTGCGGTCAGAGAAATGCGGTACTACGGCTTTGGCTCGTGGTCAGGGCGCGCAGCTCCCGGGCCGCCGGAAGTACCCGCGCCTTTTCTGGGAGCACGGTGAGGACGCGCCGGGCATTCGACTGAACTCGCGCGATGCGCCGTTCCTGTGGAAGCGCGTCGATGATGGCGAGCGCTTGGCCGAGCGCCTCTTCCGGATCGGTTCGCGCGTGGAGAATGGGCCTATGCAGGTTGAGTTGAACCGTCTTGAAATCACCTGGCCGGAAGCAGGCGTGGGCGGCGTCCTGAGCCTCGCCGGCGCGCTTCATATCGCCCAGCCAGGAGTAGATCTGACTCTGGACGTACCGCAAGCGATCCTCGCCCCAATGCCGGCCTGCTGCCGGAAGCCTTTCGAAGAGTGCTTCGACCTCATGGATCGTGGTCAAGGCGCGTCGAAGGTCTCCGGCCGCCGCGTACATCTCGGCTTCGACGGCCACCGCATAGATCAGAGAGAACGTCGGGCGGGTTCCCGCGAGGCGCCGCCCTTCCTGAGCGAGCGGAACGAGGCCCTGGGGATCTTCGCGGTCGTCGGAAAGCCGCGTGGTCACCTCCCAGCTGCGGGCCTGTGACGCGAGATCTCGATCTCGTGATTCGTCCGCGAGCCGCCGGGACGTGGCCCACCATCGTCGCGAGTGACGACGCTCCCCGAGCTCTGTGAGCCCACCAGCGATCAAGAAGGCGTGCCGGGCGGCCGCATGCGCGAGATCGCGGCCCGCCGCGTCCGGCCGTGCCCGGCGGAGGTGGGGCGCGATCTCGGTCCAGTCCGCCGCGAGGGCGGCCAGGACGACGATGGGAGGGTCGTATCGATAACTGGCGGCGTGGACGTCATAGGCGTTCTCCCAGTCATCGATCATCGCTCGGGAGACGCTCGCGCCGAGTGGGCGAACTTCTTCGTCCCGCCCTCTTTGAGGAAGGTCAGCGAGGGCGGGCGCGACAGTGGCGCCTGCGGCTAAGGCAAGAGCGTCCTGGAGGAGATCCCCACAGTAGTCGCCGGCCTCTTTTTCGGGAGTTGGATTCCGATCCACGGTACCGCCGGGCATGCCGTTGATAGGGCGGCCCGATGCCTTGTACGGTTGATCGTCCGACTCGTCGCCGAACAGGTCCTCTCGGGTCGTCTCGTAGATGATGGCATAGAGGGTGCCGTAGGCGGCCGGATAGAAATTGCCGCGTTCATGGTGGACCACCATGCGGGCCGTGGTCTTGACCTGCAAAGTGGTCGGTGCGGTGTTCCCCTTGGCCTTCAGAAGGCGCCGCGCGGTCTCCCACTTGCCCCAACCGCGGCTTTTGCGTTCGAATTCAAGGCGAGTGGCCCATTTGGGTTGTTCTGGGGGGTTCATGGGCATCGGTCCATTTCTGGGGGAAAGTTGCGGAATGTGATTCCCTGGCTACGCTCATTCTCCCCGTCCGGGCGCCGCGTGACCTGAATTCACTGTCATCGGCAGGGGTCTGCCTGAGTCCCGGCTTCGCTTTTCCTGCTCGATGGCCCCAGGGCGTCGGCGGCGTCTCGAAAGCCTGCGACCGAAACACCTCCTCACGGTAAGTATCTGTATCGGCACTCGCGGTGATATCTCTGAAGTCGCCGCAATCTCCGATTCGCGAGAGCAGACCTCGTGATCAACGAAGATCGGCCCACGTGGGCCCGTCCCACTCCCTGACGAGCAACAGGAGAACAGATGCATAGATCATGGGCACGTCTCATCGTCTCGGCCGTAGCCGCGCCGCTCAGTCTCGGTCTGGCCCCGGTCACCGCTCTGGCCGCTCCAGGGCACGCCGCCCCAGTGAACCCCGCCCACCGGAACGCCGTCCCGGCCTTTGCCGCCCTCGGGACCCTCACCATCGTCCCTACGACCTACACCAATCCACGCCAGGGGTGCTACAACGGCACCATCCGTCCCTTGATCGTCATCAACAACACCAACACCATCGTCACCATCTACGGCCAGCCCGACTGCGCCGGTGCCGTCATCGGCCGGGTCATCCCCACCCAGACCCGCACCTTCGAGTTCGGGGCGAGCGTCAAGGTTCCCAGCTGACGAGCGCGGCGGCCGAGCGCAGGCAGCACCCAGCCGGCCGCGCGCTCGGCAGCCGCCGACAACGCCCCCTCCACAGCCCCGTCCTTCGACGATCACTGCGATCGCGGCACGCCCCCCGCACCGACCGGGTCGGCCTCCTGATTCCCGCGGGCCCGGCTCATCGAGCCCCGGGGCGTGCGATCCCGCCGTGACCGGCGGCGACGGGCCTATCCAAGCCCGCCAAGACGCCGCCGCCCGCTTGGCCACCCAGGCGTGTGACGACAGGCTCGCTCGCTGGGCGACGTGCACCGCCGGTGGGAACACGGAGCCGCCGAACACATCGTCCTCGCCGGATAGAGACGAGCTGGGCCCGCCCCACAACGCCAGGCTCCCGCAAGCGGGGACTGAGCGAGCTCCCCGTCCTCGGCGTTCATGCCACTCGCCCGGGTGGTGGGGGTGTACCTGATCCGCCGAGGTGCCAGGCCCCGGTACGTGCTGTGGTGGCCGCTTGTAGAGGCGTACGGTTTGGTACGGCGAACCCGACCACGACGAGCAGGTCGGCGCGACGGCAGAGCAGGCGGCCGAGACCATCGGCCGGACCCTCAGATTGCCCGCTCTGTGAGCGCCGCCGCCCGCGTTGGCGGAACCAGGCCGGGGCGGGGGCGGACGCGCTCGACGTCCGGCCGCACCGCTCCGATGTTCCGGCGGAGTCGCCGGCAGCCGGTGGACTCGTGCCCATGTCCCGCCTCTCGGACGCCCGCGACTCGACGTATCGACGCTGTGCCTCCGCCGCGGCTGCCACACATTCGGCCGGATCGAAACCCAAGTCCGATGCCCAGCGCACGCCAGAAAGAGTCAGGTTGCCGAGCTCCCGGCCGAGCGCCGCCCGGTCCCTGTCGCCTTCAAGCTCGTCGCGGCTGACGCGGGCGATGTCACCGGTGACGGTGCACGCCGCAACGGCAACGTGCGGCAACTCCATGGACGGCTGCCCGGCCCAGATTCGCCGGCCCAGCGTCAGCAGATCCGAGATGCGCGGGTCGTCCAACGGTACTTGTCGAGATTGTGAGGCCCCGAGATCCAACACGTATAGGTGGCCACACCGGGAGACAGCGGAGATGACACCCGTGACCACGGCACACCCTTGGCTGCGAAGATCATCAATTACCGGCCGACACACCGATCTCATTCTGAAACGATCAGTAGGGCGCGCTCTCAGACGATCTTGTCCGGCTCGGCTTCCAGCCGGACCGCGGCCGCCTCGCGGCGCGTAGCGGTCACCTGGAACCCGGGCGGCAGCACGGGGAACGGCAGGGCCGCATACCCCGGCGACGACGGGCCCGCTGCGCTGACGTGGGCGACGATCCGGTTGACCAGCCCCGCAGCGGCGAACGACTCGCCGAGGCCGACGCCACCCGACAGCAATAGCGAGCGGACGCCGCCGCTGTAAAGCACGTTGAGTGCGGCAGCCGGTTCCATAGGGTCGACGTCTCGCAGGCGGAGGATGCCGGGTCCGTGCGAGTCCGGTACGGCCTCGGTGACCCGACCGTCCTCGAACAAGATCGCGTCAGCGCGCAGCCGTAGCGTTTCGGCCGCGAGCAACTCGCCGGGCAGCGCCCGGAGGGTCGCGCCGTGCAGCTCGTACGCCCACGCCACGACCGGACGACCCGCCAGCGTCGCGGCCAGCCACGTGCCGAGCACTGTGAGGGCCTCGCCCTCGAATACGCCGATTTCGACTTCGACTCCGGCGGCACGCAGGACGGAGGCGCCTCCGTCCCCGCGTGAGGTCGGGTCCATCACCGCGATCAGCACCCGGGCTACCCCGGCGTCGAGCAGGGCCTGACGGCACGGTGGGGTGCGGCCGGTGTGGTTGCAGGGTTCGAGCGTCACCACGGCGGTACCGTCCCG
This sequence comes from Actinomadura roseirufa, assembly GCF_900659635.1. Classification (GTDB taxonomy): domain Bacteria; phylum Actinomycetota; class Actinomycetes; order Streptosporangiales; family Streptosporangiaceae; genus Spirillospora; species Spirillospora roseirufa. Next base: position 19,249 of record NZ_CAACVB010000063.1, on the reverse strand, counting down.
GGCGCGGTCACCGGCGGCAGCGAGCGCGTTGACCTCGGCGTGCGCGTCCCCTTTCCGCAGGTGGTAACCCTCGCCGGCCACGGCACCGGCGGCGTCCAGGACGACGCACCCGACCGGCGGGTTCGGGCTGGTCCGGCCGAGCCCGAACGCTGACAGCGCGATCGCACGCCGCATCGCGGCAGCTTCACTCGGCGTGGGCATCACGCGTCCTCAGCGATTTGCGCGAGCAGCCCGGCGACGGGGGGCAGATGGGCATGCGCGTGCAAGCCGGCGACGACGGTGGAGACCATGCCGCAGATTCTCGCCGAGCCGACGTCCTGCGCGATCACCAGGGCGTCGCCCGCGGCGAGCGCGGCCCGCTCGGGCTGGTCGTCCGCAAGGTAGGCCTCGGCGAGTGCTGCATGAGCGAGACCGCGGTCCCGCTGATAGGAGGAGGGCAGCCCCTCAAGCGCAATCGCGAATGCTGGGATCGCCCGTTCCGGGCGGCCGAGCTGCGACCAACACCGCCCACGCTGCATCTCCAGATAGGCTGGTGTGCAGAACGACCCGTGACCGGCACTCGCGTCCGCGGACTCGTCCGCCGCGGCGAACGTGAGCGCCTCGTCAATGGCGACGTGGCATGTCGCCTCGGCACGGTCGCGGGCGTGCCCGTGCGCGGCCTGCTGCAGAATCGCGGCCAGCATCGCCGACGCCTCGCCACGCCGCTCACGGCGTGCGGAACCGGACCAGTTCGCTCATGGGTGGGCCAGCCGGCTCCAGAGATCTGCTCGCTGTTCCAGTCCTTCCACGCAGCGACGAGACCGCCGATGGACGGTGCGGCCAGCCCGAAAACGCCGCGCCGGGCCGTTCTGCGCGACGGCGTGAAGCAGGTCTATCCGCGGTGTTGGCCGCATGCGTCCCGGGCGTGATGGCGCGGTGTCACGTCTCCCGTCGCGAGAACCTCGGCGAGCGCGGCCGCGAACTCCTCCAGTGCCGCGACACGGTTCATGCGCGTCGCGGACTCGCCCACGCCATCGTCGCGGCGGCACAGCCAGGTCTGCCCATCGTCGTCGGTCAGGACGATCACCTTTGTCCCGGCGAGATGGAACGTCGCGTCCTTGTGCCCACCGGTGTTGAGCACCCTCTCCATGTCGCTCATCCAGTGACCTCCCGCAGTTGCTCGCAAGCGTCCTTGATCTCCCACACGGAGCTCTCGGCCGTCTGGGGCTTGGACCCACTCAAGTCAGGTGGAGGAGCACGTGAACGAGACTGGGCCCGGTACGTTGCGCTTCAGCGCAGCCCGGCTACCAGGTGCCGGAGGGGACTTGAGTCGGTCTGTCCCGCGATCGTCTCGACCTCGTCGAGGATGCGGTCTGCTTCGGTGTCTTCGTGCAGCGTCCGATAGGCCCGCGCCAGGTCGCCGAGATAGTAGGCGCACCATTCCGAGCGCCGCGTCTCGGCGGGCATCCCGGCGAGCCCGGCTTTCAGCAGTGTCACGGCGGTCTCCGTGCGGTCGGCGAGGTAGAGGTAGGCGCGGGCCCGCTGCATGGTCAGCAGCTCGGGGTTGAAAAAGTAGATCCACGGCGGTTCTTGGTCCGGCCGCTCGGCGGCCTCCGTTGTCAGCACGTGAGCGAGATCCAGCCCGCGTTCTGTCCGGTCCGCGTTTCCGCTGATGGCGTGGCCTCGCGCTTCCTGCTGTGCCGCCAGCGCCCGGACACCGGCGCTCGCCCGGCCTTCCCCGGCCGCGACCTGGGACAGGCCGATCATGGGACCCACCGCTCCCCGCAACCAGGCGGCATGCCCTTTCATGCTCCACGCGGTGGCGGTCATGTCTGGTGCGTCTGCTTCGGTGGCCCAGACGATCGCCCTGTCATAGAGGTGTTCGGCCTCGTCCAGGCGGCGGCTGGAAGCATTGAGCCACGCGGCGAACTGGGCCCACTGTGCGGCGACGTCCATCACCTTGGGGCGGATCGAGCCGCGTGCCCCCCGGACGAGTTCTTCGACGGTGGCGAGTTGCTCTCGTACCGGAGCGAGAAGCGCGTCGGACCCGATGATGTCTTCGAGGCGCCGTTGAGCAGCCAGCACCGCGGCCAGCGACGTGACGACGGCCAGGTCAGTGCGCGCCGGCCGCCGCGATGCCGCCACGAGCCGTTGTTCGTCATCGGGTGTGAACGCGCCGTCGAGGGTGTCATCACGCCACGGCGAACCCGGTAACGATGCCTGATCGCCGAACAGTTCGTCCTCGGGGATCTCCAGTGCGGCGGCGTACAGGAGCCGGTAGCGGGGTCCCACGGAGTGCTCGCCGGACTCGTGGCCGCGGATGGTCCGTTCGATGTTCTTGCGCGTGGGCAACTGGGCGGCGACGCGGGCGGGGGCGACCTCGCGGAACAGTGCGGCGAGGTCGGCGACGACCAGGCCCCGCTTCTTGCGCTCGGCGCGCAACCGTGCGCCATCTCGTGGGTTTTCGGCGGACATGTTGCGATGCACCTCGGCCGGATTTCCGCGAAGGCGTGGGCTCGCCTCCGCCTGATTCCGCGATTATCACGCTGACCTGCGCCCCCTGCCACCAGTTCACTTGCAGTGACCGGAAAGCCACCGTACATAGCAGGAGACGCCCATGGAGACAGACGACCGCCCCGAGCCCGAGCATCCGGACGCTTACGCGCGGCTCGGGGCGCTGATGTCGAGGCTTCACGCCCACGGGCTGGAGACGACGCTTCAGCGGCGCAAGCTGATCGTGATCAACCCGAAAGAGCCGGGCTGCTGTGACGACGTCCCGCGCCTCGCGGACACGATCACGTGCAGGCCGCGCCGGGACGACGGCGGGCGCTTGTGGTTTTGGACGAGTTGGGGCGAGCCGATCGCCGAGGCGAACCACATCGTCGACGCGGCCCTGGCGGTCGCGACGACGCTTCGTGCGGTGACGTCCGGGAGCGGCGCCGGTGAGTGAGTTCGAGCGTGGGCGTGGGGGGACGGGTAAGGCGGCAGATTCCCCGCGTCCGCTTCACCGATCCAGCGGTTCGGCGTCGAGGACGCCGGCGGCGTCTTCTTCCTCGTCGACCCGCTGACGCGCGACATCCGCGGCACCCTCGTCGACCTCGGTGACGGCTGGTGGCGCTGCCGGACACCGCGTGGCGAGAAGCGCGAAGTGTTCGTCAAGCCCGGAACCGCCGAGCCGTGGCGGGACGCCGCGGAGCGAATAGCGGCATGAGCGACGCATTCGAGCGGCTCGACGAGCTGGCCACACTGGTTCAGCGGCGTTTCCCGCACATCGCGCCGATCCGTCCCACCGGGTCGCGGATCCTCTACCTGCTGCGCCGCGGTGAGGGCACCCTGTACGTCCTCTGGGACTCCGAGCAGGCCGAGTACGCCTGGTACGGGCCGGACGGGCGTGGCCCCTGCCTCGGCCCGGACGCGCTATCGGCCGCCAAGGCCGTCGGCGAGGAACTCGCCCTGTGAACGCTGCGGCCCCGGGAGCCTGCGCGGGGCGCTGGGGCTGCCGCCCCCCTGACACCGGGACCTCGGGTTGAAGGCGCGCACCCGGGGGCCCGGCCACCAGCTTCCACGTCCTGAGGACGCCGTCGCCCTTGTGGACGTCTTCAATAGGACCGGCGCGTCTGGACCGCATGCCAGGGATGACCAACAGGGCGCACGGCCGATGAATCCCTGCGACACTGCATCCCGTCGCCCCTCGTTTCAGCGGGACCCCCGGGTTTTCTGCACAACCGGCGGGTTGCTGAAGAATCGACCCGCAGTACCGGCCCCAAGCCCTGGACTACCTGCGGCTTTACCCTGGGGTCCTCATCACCCCCACGAGGGTTCGCAACGCGTACACGGTGAGACGAGCTCGACGCCGAGTAGCCCACGACGGAGCTCCGCGCGTGTGGTGCACTCAACGGCAAGCTTCAGCCGGATGTGGTTCCTAGTCCTGGTGAAGCGGCAACACCAGCACATCCGAGAACGGCGGTTCCGCTCGGAACTCGCCTGCCTTCTCCCAGCCCCATTGCAGGTACATGTCATAGGCGTCCGCGTCGATCACCGCGGCGAGGGTGGCGTACCGTTCTGGCCGTCCGGCGAGCAAGTGCTCTAGCATGCGCCGACCGAGACCGTGTCTGCGCTCTGGCTTGCTGACCACCAGCTCGATCACCGCGTACTTATCGGCGTCGAGGTGCGTGCGGGACGGTGGTGAGGCGTTCGCCCACCACGCGCCCGGCATCATTGAGAACCCGAATGCGAAGCCCACCAGCACGGCGTTCCGGCGTGCCGTCACCAGGCGGAAGCCCGACGCGAGCGCTTGGTCTCGGGTTCGCGCGAGGAATCGGGGGCGGGAGAACTTCTCCGCCGACCTGTAGGGCGGTTCGGCATACACCTGCTCGTACAGATCCGCGAGCTCGTCCAGCGCGTCGAGTGCGGCCCGGTGGTCATCGACGTTGACGGCGACCTCGTAAGGCACGGTTCAGTCCTCGTCGGCGGCGGGCAGCGCGAACGTGTCACGGTAATCGCGCACGGCTGGCCGGGCCAGATCAGCATCGGGCACCGCGTCCAAGACCATGTGGGCGGCCCGCTGGATCGTGGTCGTCCGTTGTGCCGTTGCGAGCCCTTCGACCGTGCGGCCGGCGTGCTCCACTCCCGCGACGACGTCTCCGTCTCGGACCATGCCGGTGGCCTGTAGCAGTTCGATCTGTGCGCGCTGGCGGCGCATCGAAACCGGGTAGCGGGCTAGCGCCGCCGACCGTGCTCGTTGGGCTAGGGCGGTGTCGCCCGTGTAGGTGTACGTGAACGCCGCGGTGTGGTGCAACGCCGTCTCGGGCCATGCTCCGGTGGCAAGCCGGTCGTCGGGGGCCGCGGAGGGGAGCCGCTCCCACTGAGCCTCCAGGTCGCGCATCGCGGCAGCGGCCTCGCCGGCACGGCCGTTGATCATCGCGAGGGCCTGCGCACGGGCGGCCATGGCCTCCAGGACGGCCGCGCCGCCATGGCCCCTCGCGAGTTTGAGTGCGTCCTGAGAGAGGCGGAGCACCGCCGATAGTGGACGAGCGGCGTAAAGCGCGTTCATGGCCTCGTAGCCACGGACCCACACTCGCAGGTCACGGTCTTTGGACGCGTCCGCGGCGTGCCGGGCGGTCTTCCACCAGTTGCGCGCGTGGCGACGCTCGCCGAGGCTGGATACGGTCATGGCCATGAGCGCGGCCAGCTTTCCGGCCGGGCCGCACAGATTGTCCTGCAATGCGTTCCGCTTGGCGGAGTTGACGGTGTCCAGGAGCGCGACGAAGTCGGCGGCGAGGTCCGGGAGGAGGTCTCCTGGCGGGGTGATGAGAAACGCGTGGCCGTGCTCGAAAGCGATCTCTTCCCAGTCTTGAACGAGGTGCTCCTCCGCGCCGCCGGGCAGGGCACTGGTCAGGGCTTGACGGATTGGTTCTAGGGGTTCAACGCGCGAAGCGGTCTCGACGCCGAGGAGACCTAGGCATGCGAGCAGTCGCCGGCGTTCCTCGTCGTGATCTGGTGCATTGACGGTGGCGAACAGGTCGTCCTCGTCTATGTTGAAGACGTTGGCGTAGGCGCTGGTCCAATCGCGAGGCAGGTGTTCGCCTCGCTCGTACCCGCGTATCTGGCGGGCCAGGGAATCGATCTGCTGTCGGGTGGGCGTCACCCCGGAGGCGGTGAAGAGAGCCCGCGCCATCTGTGGTTTCGACCAGGCGCGGGACTCTCGTTCTGTTTGTATCCGTACTGCCCACTCGGGGTGTTCGTCGTCGCTCATCCCGCGTGCACCATTCGCCGGATATTGCTGGGCGGACCCTGAACAGTCCGCCGCTCAGGCCGCCAGTATCCGCCTACCAGGACACGGACAGCAGGGCTTTCACTGTCTGTGACCCAATTGCCACGAGCGCAGGGAGCGCATGGTGCACGCCGTCCCTGAACTGCCAGCCGAGAAGAGCAAGGCTCGCCTCGTCGACGAGTTCCCCGGCTGGAACTTCATCAACACCGACACCGGCCGATGGTGGGCGATCCGGGAGCCGAAGGCGGGCCGCCGGTCGAACGTCGTCACCGAGCTGGCGACCGACACCGCGGACGAGCTCGCCGAACTGCTGCGCGAGGCGGACGCCGTGGAGGCCGGCCGATGAGCGGGAGTGCGGAGCCCGAGCACCCGGACGCCTACGCGCGGCTTGGGGCGCTGATGTCCAGGCTTCACGTCTACGGGCTGGAGACGGTTCTTCAGCGACGCGAACTGATCGTGATCAACCCGGAGGCGTCGGGGTGCTGTGACGACGTGCCGCGCCTCGCGGACACGATCACGTGCAGGCCGCGGCGGGACGACGGCGGGCGGCTGTGGCTCTGGACGAGCTGGGGTGAGCCGATCGCCGAGGCCAACCACGTCATCGACGCGGCATTGAGGGTCGCGACGACGCTTCGTGCGACGTCCGGGAGCGACACCAGTGAATGAGTTCGAGCGTGGGCGCGGGGGGACGGTTAAAGCGGCAGAGCCCCTCGCGTCCGCTTCATCGGCCGGGCGCCTCGACGTCGAGGGCGGCGATGGCGTCTACCTCCTCCTCGACCCGCAGACCCGCCACATCCGCGGAACGCTCGTCGACCTCGGTGATACCCGCGAGGTGTTCGTCGCGGCGGGGACGGCCGAGCCGTGGCGGAACGCGGCCGAGAGGGTGGCAGCGGCATGAGCGACGACGCGTTCGAGCTCCTCGACGAGCTGGCCGCACTGGTTCAACGGCGCTCCCCGCACATCGCGCCGATCCGCCCCGCGGGATCGAGCATCCTCTACCTGCTGCGCCGCGGCGAGGGCACCCTGTACGTCCTCTGGGCCCGTGAGAGAGCCGAGTACGCCTGGTACGGGCCGTCCGGGCGCGGCCCCTACCTCGGCCCAGACGCGCCGGACGCGGCCGAGGCCATCGGCGAGGAACTCGCCCAGTGAACGCTGTGGCCCCGGGAGCCCGTGCGGAGCGCCGGGGTCGCCTCGGTGGACGTCTTCACCAGGGGTGGCGCGTCCGGACCCCATGCCAGTGATGACCAGCAGCGCGCAGGGCCGATGAATCGCTGCAATACTGCGTCCCGTCGGTCCTCGTTTTAGCGGGACCCCCGGGTCTGGTGCACAACCGGAGGGTCGCTGAAGAATCGACCAGCAGCGCCAGCCCCGAGCCGCGGACCACCTGCGGCTTTACCCTGGGGTCCTCATCGCCCCTACGAGGGTTCGCAACGTGTAGATCACTCGACCTCCATCACGTAGGAGGCCGTCCTCATCGCCCCTACGAGGGTTCGCAACGCCACTCCCGTCAAGCCTGCCGCGAGCCCGGCATGGTCGAGTCCTCATCGCCCCTACGGGGGCTCTGAGATGCAGGAACGGCCCTGTTCTCTCTCGCGGGAGAACAGGGCCGTCCGTCCGGTCGGGTTTCCCCATCCGCTGAAGCATGGCCTAGATGTCGTCGTACGGCTCGAACTCTACGCTGGCGGTCTATGATCTGCGGCGAACTAGTGATCACGCTTCTGACCTGTACATTTGCCAGCTGGCCACTTCGGGGCGTTTCCGGGGTTTGCTGAACGTCCGGCGGAACTGAGGTGACGAGAGCCCGCCGCCGGTAAGCTCTCTGGCGCTCCGAGCTACTTGCTGCGGCGCTCACTAAACGAGACTGGGCCCCGCTCGGAAGCGGAGGCGGGCCGGTGCATCGCCTGCTCAGGCGAGTGCCGACGTGATGGCGGTGTGATCGGCTCGGTAGAACAGCTTCGGGTGTTGCGCCAGGCCGAGGTCACGGTAGAACTGCTGGGCGCTGTCATTCTCTCTGTCGGTCGTCCACTCGACTCGGCTGCACTCGTGCTCGGTGGCGACGTCGAGTAGGGCTCGCATGAGTTCCGTCCCGATGCCACTCCGCCATCGGCTCTCAGCGACGTACAGCTCCTTGAGGTACAACGACCGGGTCAGGCCGACGGCGGGCCACAGGAACGAGTACGAGGCGATGCCCACGAGCTGACCGGCATCCCAGGCCAGGAGCGCGTATGCGGCCGGCGGGTCGGAGAACAGGGCCTGTTCGACCTGGCGGCGGCGAACACCGAGGGGTTCGAACTCGGTGGCTCCGTAGAACCGGTCCATCTCTTCCAGCAGGGTGACGATGGCGTCGATGTGCTCGGAGTCGGCTGCGGTCACGGTCACGGTCACGTTCACGGGGCGTCTCCCTCGGGGGTAGCGGTCAGGAGTTCGCGAAGCTGCCGAGCGGAAGCGAGGGCCTGCTGACGCGGTGGGAGTGCGTCCAGGACTTCATGGCCGCGAAGGTCAATGATGCCTTGCCGCTGCTGGTCGTCCAGTGCCGCGAGCGCATCCGTCGCGACCTCCAATGCGCCTGTGCTGTCACCATCACGGAGGAGGCACAAGGTGCGATCCAGGCGGGTCAGAGTCCTGTCCATGAAGTCGCTGGAGGGGTACAGGGCGAGGGCGCACTGCTGGGCGTCCCACGCCCTGTCCGTGTCTCCCAGGTGCGTCAGGGCGCTGCCTTCGTGGAAGCGAAGTTGGGCCTCGTTGTAGCCGAATGCGGACGTGTTCACCTTTGCCGGACCTAGCTGGTCGAGCAGACTCTCAGCGCGCCGGAGGGCTGCGCGGGTCTCCTCGGCCCGCGCCGGCCCGAGAGCCGCTTGAGCACGGGCCTCCAGTGCCGCTGCCAGGACGGCCCCGACCATCGGCTGTTCACCTGCTGAGACATCTCGGCCAGAGCTATGGCCTCGGTGAAGTCGGAGGCGTAGTAGTGCCCGTACGCCTCTTGCGCCAGCACCCAGGCATGGGTGTCCGAATCTCGTGCCTCGGCCGCCGCGATGCGCGCGGTCCGAGCCCACTGCCGGAACGCGGTCCGGTCGTCCAGCTTGATCAGCGTCAGGCACATCAGACCCGCCATCTGCGCCACCGTCCGTGTCAGGTGCACCACCGTGCCCGCCGAACGCTGGCGCTTCAGCGCGTGACTCAGCTCGGCCAGGTCGGCCGCCAGATCGTGCATCAACGCGATGGCGGGCCGGTCTCGTGTGGCCTCGGCATGCCGGAGGACGGACGATTCCCAATCGTCCAACGCCGCCGGTGGCATCGCCCCGATGGTCAGCGTCTCGTCCACGCCCCGCCGCAGACGCGCATATCCGGGGTCGGGACGGGACCGGGGGCCGGGAGGCAGCGGAGCGCCGAACAGCTCCAGCTCAGGCAGGCCGGTAACGCGGGCGTACAGCGGACGGTAGATCACACCAGGGATGTGGTCGCCGCGCTCCCACTGCTGGACCATCTTGCTAAGGCTCGTAACCGCCGGGAGTTCCGCAGCACATGGGCCGGCGGCGGACCGCAGCATCAACGCCCACTTCTCTCGCGAGTACCTCGCGCGTCCATGGCGGTCTCGTGGTTCCTCGCGCAGCCTGCGCAGGCGTGCGCCGATCGTTTTCCTGTTCGTCTGATCGTCGGCGGTGGACACTGCGATGCACCTCTCGCCTGAGGGGGAAGACATGCCCTCACCGTCTTTCCAGCCCTTGCCAGTCTTCCTCTGTCGGTGCGGCAGCCGCCACAGCTTCACTGAAGGTGACCGAATCGCTACTGTGCATCGCAGGAGACGCCATGAAGACCACGGCGCGGCAGTCCGACGAGCGTCCGGAGCCCGAGCACCCGGACGCTTACGCGCGGCTCGGTGCGCTGATGTCCCGCCTTCACGCCTACGGGCTGGAGACGACTTTTCAGCGGCGCAAGCTGATTGTGATCAACCCGGAGGCGTCGGGGTGCTGTGACGACGTGCCGCGGCTTGCGGACACGGTCACGTGCATGCCGCGCGGGGACGACGGCGGCCGGTTGTGGTTCTGGACGAGTTGGGGCGAGCCGATCGCCGAGGCGAACCACATCGTCGACGCGGCCCTGGCGGTCGCGACGACGCTTCGTGCGGTGACGTCCGGGAGCGGCGCCGGTGAGTGAGTTCGAGCGTGGGCGCGGGGGGACGGGTAAGGCGGCAGAGCCCTCCGCGTCCGCTTCACCGGTCCGGCGTCTCGATGTCGAGGGCGTCGGTAGCGTCTTCTTTCTCGTCGACCCGCAGACTCGTGACATCCGTAGGATGCTCTTCGATCTCGGCGGCGGGTGGTGGCGGTGCCGGACGCCGCGTGGTGAAGCGCGCGAGGTGTTCGTCCCGCCATGGGTGGACGAGTCGTGGCGGAACGCGGCCGAGCGGGTGGCGACATGAGCGACGCCTACGAGCGCCTTGACGAGCTGGCCGCACTGGTTCAGCGGCGCTTTCCGCACATCGCGGCGATCCGTCCCAGCGGGTCGCGGATCCTCTACCTGCTGTGCCGTGGTGAGGGTGCCCTGTACGTCCTGTGGGACTCCGAGCAGGGCGCGTACGCCTGGTACGGGCCGGACGGGCGTGGCCCCTACCTCGGCCCGGACGCGCCAGCGGCCGCCAAGGCCATCGGCGAGGAACTCGCCCCGTGAACACCGCGGCCCCGAGAGTCCTGCGCAGGGCGCTGGGGCCGCCGCCCCCTGACACCGGGACCTCGGGTCAAAGGCGTGCCCGAGGTCCCGGCAGCCGGCTACCACGTCCTGAGGACGCCGTCGCCCTAGTGGACGTCTTCATTGGGACCCCCGGGTCTTCTGCACGACCGGAGGGTCGTTGAAGAATCGACCCGCAGCAACGGCCTCAAGCTGTGGACCACCTGCGGCATTACCCTGGGGTCCTCGTCAACCCTGCGAGGGTTCGCGACTCACAGGTGCACCCGGCGACCTGCTTGGGTGTCGCGTCCACCTCATCCCTACGAGGGTTCGCACCGACCAGATGGCCGACGCCAACGAGGTACTCCGCCTCCTGTCCTCATCGTCCCTACGAGGGCTCTGCATGCAGGAACGGCCCTGTTCTCTCTCGCGGGAGAACAGGGCCGTTCGGGCGGTTGGGTTTCCCGCCCAAATAAGCATGGTCTAGATGTCGTAGTACAGCTCGAACTCGTGGGGGTGGGGGCGGAGGCGGATGGGGTCGATCTCGAACTCGTTCTTCATCGCGATGTAGGTCTCGATGAGGTCCGGGGTGAAGACGCCGCCTTCGAGGAGGTAGTCGTGGTCGGCCTCCAGGGAGGCCAGGACCGCGGGGAGGGAGCCGGGGACCTGCGGGATGGCGCGGGCCTCCTCGGGCGGGAGTTCGTAGAGGTCCTTGTCGATCGGCTCGGCGGGCTCGATCTTGTTCTTGATGCCGTCCAGCCCGGCCATCAGCATGGCGGAGAAGGCCAGGTAGGGGTTGCAGGACGGGTCGGGCACGCGGAACTCGATGCGCTTGGCCTTGGGGTTCGAGCCGGTGATCGGGACGCGGATGCAGGCGGACCGGTTGCGCTGGGAGTAGACCAGGTTCACCGGGGCCTCGAAGCCCGGGACGAGACGGTGGTAGGAGTTCACCGTCGGGTTCGTGAAGGCCAGCAGGGACGGGGCGTGCCGGAGCAGGCCGCCGATGTAATAGCGGGCGCTGTCGGACAGGCCCGCGTAGCCGACCTCGTCGTAGAACAGCGGCGAGCCGTCCTTCCAGAGGGACTGGTGGACGTGCATGCCGGAGCCGTTGTCGCCGAAGATCGGCTTGGGCATGAAGGTGACGCTCTTGCCGGCGGCGCGGGCGACGCTCTTGACGATGTACTTGTAGAGCATCAGGTTGTCGGCGGTCTTCAGCAGGGTGTCGAAGCGGAAGTCGATCTCCGCCTGGCCCGCGGTGCCGACCTCGTGGTGCTGCATCTCGACGGCGATGCCGGAGGAGATGAGCTGGGAGACCATCTCCGAGCGCAGGTCGGTGTAGTGGTCCATCGGCGGGACGGGGAAGTAGCCGCCCTTGTAGGGGGGCTTCGCGCCGAGGTTGCCGCCGGGCTCCTCGCGGCCCGTGTTCCACGCGCCCTCGATGGAGTCGAGGAAGTAGTAGCCGGCGTTCGGCTTGGTCTCGAAGCGGACGTCGTCGAAGATGTAGAACTCGGCCTCGGGCCCGCAGTAGGCGGTGTCGGCGATGCCGGTGCCGCGCAGGTAGTCCTGCGCCTTCTTGGCGACGTTGCGGGGGTCGCGGCTGTAGGGCTCGCCGGTCAGCGGGTCGTGGACGAAGAAGTTCAGGATCAGGGTCTTGTGCTGCCGGAACGGGTCGAGGACCGCGGTGGCCGGGTCGGGAAGCAGGAGCATGTCCGACTCGTGGATCTCCTGGAAGCCCCGGACGGAGGAGCCGTCGAACATCAGGCCGTCGGTGAAGACGCCCTCACCGAAGTTCTCCACGGGGAACGTGAAGTGCTGCATCTTGCCCGGCAGGTCCACGAACCGGCAGTCGACGAATCGGACTTCCTCGTCCCTGATGTAGCCCAGGACCTCTTCGGCGCTGCTGAACATCCGGCCTCCTCTGGGGGCGCTCCTCGGATCTTCGCACGCTAGGAGGGCACCGTTTCCCGGCCGTGTCCCGGGTGTTTCGGCTGTGTTACAGCTCACATGCGCAGGGGTCGGGCCGCGGCGGAGCCCACCGGGGGACCGGATAGCGTGGGGCCATGAGCAGTGGCAAGGGGCAGTCCGCCGGTCCGCGGTGGACGCAGACGTGGCTCGGCGGGGCGCGTGCGGCCGGGGCCGACCTCGGACGGCCGGGGGAGCGGTTCGGGTTTCCGCGGAGCGGGCGCGGCGCCATCGCGGGGTACGGCCGCCGGCTCGTGGCCCTGTTCGTCGACTGGGGGCTGTCGATGCTGGTGGCGAGCCTGCTGGCGCGCGCCTTCGACTGGTCCTCGGCGCAGCGCAGCCTGTGGACGCTCGTCATCTTCGGGATCCAGGCGTGGCTGCTGATCGCGCTGGCGGGAACGACGCTCGGCAAGCGGCTGTGCGGCCTGCGGGTCGTGCGGCTGGACGGGCGGCCCGTGGGCCTGGCGTGGGCGCTGGCCCGGACGCTGCTGCTGCTCGTGGTCGTCCCGGCGCTGCTGTGGGACCGTGACTACCGGGGCATGCACGACCGCGCGTCCAACACGGCGGTCGTCAACCTGTAGACCGGAAGGGCGCCCCGGGGGGCGCCCTCTCAGCGCATCTTCGGCTTGGGGCCCTTGGGCATCTTCGCGCCCTTCGGCATCGGGCCCTTCGGCATCTGCATGGAGCGGGGCAGCGCCTGGAGGCGGTCGTTCAGCTCCGACACCTGGGCCTTGGTGAGGTTGCGGGGCAGCTTCATCAGGTGCCGCTGCAGCTTGTCGACGGAGACCTGGCCCTCGTCGTCGCCGACCTGCACGTCGTAGATCGGGACCTGCTGGGCGGCGCGGGAGATCCGCTTCTTCTCGGCGCCGAGCAGCGGGCCGACCCGGTTGCGCGGCCCCTCCGAGACCAGCACCACGCCCGGACGGCCGACGGCGCGGTGCACCATGTCCAGGTTGCGGTTGCCGCTGACCGCCTCGGTGACGGTCCAGCCGCCGCGCATGTTCTTCAGGATCGCGGCGGCGGCGCCGGGCTGCCCGGCGATGACCCGGTACTGGGCGCGCTGCGCGAGCTGACCGAAGACGATCATGCCGACGGCGAGCGCGGCGAGGACGCCGAGCGGGATGAAGAACCACAGCTGGCCGATGAGCAGCCCGATGAGGATGACGACGACCAGGGTGCCGATCGCGGCGGCGGCGACGATCGGGAGGGCCTTCGGGTCGGCCTGCCGGAGCACCTGGGCGACCATGCGGATCTGCTTGAGGCGGCCCGGACGCTCCTGGGCCCCGTCCGTGGGCTGTTTCGACATGAAATCAAGGATAGTCGCGCCGGGACGCGCCCCCGACCCGGGGAGCCGCCGCGGCGGCGGCCCCTCGGGGCGTCCGGGCGGCGCTCCCGGGGACGGCCGGGCTCACGCCTCCCGGGCCTCGATCGCCTGCTTGTAGAGGCGCCCGGCGCGGTAGCTGGAGCGCACCAGCGGCCCCGACATGACGCCCGCGAAGCCGATCTCCTCCGCCTCGGCGGCCAGCTCGACGAACTCCTCGGGCTTGACCCACCGCTCCACCGGGTGGTGCCGCTTGCTCGGCCGCAGGTACTGGGTGATCGTGATGAGCTCGCAGCCCGCCGCGTGCAGGTCGCGCAGCGCCTCGGAGACCTCCTCGCGGGTCTCGCCCATGCCGAGGATCAGGTTGGACTTGGTGACCAGGCCGTCCGCGCGGGCGCTGGTGATGACCTCCAGGGACCGCTCGTAGCGGAAGCCGGGCCGGATCCGCCGGAAGATCCGCGGCACGGTCTCCAGGTTGTGGGCCAGCACCTCGGGGCGGGACGAGAACACCTCGGCCAGCTGGCCGGCGTCGGCGTTGAAGTCGGGGATCAGCAGCTCGACGCCGCAGCCGGGGACGGCCGCGTGGATCTGCCGGACGGTCTCGGCGTACAGCCAGGCGCCGCCGTCCTCGAGGTCGTCGCGCGCGACCCCGGTGACCGTCGCGTACTTCAGGCCCATGGTGGCGACGGACTCGGCGACGCGGCGCGGCTCGTCCCGGTCGAGCGCGGCGGGCTTGCCGGTGTCGATCTGGCAGAAGTCGCACCGGCGGGTGCACTGGTCGCCCCCGATGAGGAAGGTGGCCTCGCGGTCCTCCCAGCATTCGAAGATGTTGGGGCAGCCGGCCTCCTGGCACACCGTGTGCAGCCCCTCGGACTTCACCAGTCCGACGAGCTCCTTGTACTGCGGGCCCATCTTCAGCCGCGTTTTGATCCACTCGGGCTTGCGCTCGATCGGGGTCTGGCTGTTGCGGGCCTCGATGCGCAGGAGCTTGCGCCCCTCAGGTGTCACCGTCGTCACCGTTTCAGGGTACGTGCCGGACGGCGGTGGCGGCACACCGGCCGCCCGGCGGGCTCGAAGGCGTCTCGGAGCGATATCGAATGCGTGACGAGAACCGCTTTCGCCTTGCCGATTCGCGTGTTTCCGCCGTTGCCGCCAGTGGATCTCTCTAGGGTGACTCCCTGTCGTCACGCAACAGCGTCAGCAGGAGGGCCGCAGTGGGTCTGGCAATGTCGTACCTCAGGGTGCCACCGGTGCTGGAGGGAGAGCCGGATCCCGGCCGGACCGCCCACCACCTCTTCGGCCGGCCCGACTGGCGCAGCCGGGGCGGGGCCGGGGTGTTCGAGCTGGGCGGGGCCTGGCAGATCATGCACTATCTCGTCACCGGCGACCCGTGGGAGGGCCGGCACCCGGAGGCCGACGCGGTGTGCGGCGGCCGGCTGCTGACCGAGGACGGCGCGGACGAGCTCGGCATGGACGTCATCTACCTGGCGCCGGAGCGGGTGAAGGTCGCCGCCGACCATCTCGCCTCGACGCCGTTCGGCAGCCTCATCGACCGGTACGACCCGGCGGCGATGGTGAAGGCGGGCGTGCAGGACGCCGCGGGCCTCGACGATGACGCCCGCGAGCGCGACCTCAGGCCCGTCTACGAGGCCCTGACGGCCTTTTTCACGGCGGCGGCCACCGAGGGACAGGCGATCTTCAAGGTCATGGCGCCGGGGAACTGAGCGCCGCGCGCCGCCGTCCGCGCGGACCGGTGCGGTTCCCGTGCCCCGGAACCGGGGGCGGGCGCACCGGCCCGCGCCCCGGTTCCGGGCCGGCCTACGCGCGGCCCGGGACGGGTGGGACGTCGTCGGACGGGTGACTCAGGCGAGGAGCTGGGCGGTGGTGCGGTGCAGCGTCTCCGCGGCGCCCAGGACCTCGCCGAGGTGGCGTTCGACGACGGGGGTGACCTCGGCGACCGTGACCTGGCGGCCGAGCTCGGCGCTGAGGCTGGTGGAGCCCGCGTCCCGGATCCCGCACGCGACGATCCGGTCGAACCACGACATGTCGTTGTCGCAGTTGAGCTGGAAGCCGTGCATGGTCACGCCCCGCGACACGCGGATCCCGATGGAGCCGACCTTGCGGTCGGGGGTGCCGCGCACCCACAGGCCGCTGCGGCCCTCGACGGTGACGGTCTCCAGGCCGAACTCGGCGCAGACGCCCATCATCATCCGCTCGAGCAGCCGGACGTAGCCGATCACGTCGACCGGGTCGGGCAGCCGGACGATGGGGTAGCCGGTGAGCTGCCCCGGCCCATGCCAGGTGATCTTGCCGCCGCGGTCCACGTCGACCACGGGGGCGCCCGGATCGCCGAGCGGCCGGTCGAGCGGCTCGGTGCGCTTGCCCGCGGTGTACACCGGCTGGTGCTCCAGCAGCAGGACGGTGTCGTGGACGTGGTCGTCGGCGCGCAGCGCGTGGGTGCGCCGCTGCAGGTCGAGGCCGTCCTCGTAGGGGACGGCGGCGGCGCCGAACCCGGCGTGCACGACCACCAGCCGCGCGCCGCCAAGGCCCGGCGGGGACGCCCCGGCCTGGTCGGCGGTGGTCCGGGGCGCCTCACGTACGTCTACTTCGCTCACGACCGCAAGCTTATGTCCCGCCCGTGGCCGCTGACAGGGCGGCCGCCGGCCTGCGTGCGGCGGCCTCGCGTCCGGGGCGGCGCGACGGCCGTGCCGTGGACGCCCCCGGGCTCGCCGGGAGCGCATGGCACGGGCCGAGCGGCGGTGAGCCGGACCGGGCCGGTCGTCTCCCCTCCACACGGGCGGAGTCGCACTGCCCACGGCCCCGCGCGAGTCCGGACGCGGCGGCCCCCGCACCGCTCGGTGCGCCGCGACGGCGCCCATGCGTGCCGCGACGGCGCGCCGAGTGGTCTAGGCGGCGGCCGGGTGGTCTACAGGGCCGCGAGGAGCCTGGGATCGAGGCGGGACTCCTTGGCGGTGCCGGGCCCGTCGGGTTCGACGCGGTAGGCGCCGGCCTCCTGCCGGTAGGAGACCGCTTGGACGAACTCGGTTCCGACGTAGTGCAGGCCCACGGCCTCGTCGGCCGCGTAGCCGCCCGGGAGGGTGCCCTCGCCGACGAGCTGCTGGAGCAGCGGCCTGCGCTGGGGGTCGCTGTCGTAGTGCACGCCGCACGAGTACGGCAGCAGCCCCAGGCCGTCGGTGAGCGGCCTGAGCTGCGGGCCGTAGGAGTCGGTGTTGCCGCCCACGTGCCAGCACAGCGCGCCCGCGCTCTGCCCGGACAGGACGACGCCCTCCCGCCAGGCCTCGCGCATGATCTCGTCGAGGCCGTGGAGGCGCCACAGGGCCAGGAGGTTGGCGACGCTCCCGCCGGAGACGTAGATGAGATCCTGGGTGAGCAGGTGGGTCCGCATGTCGGGCATGTTCGGCATGGGGAACAGGGCGAGGTGGCTCACCTCGGCGTCCAGCTTGGCGAACCCCTCGTACAGGCGCGCGACGTTCCGGTCGTTGTCGCCCACCGCCGTGGCGAGGAAGCAGATCCGCGGCCGGTCCTGGCCGGTCAGGTCGAGCGCGTAGCGCAGCAGGGGGCTCGGGTCGAGTCCCTCGCGGCCGTCGGGAACGAACGTGCCACCGCCGATGGCGAGGATGTGCGGCTGTCCGTCGGTGCTCAAATCACCCTCCTCCGGGGCCAGGATGTCTCATTGTCACCGTATGGCCACCGATCGGGAACGCGGCGGACTTTGTGGTTTCTTGGGGCTCACAGGACGGCTTCGAGGGCCGCGGTCAGCTCGGGGTGCGCGAACCGGAACCCGGCCTCCTCCAGCCGCCGCGGCAGGACGCGCTGGCTGACCAGGGGCCCCTCGTCGGCGAACCCGAGCAGCGCCGTCCGCAGCGCGAACCGCGGGACGGTGAGCGGCGTCGGGCGGCGCAGGGCGGCGCCGAGGGCCCGGGTGAGGTCCTCGTTGGTCACGGGGGAGGGCGCGGTGAGGTTGACGGGGCCGTCCAGGGCGCCGTCGATGAGGAAGCGCAGCGCGGCGATCTGGTCGGGCAGCGAGATCCAGCTCGTCCACTGCCGGCCGTCGCCGAGCCTGCCGCCGAGTCCGAGCCGGAACAGCGGCAGCGTGCGGCCGAGGATCCCGCCGCCGCGCGCCAGGACCACGCCCGTCCGCGGGTGGACGACCCGGACGCCGGCCTCCCGCGCGGACCGCGCGGCGGCCTCCCAGTCGCGGACGAGCTCGGCGAGGAACCCGCGGCCCATCGCGGCCTTCTCGTCGACCTCGTCGTCGCCGGTGTCGCCGTAGAAGCCGATCGCCGACCCGCACACCAGCACCGGCGGGCGCCGCGGGGCCGCGGCGATCGCCTCGGAGAGCGTCCGGGTGCCGCTGAGCCGGCTCTCCCTGATGCGCCGCTTGTAGGACTTCGTCCAGGGCCGGTCGCCCACTCCGGCGCCCGCCAGGTGCACCACGGCGTCGGCGCCGTCGACGGCGGCGACCTCGACGCAGCCGTCGGCGGGCGACCAGCGCGCCTCGTCGGAGGCGGCCGGCTCCCGGCGGACCAGGCGGACGACGTCGTGCCCGTCCGCGCGCAGCGATTTCACGAGCGCGGAGCCGATGAGGCCCGTCGATCCCGTCACGGTCACCCTCATGCCCACAGCCTAGGCGGGGAGGGCCCCGGTTCGCCCGCTCTCGCGCGGCGTCCCGGGTTTCCCCGGAGCGCGAAGCCCCGCCGCCCGGGGACGGGCGGCGGGGTCGCGGGGCCGTGCCGGCGGGTCAGAGACCGAGGTCGGCCTCGAAGTTGCCCTCCTCCAGGCGGTGCTTGATCGTGCCGAGGAAGCGCGCGGCGTCGGCGCCGTCGATCAGGCGGTGGTCGTAGGTCAGGGCCAGGTAGACCATGGACCGGACGGCGATGACCTCGCCCAGCTCGGGGTCGTCGATGACGGCGGGGCGCTTGACGACGGCGCCGGTGCCGAGCATGCCGACCTGCGGCTGGTTGAGGATCGGGGTGTCGAACAGCGCGCCGCGGCTGCCGGTGTTGGTCAGCGTGAACGTGCCGCCGGACAGCTCGTCCGGGCTCACCTTGTTGGTGCGGGTGCGCTCGGCGAGGTCGGCGATGCGCTGGGCGAGGCCGCCCAGGTTCAGCTGGCCGGCGTTGTGCACGACCGGGACCATCAGGCCCCGCTCGGGCACGTCCACCGCGATGCCGAGGTTCTCGACGTCGTGGTAGGTGACCTCGTTGCTCTCGCTGTCGATGACGGCGTTGACCTTCGGGTGCGCCTTGAGCGCCTCGATGGTCGCCAGCGCGAAGAACGGCAGGAAGGACAGCTTCACGCCCTCGCGGGACTGGAAGTCGGCCTTGGCGCGGTCCCGCAGCCGGGCGATCTTGGTGATGTCCACCTCGACCACGGTGGTGAGCTGCGCGGAGACCTGGAGCGACTCCACCATGCGCCGGGCGATCGTCTGCCGGATGCGCGACATCTTCTCGGTCCGGCCGCGCAGGGCGAGCTGCTCGGCCGGGGCGCCGGCGGGCGCGGGCGCGGCGTGCCGCCCGGCCGGGGCGGTG
>NZ_CAACVB010000062.1 GCF_900659635.1 Actinomadura roseirufa | reverse complement strand
ACCAGGCCGCCCGCCAGGACCACGGCGCGCAGCTGCCGGGGTTCGCCGCCCGCGGCCGCGACCAGCGCGAGCATGCGCCGCTGCCGCCGGACGCCGACCGCGAACGCGGGCCCGGCGAGCAGGACGACCTCCAGCACGACCATCGCGGCGATCAGGGCGACGAGCGGCGCGTCGGAGACCGTCCCGGAATCTCCGGCGAACGCCCGCTCGCTCTCGGCCGGCGGGTCGTCCACCACGGCCCGCGAGAGAACGGTGATCCCCGTCGAGTTGAAGTCGGTGACGTCGGCCCAGGTGACCTCGCGGCCCGCGTCGACGAGCCACTGCGGGCGGGGCGGCCGCAGGCCCGGGACCGATCCGGGCAGGGCCAGCGCGACCCGGGCGTCCGGGTGGCGCGCGGAGCGCACGTGGCCGACCACGCGCCTCTTGGTTCCGGCGGCGTCGACCTCGGCCCAGGAGCCCACGGGATAGCCCTTGGACCCGAACGAGGGCGCCAGCGCGATCTCGTCGGGCGAGGCGGGGGCACGACCCTCGGTGATCTTGAACAGGCCGCGGGCCAGCGGGTCGCGGACGTCGAGCTCGGTGAGCTCGGCCCGCACCTGGCCGTGCGGGGTCCGCAGCGGCAGCGACATCTCCGCGCCGAGGGGCAGCACGCGCGCCCGCGGTCCGTACTTGGCGACGACGCGCGCCCTGATCTCCTCGGTGCTCCACGGGCGGTCGTCCTCCGGGCCGGCCATCCCGATGTCGTCGTCGGCCGCCTGGCTCGTCCGGTCGTGCCCGGTGCCGGTGAGCCGGGCGTCGGCGGTGCCGAGCCGGTAGGGCGCCTCCTCGCGCGGCGACCACTCCGCCGTCCGGGCGACGACCGACAGCGCGACGATCACCATGACCGGCAGGCCGATCATGCACATCACCAGCGCGGTGCGGCCCCGGGCGCGCAGCGCGTCCCGGCGCGCGATCCGCAGCGCGGCTCCATAGCCGCTCACCGCGCGTCCTCGAGCAGCGTCTCGGGCCCGGGACGGCCGGGCGTGGCGTCCACGACGCGGCCGTCGCGCAGGAACACGACCCGGTCGGCCCAGGCGGCGTGCCGCGACTCGTGCGTGACCATCAGGCAGGCGGCGCCCGCGTCGCAGCGGCCGCGCAGGACGCGCATGACGTCCTCGCCGGTGTGGCTGTCGAGGGCGCCGGTCGGCTCGTCGGCGAGCAGGAGCCGCCGGTCGCCGACCAGGGCGCGGGCGATCGCCACCCGCTGCTGCTGGCCGCCGGACATCTCGTCCGGGTACCGGTCGGCCAGGTCCGCGATCCCCACCTCCCGCAGGGCGTTGTGCGCCTCCCCGCGGGCCCGCCGGGCGCGGGCCCCGTCCAGCTCGCGCGGCAGCATGACGTTCTCGGCCGCGGTGAGGCACGGGATGAGGTTGAGGTCCTGGAAGACGTAGCCGAGGCTGCGGCGGCGCAGCGCCGACCGCCCGGCGCCGCCGAGCGCGCCGAGGTCGGCGCCCTCCACGACGACCTGCCCGGACGTGGGGGTGTCCAGGCCCCCGGCCAGCGCGAGCAGGGTCGACTTGCCCGACCCGGAGGGGCCCATCACGGCGACGAACTCGCCGGCGGCGACGGTGAGGTTCACCTCGCTCAGGGCGTGGACGAGGCCGGCGCCCGCTCCGTGGTCGCGGGAGACGGCGTGCAGGGCGAGGACGCTCATCGGCGCGCTTCCCCTTCTCGCACCGGGGCCTCGGCGGGGGTCCCCGCCGGCGGCGCGCCCGCGGGCGGGGGCGGGGGCACCCGGGCGACGTAGGACTCGCAGTGGTCCAGCCAGCGCACCTCCGCCTCCGACTGGAAGATCATGGACTCCAGCACCAGCCGCCAGGCGCGGTCCCCCTGGTCCGCGGGGACGGCGGGCGCGTCGGCCTTGAGCCGGGTGAGGTCCTGCAGGGTGCGCAGGGTCGCGGTGCGCTGGGCCTGCACCACCTGCCGGACGTCCACGCCGGGCGTCGTGACGGCCATCGCGAGCTTGATCGCCAGCTCGTCGCGGGGACGGTCGCCGCGCGCGACCGGGGTGGCGAACCAGCGCCGCAGGTCCGCCTCGCCCGGCGGGGTGATCCGGTAGACGAACCGGCCCTCCTCGTCGGCCCCGACGCGGGTGACCAGCTCGTCGCGTTCGAGGCGGGAGAGCGTGGAGTACACCTGCCCGATGTTGAGGGGCCAGGTGGCGCCGGTGGACGACTCGAACTCGGCGCGCAGTTGGTAGCCGTAGCGGGGCCCCTGCGACAGCAGGGCCAGCAGGCCATGGCGGATCGACATACCTACTAAGTATGCATACCGCGTATGGTTTGGCAATACCGAGTATGCATCCGCGAGGACAGGCTCCGGCCGTTTTCACCGTGCGAGATCGACCGGGCCCCTAACGTAACCGGTGGCCCGGCCACCGGGGCGGACCGACGGGGGAGGGATCCGTGACCTCGGACAGCACGATCAGTGTCCTGCGCGACGTCCTGCGCGTGTACGACCACCGCTACCTCGACCTCGACCACCTCCAGCGGGAGCGGCTGGTCGAGGGCACACGCCGGGTCCTCGGCGAGGAGGGGCTCAGCGACGCCGCGCGGGCGGCGCTGCCCGCCTCCGTCCGGCTCCGCGCGTTCTGCATCCAGAACGGGCTGGACGCCGAGCTCGAACGGCTGATCCGCGACGAGGCCGAGGGCAGCCCGGCGGGCGCCGTCGTGGTCGGCGGCCGGATCTACGCGCTGTACCCCTACCTGCGCGGCGTCCCCCGGCAGGACGCCGACATCACCACCGAGGTCGGCGTCGACCACCGGCTGGAGGCCGCCGGCTGGCAGGGCGGGCGGCTGCGGATCCGCGGGACGGCGGCGCTCCAGCGCGTCGACACCGACCGGACGGCCGTGGACATCGTCCTGCGCGAGCGCGTGTCGGGCCAGGAGCACTGCTTCCCGGCCGGGCCGCGCGACCAGGGCCCCGAGAGCCCCGGGGCCTTCGAGCTGGTCGCCGACGTCTCCGGGGTCGAGCCGGGCCGCTGGGACGTGCACGTGGCGGCCACGGCGCTCGGCGTCCGGCGGGAGGCGAGGTTCGGCTCCCGGCGGCCGGCGCGGTTCAGGACCGCACCGCAGCGGCGGACGACCGGCTCGGCGAAGCAGGGCACGGCGAGGGAGACGACCGTCTACTTCACCAAGGGCGGCCACCTGGCCCTGCTGGTCAAGACGGGCACGGGCGGCGCCCCGCTGCTCGCGCGGATCCGCCGCCGCCTCACCGGCGGCTGACCGGCGCCCGCCGCGCACCGCGACGGCACGGGCCGCCGGGAGGTCTCCCCCGGCGGCCCGTCACGCGTATCGCGTCCCGGCCGGACCCCGGCCGGGACGGCGCGGGCTCAGTCCTTGAGCCAGCTCATCATCGGGCGCAGCTCGGCGCCCGTCTTCTCGATCGGGTGCCCGGCCAGCTGCTCGCGGTACTTGCGGAACTGCGTCTGGCCGCCCTCGAACTCCGCCACCAGCTCCTTGGCGTACTCGCCGGACTGGATCTCACTGAGGATCTTCTTCATCGCGGCCTTGGTCTCCGGCGTGATCACGCGCGGGCCGCGGCTGTAGCCGCCGTACTCGGCGTTGTCCGACACCGACCAGTACATCGTGGAGACGCCGCCCTCGTACATGAGGTCGACGATCAGCTTCAGCTCGTGCAGCACCTCGAAGTAGGCGACCTCCGGCTGGTAGCCGGCCTCGGTCAGCACCTCGAAACCGGTCTTGACCAGCTCGGACGCGCCGCCGCACAGCACGGCCTGCTCACCGAACAGGTCGGTCTCGGTCTCCTCGGTGAAGGTGGTCCTGATGCCGCCCGCGCGCAGCCCGCCGATGGCCTTGGCGTAGGACAGCGCCAGCGGCCAGGCACCGCCGGACGGGTCCTTCTCGACCGCCACGATCACCGGGACGCCGCGGCCCGCGACGAACTGGCGGCGCACGAGGTGCCCCGGGCCCTTCGGCGCGACCATGGCCACGTCCACGCCCTCCGGGGGCTGGACGAGGTCGTAGCGGATGCTGAAGCCGTGCCCGAAGAACAGGGCGTCGCCCGGGACCAGCGCCGGCCGGATGTCCTTCTCGAAGATCTCCCGGTGGTGGTGGTCGGGCGCCAGCAGCATGACGAGGTCGGCCTCCTCGGCCGCCTCGGCGGGGGTCAGCACGCGCAGCCCCTCGGCCTCCGCCTTCTCGCGGCTGGCCGAGCCCTCGCGGAGCCCGACCCGCACGTCGACCCCGGAGTCGCGCAGGGAGAGCGCGTGCGCGTGCCCCTGGCTGCCGTAGCCGATGACCGCCACGTGCCGGCCCTGGATGACGCTCAGGTCGGCGGCGTCGTCGTAGAACATCTCAGCCACAGTGCTGCTGCCTTTCAGTGTTTTCGTGGATGACGGGACGGATCACGCGCTGCGCTCGATGGCCCGCAGCGAGCGGTCGGTGATGGAGCGGGCGCCGCGGCCGACGGCCACCATGCCGGACTGCACCAGCTCCTTGATGCCGAAGGGCTCCAGGATCCGGATGAAGGCGTCCAGCTTGTCGCGGTTGCCGGTGACCTCGATGGTGACCGCGTCCGGCGCGACGTCCACCACCTTGGCGCGGAAGAGCTGGACGGTCTCCAGGACCTGCGAGCGCGTCTCGGCGTCCGCGCGGACCTTGACCAGCACCAGTTCGCGCTGGACGGACGCCGACGGGTCGAGCTCGACGATCTTCAGGACGTTCACCAGCTTGTTGAGCTGCTTGGTGACCTGCTCCAGCGGCAGGTCGGCCACGTTCACCACGATCGTCATCCGGGAGATCTCCGGGTGCTCGGTGGTGCCGACCGCGAGGGACTCGATGTTGAAGCCGCGCCGGGAGAACAGGGCCGCGACGCGCGCGAGGATGCCCGGCTTGTTCTCCACCAGCACCGAGAGGGTGTGCAGGCTCATCGGGTCAGTCTCCGTTCTCCCAGTCGGGGGCCATGTCTCGCGCGATCTTGATGTCGTCGTTGGTGGTGCCGGCGGCGACCATCGGCCAGACCATGGCGTCCTGGTGGACGACGAAGTCGATGACGACGGGCGCGTCGTTGGTCTCCATCGCCTTGGCGATGACCGCGTCGACGTCCTCCGCCCGGTCGCAGCGCAGCCCGACGCAGCCGTAGGCCTCGGCCAGCTTGACGAAGTCGGGGATGCGCCGCGAGTGCAGGTTCGTGTTGGAGTAGCGCTCGTTGTAGAACAGCGTCTGCCACTGCCGGACCATGCCGAGGTTACCGTTGTTGATGACCGCGATCTTGACCGGGATGCCCTCGATCGCGCAGGTCGCGAGCTCCTGGTTGGTCATCTGGAAACAGCCGTCGCCGTCGATCGCCCAGACCTGGACGCCGGGCGCGCCGACCTTGGCGCCCATCGCCGCCGGGACGGCGTAGCCCATCGTGCCCGCGCCGCCGGAGTTGAGGAAGGCGCCGGGCCGCTCGTACTTGACGAACTGCGCCGCCCACATCTGGTGCTGGCCGACGCCCGCGACGTAGTACGCGTCGGGGCCCACGACCTTGCCGATCCGCTCGATGACGTACTGCGGGGACAGCGACCCGTCCGCGGGGACGTCGTAGCCCAGCGGGTAGGTCTCGCGCCAGGCCCTGAGCTGGCGCCACCAGTCCTCGTAGTCGCCCTTGCGGCCCGCCTCGTGCTCCTTCTGCACGGCGACGATCAGGTCCGCGAGGACCTCGCGGGCGTCCCCGACGATCGGGACGTCGGCGTGCCGGTTCTTGGAGATCTCGGCGGGGTCGATGTCGGCGTGCACGACCTTCGCGCCGGGGGCGAACCCGTCCAGCTTGCCGGTGACCCGGTCGTCGAACCGGGCGCCGAGCGCGATGAGCAGATCGGCCCGCTGCAGCGCGCCGACCGCGCCGACCGCGCCGTGCATGCCCGGCATGCCCATGTGCAGCGGGTGGCTGTCGGGCAGCGCGCCCTTGGCCATCAGCGTCGTGACGACGGGCGCCCCGGTCAGCTCGGCGAGCACCTTCAGCTCGGCCGACGCGTTGGCCTTCAGCACCCCGCCGCCGACGTACAGCACCGGGCGCTCGGCCGCCGACAGCAGCCGTGCCGCCTCCCTGACCTGCTTGGAGTGCGGCCGGGTGACGGGCCGGTACCCGGGGAGCTGGAGCTGGACGGGCCACTCGAACGCCGTGGTGGCCTGGAGCGCGTCCTTGGCGATGTCGACCAGGACCGGTCCAGGACGCCCCGTCCCGGCGATGTGGAACGCCTCGGCGACCGTGCGCGCGATGTCCTCGGCCCTGGTCACCAGGAAGTTGTGCTTGGTGATCGGCATCGTGATGCCGACGATGTCGGCCTCCTGGAACCCGTCGGTCCCGATCAGCGAGGACGTGACCTGGCCGGTGATCGCCACGATCGGCACCGAGTCCATGTAGGCGTCGGAGATCGCGGTGACGAGGTTGGTCGCGCCCGGCCCGCTGGTGGCCATGCACACCCCCACCTTGCCCGTGACCATCGCGTACCCCTGCGCGGCGTGTCCGGCGCCCTGCTCGTGCCGGACGAGGATGTGGCGCAGCTTCGCGGAGTCGAAGAGCGGGTCGTAGGCCGGGAGGATCGCGCCGCCCGGGATGCCGAACACCGTGTCGACGCCGACGTTCTCCAGGGCGCGGACCAGCGCCTGGGCTCCCGTCATCTGTTCGGTCGTCATGATCTGCGTTTCCTTGGGGAGTGAGTCTGGCTCGCCGGGCAACAAAAAACCCCCGCCGCCGGGAAGCGGTCGAGGGGAGGCGCGCAGGTCGGAAAGCTTGGTCAGCCTGCGCGCCGACCAAGTACTACGAGAATGATGGAAGTGCTCTGCACGACAGCCACTTTCGCCGACTTCGGCCCGCGGGTCAAATCCCTGGACGCTTTGTCTCAGAAAATGAGACGGGAGGGCGGAGCATATCAGCCCGGAAGGGGCAGCGGCACCTCCCCCGGGCGGCCCTGCGCGGTGAGGTTCGTCCGCACCAGCGACTCGACCCGGCCCGCCGCCATCGGCCGCGCCACCAGGAACCCCTGGCCGCGCGGGCAGCCCATCTCGCGCAGCAGCTCCAGCTGCTCGGGCCGCTCGATCCCCTCGGCGACCACGGTGATGCCGAGGTCGCGGCCCAGCCGCACGATCGTCCGGGTGAGCAGCGTGCGCGTCTCGTCCACGCCGAGGCCCGCCACGAACGACGGGTCGATCTTGATGATGTCGACCGGGAGCTGCCCGAGGTAGGCGAGCGAGGCGTACCCGGTGCCGAAGTCGTCGATCGCCAGCCGGACGCCGAGGTCGCGCAGCGCCGACAGCCGCGCCACGTTCTGCCCCGCGTCCTCGACCAGCACCTCCTCGCGCACCTCCAGGGTGAGCGCCGCCGGCGGCAGCCCCGTCTCCTCCAGCGCCGCCGCGACCGACTCCACGAACCGCGGCGCCGCGATCTGCCGGGCGGTGAAGTTCACCGACAGGCCCACGTCCCAGGAGTCCCCGCGCCAGCGCGCCACCTCGCGGCACGCCTCGCGCAGCACCCAGCCGCCGAGCGGGATCATCAGCCCCGACTCCTCCGCCGGGCCGATGAACTCCTCCGGCGGCACCGACTCGCTCCCCCGCCACCAGCGCAGCAGCGCCTCAACCCCGGTCACCCGGGACGTCGCGAGGTCCACGACCGGCTGGAACTCCACCGCGAACTGCTCGTCGGCGAGCGCGCGCTGCAGGTCGCTGCCGAGTTCGAGCCGGCGCACGACGTCGGCGTGCATGTGCGGCGCGAACACCTCCACCCGGCCGCCGCCCTGCTCCTTCGCGCGGGCCATCGCCAGGTCGCCGTTGCGGATCAGGTCGGCGGCGGTGCGGCGCAGCCGCCGGCCCGCCTCCGGACCGCCGCCCGGCCCGCCCGGCGCGGGCCGCTCCTCGTCGCCCGCGAACGCGATGCCCACGCTGGCCGTCAGCACGATGTGCCGGCTGCCCACCTGGTACGGCTCGCCCGACAGCACCCGCAGCAGCCGCCCGGCCAGCTCCACCGCGGCCCGCGTCTCCCGGTCGTCGGACGGCAGCTGGACCAGCACCGAGAACTCGTCCCCGCCCCACCGCGCCACCGTGTCGTCGGCCTGGACCGTGGCCCGCAGCCGCCGCGCCGCCTGCGCCAGCACCTGGTCGCCCGCGGCGTGCCCCGCCGAGTCGTTCACCGCCGTGAAACCGTCGAGGTCCACGAAGACCACCGCGACCTGGCCGCCCTGCGGCTGGCGCGTCAGCACCTCGCGGGTCCGCTCCTCGAAGTAGGACCGGTTCGGCAGGCCCGTCAGGCCGTCGTGGAAGGTCAGGTGCGCGACCTGCCGCTGCAGCGCCGCCTGCTCGCTCAGGTCGCGGGTCGTCACCAGCAGCCGCCCCGGCGCCTCGCCCGTCCCCGCGTACCGGGAGATCGTCGCCTCGGTCGGCAGCCAGGTGCCGTCCGCGGCCCGCACCCGGCACGGCACGCGCAGCGAGTCCTCGGGGCCGCCCGTCCCGTCCTCCAGGAACTCGGTGAACACGTCCTGGACGCGCGGCAGGTCCTCCGGGTGGACGATCTCATGCAGGGGACGTCCGAGCAGCTCCTCCGGCGTGTACCGGTAGGACCGCAGCGCGCCCGCGCTCGCGTACTGGACGGTCGCGTCCAGGTCGCAGATCAGCACCGCGTCGTTGATGCTCTCCGACAGCGCCCGGAAGTGCTCCTCGCCCGTCGCCACCGCGCGGCGCAGCGCGTCGCTCTCGCGCAGCAGGCCCGCCAGCCGCGCGATCAGCACCAGCGCGGCCGAGCCCGCCACCGCCGGCACCACCGGCTCCAGCCCGTCGGCGCCGGTCAGCGAGTGCCCGGCGACGAACAGCGCGGCCGCCGCGGCGACCGCGGCCGGGGCGAGCCCCGGGCCGATCATCCGGCCGCCCTCCTCGGCGGCCGGCGCTGCCACGGCGACGCCCTCGGGGATGTCGTCGACCTCCTCGGGGACGGCCGCGGCGGGCCCCGTCCACGGGACGAGCAGCAGCAGGAGCAGCCCGCCCAGGCGCAGGATGTCGGCCGGGTCGTCGGCCGGCGCGACGCCGTCCAGCCGCACGACCGTGGTCACCACGTCCGCGACCGCGAACGCCGCCAGCGCCCCGTAGCCCATCCAGGCGAGCCGCCGGTGCCCGCGCGCCGCGCCGAGGACGAACGGCAGCGCCCCGCAGACGAGCACCACGTCGATCAGGGGATACAGCAGTTCCAGGAGGAACTCCGACGGGGACTCCCCCGTCTGGTGGTAGAGCGAGCTGAACAGGATCACCCAGCCCAGCACGAACAGCGCGGCCGCGCAGACATAGGTGTCGGCGGCGTAGCGCAGCCACGTCCTGACGTCCCGGGGCGGCCTGATCGGCACCACCAGGCCCGTGACCAGCGCGGCCACGGCGGCCAGGTAGAACAGGTCCGACACCGACAGCGACAGCGCGCTGCGGCCTGTGCCGTCGGCGGCGGCGCTGCCGACGGCGCCCGCGAACCAGCAGGCCGCGGCCATGCCGTACCAGCGCCAGGAGGCGCGCCACAACCCGCCGGGGCCGGCCGCCTCGCCCGGCGCCGGGCCCTTGGGGACGCGCGCCGACAGCAGCAGTGACACCGCGGCGGCGCCCGCGGCGGCCGCCTCTGCCCAGGCGATGAAGGCCGTGCCGCCCCAGCCCAGCAGCGAGCCGGTGGCGTACAGCACGCCGACGACCGCGGCCATCGCGACCGCGAGCGCCCGAGGCGGCCTGCGCCGCGCGTTCTCGCCGCTCATCGCGCCGTGTCCCTTCCCGCCCCGCCGGGAGCGCTCGGTCCTCCACGGACGCGACGTCGCGCCGGGGGAGACATGGATCCGCCGACCTCGCCGGCCGCTCGGGTAACGTCCGGAAGGTCATGAAACGTGCCCCGCGCAGGGTCGGCGCGAGGCGACGGCGGGCGCATCCCCTGCGCCGGCCGGAGATCAGCGACGTTGCTGCAGTGCGGGATCACCGTGTCGCTCAATGTACGTTCCGTAGGTCACGGAGCGATTGAGGCTGGGCGTCCTCCCGGCGACGAACGGCCGTGTCACCCCGCCGCCAGGAACGTCCGAAACCCCCTCGACGCCCCTGACCTGCATCACGCTGCGTGACCGTTTTCACGTCCGCCGGGCCTGTGACGTCCGTCTCCTGTCATCCTGGATCCGGGAGGAGACCTCATGCGCACGCCGCTCGTCCTCGCGGCCGTCCTGCTCGCGGCGGCCTGCTCGTCGTCCACGCCCGGTGGGGAGCGCTCGCCCGGTCCCCCGCCGGGCGCTTCCGGCGGCGGGAGCGCCCCGGCCCGGCCGGGGTCGCCCCGCGTCCTGGTCGCCCATCTGAAGGTGCCGTGGGGGCTGGCGTTCCTGCCCGGCGGCGACGCCCTCGTGACCGAACGCGCCACCGCGCGGCTCCTGCGCGTCACCCCGGCGGGCCGCACCACGGTCGCCGGCACGGTCCCCGGCGTCCGTCCCGAGGGCGAGGGCGGCCTGCTCGGCGTCGCCGTCTCCCCAGGTCACGCCCGCGACCACCTGATCTACCTGTACTTCACCGCGGGCGACGGCAACCGCGTCGCCCGGGCCCGCTACGACGGACGTCTCGGCGCCCTCACGCCGATCGTCACGGGCATCCCCAAGGGCTCCAACCACGACGGCGGACGGCTGGCCTTCGGCCCCGACGGGATGCTGTACATCACGACCGGCGAGACCGGCGACCGCGACCTCGCCCAGGACAGGAAGTCCCTCGCGGGCAAGATCCTGCGCGTCACCCCCACCGGCGCCCCCGCCCCCGGCAACCCGTTCGGCGACCGGGTCTGGTCGTACGGGCACCGCAACGTCCAGGGCCTCGCCTGGGACGACGAGGGGCAACTCTTCGCCACCGAATTCGGACAAGACGATGTCGACGAAATCAACCGGATTGTGAAAGGAGCCAACTACGGTTGGCCCCTCGTCGAGGGCCGCGGCCGCCGCCCGGGGCTCACCGATCCGCTCATCACCTGGCCGACCGGCGAGGCGTCCCCGTCCGGCCTCGCCTTCGCGGGGGACGCCCTCTGGGCCGCGGCGCTGCGCGGCGAGCGGCTGTGGCGGATCCCGCTGACCGGCGGCGCCCTCGGCCGTCCCGCCGCCAGGCTCACCGGCGCCTACGGCCGGCTCCGCACGGTCGTCCGCGCCCCGGACGGCTCCCTCTGGATCACCACTAGCAACCGCGACGGCCGCGGCGCCCCGGCCCCGGACGACGACCGCATCATCGTCCTCCCCGCCCCCTGACCCGAACGCCCGAGCGGCTCAGTACTCCAGCTCGCCCCACTCGATGGTCATCGAGATCGGATTGGTGATCTCGGGCGGCCCACCGTCCTCGTCCTTCATCAAGGTGCCCAGGTGCTTGTAGAGCATCGCGGCCGGGTCCAGCTTGTAGCGCTCGATCGTGGACACGCCCGTGCCGTCCCAGTAGTGCGGAATGCCGGCCTTCGCATACTCACTGGCCTTGTCCGCGGTATCCGCGGTCTCGGACCCCGGCGAGACGACCTCCACGACCAACAGGACGTGTTCCGCGCGCAGCCGTTCTCCTGTGCTCCGATCAAGACACCGGTAAAGGACAACATCCGGCCGCCTGTTCAGCAACGGAACGTCGCGCAGCCGCAGGTCGAGAACGCTGTCGACGTCGAGGCAACCGTGTCCGGCGCGCGTCGCCGAGCGCGTCCACCGCTCGATGAGGTTGGTGAGCCGCCGCACCGCCGTCTGATGCTCAGGCGTCGGCGAGGCGCAGAAGACGACCATGCCGTCCACGACCTCGATCACCCTCGAGATGTCCTCGGGAAGCGCTTCGTACTCCTCCGCGGTCAAGGGCTGGGGCTGGGGCCGAATACCCAGCGACCAGTGATCCTCCGGTAGTGCGGTCCTCGCCATGGCCCCTCGAGATCGTGCCTGTAACCAGCGGGTTCAGCTTACGGTTCGGGGCCGGGGGACGGTGCTGGAAAGGGCGGGGCGCCGCCCGGCCTCGGGGTGTGCGGGGCCGGGCGGCGTACGGTCAGGATGCGCCCAGCTTCTCCAGGATCAGCTCGCGGGCGCGGGCGGCGTCGGCCTGGCCTCGGGTGGCCTTCATGACGGCGCCCACGAGCGCCCCGGCGGCGGCGACCTTCCCCGCGCGGACCTTGTCGGCGACCGCCGCGTTCCCGGCGATCACCTCGTCGATGACCGCGGCCAGCTCGCCCTCGTCGCTGACGACCTTCAGCCCCCGGGCCGCGACGACCTCGTCCGGGCCGCCCTCACCGGCGAGGACGCCCTCGAACACCTGGCGGGCCAGCTTGTCGTTCAGCTCGCCCGCGGCGACCATCGCCTGGACGCGGGCGACCTGCTCCGGCGTGATCGGCAGCTCGGCCAGCTCGACGCCCTGCGCGGTGGCGCGCCGGGACAGCTCGTTCATCCACCACTTGCGGGCCGCGCCCGCGTCCGCGCCGCGCGCGACCGTCGCCTCGATCAGGTCGACGGCGCCGGCGTTGACGACGTCGCGCAGCTCCAGGTCGGACAGGCCCCACTCCGCCTGGACGCGGCGGCGCCGCGCGGCGGGCAGCTCGGGCAGGGTCGCGCGCAGCTCCTCCACCCACTCCCGCGCCGGGGCCATCGGCACCAGGTCGGGTTCGGGGAAGTAACGGTAGTCCTGCGCCTCCTCCTTGCTGCGCCCGGCGGTGGTGCGGCCGGTGTCCTCGTGGAAGTGGCGCGTCTCCTGGACGATGCGCCCGCCGTCGGCCAGCACGCCCGCCTGCCGCTCGATCTCCGAGCGGACCGAGCGCTCGACCGAGCGCAGCGAGTTGACGTTCTTGGTCTCGGTGCGGGTGCCCCACTCGGCCGCGCCGCGCGGCATCAGCGAGACGTTCACGTCGCAGCGCATGGAGCCCTCCTCCATGCGCACGTCCGACACGCCGAGTGAGCGGACCAGCTCGCGCAGCTCGGTGGCATAGGCGCGGGCCACCAGCGGGGCCCGCTCGCCGGTCGCGGGGATCGGCTTGGTGACGATCTCGACCAGCGGGATGCCCGCCCGGTTGTAGTCGACCAGCGAGAACTCGGCGCCCTGGATGCGGCCGGTGGCACCGCCGACGTGCAGCGACTTGCCGGTGTCCTCCTCCATGTGGACGCGCTCGATCTCGATCCGGTACGTCTCGCCCTCGACCTCGACCTCCAGGTGGCCGTCGACGCACAGCGGCTCGTCGTACTGCGAGATCTGGAAGTTCTTCGGCATGTCCGGATAGAAGTAGTTCTTCCGGGCGAACCTGCACCACTCCACGATCTCGCAGTTCAGCGCGAGACCGATCTTGATGATGCCCTCGATCGCGGCGTGGTTGGTGACCGGCAGCGCCCCCGGCAGGCCGAGGCACACCGGGCACACCTGCGTGTTCGGGTCGGCGCCGAACGTCGTCGGGCAGCCGCAGAACATCTTGGACGCGGTGCCCAGCTCGATGTGCGTCTCGATGCCGAGGACGGGCTCGAACCGGGCCAGCGCCTCGTCGTAGTCCATCAGGGTCGGGGTGGTCACTTCGCCTCCACCAGTTCCGGGGCCCGCGCCAGCAGCGGGCCGCCCCAGCGGTCCTCCAGGGCGCGCTCGACGGCGGCGCCCACCCGGTAGACGCGGTCGTCGCCGAGGACGGGCGCCATGATCTGCAGGCCGACCGGCAGCCCGTCGGCCAGCCCGCACGGCACCGAGATCGCGGCGTTGCCGGTGAGGTTGGCGGGGATCGTGCACAGGTCGGCCAGGTACATCGCGATGGGGTCGTCCGCGCGCTCCCCGATCGGGAACGCCGTCGTCGGCGTGGTCGGCGAGACCAGCACGTCCACCTGCTCGAACGCGTTCTCGAAGTCGCGCTTGATCAGCGTGCGGACCTGCTGCGCCTTGCCGTAGTAGGCGTCGTAGTAGCCCGACGACAGCGCGTAGGTCCCGAGCATGATGCGCCGCTTGACCTCCGGGCCGAAGCCCTGCGCGCGGGTCAGCGCCATGACCTCCTCGGCGCTGCGGGTGCCGTCGTCGCCGACGCGCAGCCCGTACCGCATCGCGTCGAAGCGGGCCAGGTTGGACGACGCCTCCGACGGCGCGATCAGGTAGTACGCGGGCAGGGCGTGGACGAAGTTCGGGCAGGAGACCTCGACGACCTTCGCGCCGAGCGACTCCAGCGTCTCGACCGCCTCGGCGAAGCGGGCGGTGACGCCGGGCTGGTAGCCGTCGCCGGCGAACTCCTTGACGACGCCCACGCGCATGCCCTGCACGTCCGCGCGGCGGGCGCCCTCCACGACCGGGGGGACGGGCGCGTCCACCGACGTGGAGTCCATCCGGTCGTGCCCGCTGAACGCCTCGTGCAGGAGCGCCGCGTCCAGCACGTTCCGGGCGAACGGCCCCGGCGTGTCCAGCGACGACGCGAACGCGATCACACCGTACCGGGACGAGCCGCCGTAGGTCGGCTTCACGCCGACGATGCCGGTGACGGCGGCGGGCTGCCGGATGGAGCCGCCGGTGTCGGTGCCGGTCGACAGCGGCGCCTCGTAGGCCGCCACCGCCGCCGACGACCCGCCGGACGACCCGCCGGGGACGCGGCCGAGGTCCCACGGGTTGCGGGACACGCCGTAGGCGCTGTTCTCGGTGGACGAGCCCATCGCGAACTCGTCCATGTTCGTCTTGCCCAGGATCACCAGGCCCGCCGCGCGCAGCCGGGCGGTGATCGTCGCATCGTACGGCGGCCGCCAGCCCTCCAGGATCTTCGATCCGGCCGTGGTCGGCATGTCCGTGGTGGTGAAGACGTCCTTGTGGGCGATGGGGACGCCGGCCAGCGGGCCGAGCTCCTCCCCCGCCGCGCGCCGCTCGTCCACCTTCCGCGCCTGCGCGAGGACGGTCTCGGCGTCCACGTGCAGGAAGGCGTTCACCCGCCCGTCGACGGCGGCGATGCGGTCCAGGTGCGCCTGGGCGACCTCCGCCGCCGAGGTCTCACCGGCGGCGATGAGCTCTCCGAGCTCCGCCGCGCCCTTCTTGACCAGCTCACTCACGGGTCACGCCTCCTCGTCCAGGATCCGCGGGACGCGGAAGCGGTCGTCCTGCGCGGCCGGGGCGGCGGCGAGCGCCCGGTCCGGCGGGAGCGACGGCCGGACCTCGTCGGCCCGGTAGACGTTGGTCAGCGGGAGCGCGTGCGAGGTGGGCGGGATGTCCTGCGCCGCGACCTCCTGCACCCGCGCGACCGCGGAGATGATCTGGTCGAGCTGGGCGGCGAGATGGTCGAGCTCATCGTCGCCGAGCGCCAGCCGGGACAGCCGGGCGAGATGCGCGACCTCGTCACGGGTGATGGCGGACATGTTCGGGACCGTTTCTGGGATCGGCTTCGTACGCTGTCTGAGGACCTCATCCTAGGGGTCCCGCGTCCCGGCCGTTTCAGATCGTGGTGTGGGGAAGGTGTTCGTCGTCCACCCCCGGGACGACGAGAGGAGCCCGCCGTGACCATCGGCGGCAGCATCGCCCTGATCATCATCGGCGCGATCCTGGCCTATGCGGTCAACTACGAGTTCAGTGGCGTCGACATCCGGCTGGTCGGCGTGATCCTCATGGTGGGCGGGCTGATAGGGCTCGTCATCGGGATCGTGCGGATCGCCTCGGCGCGGAGGGTGGCCGAGCGGCGGCCGCCGCAGGCGGGCGAGCCGTACCGCGAGGACCTCCCGCCCGGCTACCAGCGCCGCTCCTACTGAGCCACCCCAACCGGCCGCCCACACCGGCCGCCAGTACAGCGCCGCATCCCGCCGCATCGTGGCCTGGGGCGCCTCACCCTTGGTGCGGCTGCCCGGGACGCGGCGGCTGCGGCGCGTAGGGCTGCTGGGGCACGCCGCCCGCGGCGGGGAAGACCACCGGCTTCGGCGGCGCGGGTCGAGCGCCCGTCAGGCGGCGGGTTCCGGCGCGCGCTCCATCCTGCGGCGCAGCCAGTCGGTCGCGGTGGCGGCGTCCATCGGACGGCCGAAGTGCCACCCCTGCGCGGCGTCGCAGCCCATTTCCCGGAGCAGCCGGGCGGTCTGCGGGTCCTCCACGCCCTCGGCGACCGAGCGCAGCCCCAGGGTGCGGACGAGGTCGACGATCGAGCGGACGATCACCGCGTCGTCGGTGGACTCGGCGAGCCGGCCGACGAACGAGGCATCGATCTTGATCTCCTCGACCGGCAGCCGCTTGAGCCGCACCAGCGAGGAGTAGCCGGTACCGAAGTCGTCCAGGCTGAGCGGGATGCCCAGCTCGGCGAGCTTGGCGACGGTGTCGGAGGCGTAGGCCGGCTCGTTCATCAGGATCCGCTCGGTGATCTCCAGCTGGAGCGCCGCCGCGGGCAGCCCGCGGGCGAGCAGGCCCTCCTCGATCGTCTCGGTCAGCCCGGTGTCGAGCAGGTCGCGGCCGGAGGCGTTCACCGCGACCTGGACGGCGAGGTCCTCGCGCCACCAGGCGGCGGTCTGCGCGAGCGCCGCGGCGACCACGTAGTGGGTGATCGAGCGCATCAGGTAGGTCTGCTCGGCGATCGACAGGAACGCCTCCGGCTCCAGCAACCCCTGGTCGGGGTGGCGCCAGCGCAGCAGCGCCTCCATCCCGACGACCTGGCCGTCGTGCAGCGAGATCTTCGGCTGGTAGAACAGCTCCAGCTCGGAGCGGTCGATGGCGCGGCGCAGGTCGCCGAGCATGCTGAGCCGTGCCGGGGAGTTGCGGTCCTTGCCGGGCGAGTAGACCTCGACGCCGGTGCGGGCCTCCTTGGCGTTGTACATCGCGACGTCCGAGCGCTGCAGCAGCAGCTCGAAGTCGGGCGCGTGGTCGGGGAACAGCGCGATGCCGACGCTGGCCTCCAGGTCGAACGACATCCCGTCCAGCCGGACGGGCTCGCTGAGCGCGGCGCGCAGCCGGGCCGCGACCTCGCGGGCGGCGGCCTCGTCCCGGACGGTCGGCAGCAGCACCGCGAACTCGTCGCCGCCGAGGCGGGCGACGAGGTCGCCGGGGCGGACGCTGTGCGTCAGCCGGTGCGCGACGAGCTGCAGCAGCCGGTCGCCGGTGGGGTGCCCGAGGGTGTCGTTGACCTCCTTGAACCGGTCGAGGTCGAGCAGGAAGAGCCCGGCGCGCCGGTTCGCCGGCTCGCCGGCCCGCGCCCCGCGGCCCCGGCGGAACCGGGGGGCGCGCCGGCCGCCCTCGCTCCGCCGCTCGGTGCCGCGCGCCTCCGCGAGCGCCTCCTCGGTGCGGACGATCAGCAGCTTGCGGTTGGGCAGCCCGGTCAGCCCGTCGTGCAGCGCCTGGTGCTCGCGGCGGACCGACACCGAGGCGTTCAGGTACACGGCGATGAACGGCAGCACGATGAGCGGCACGAACACCGCGGAGCGGTCCATGGCGACGACCATCAGCGGCGCGAGGCCGAGCAGGGCGAGATGGACCAGGACCTGGTAGCCGAGGTCCCAGCGCAGGGCCTTGATCAGCGAGACGCGCTCGTGCAGGGCCACGGCGGAGGCGACGAGGGTGTCGTTGCAGATGAAGTAGACGGTGCCGGCGAGCGCGATCACGGGCAGGTCGCCGCCGTCGGGCACCCACAGCCGGGTCGGGGTCGCCAGGTCGCCCGCCAGCGCCAGGACGAGCTGCGCGGCGGCCAGGCTGAGCGAGTACTGGGCGGCGTTGAAGGCGATGCGGTGCGGGGTGCGCCCGCGCAGGATCCCGCAGGTGATCACGGCGATGACCTGGAGGGCGGCGGCGAGCGGCAGTCCCGCGTACAGCAGCGCCGCGAACGCGAACGTGGTGGAGGTCGTGGCGCCGTTGTTCTCGGTGGACCCCGGCGTGATGATCGGCCGCAGCTCGCCGAAGACGATGAAGCAGCCGAGGATCCAGAAGACGGGGGTACCGGCCAGCGCGTCCAGGTCGGCGCCGCTCAGCCCGAGGAACGCGGTGCCGCTCGCGGCGATGCCGAGCAGGATGACGACGACGAAGTAGATCCACAACGGGGAGCCGCGGCGTGGCGCCGTGTTCCGCGTGTTGTTCGGGTCCTTCATCACATCCTCGGGGGGTTCGGGGGGCGGGCCGTCCCCCGGCGGTGGACGCGCGTGCCGGCGGGGGACTCGTCCCGGGCGAAACGTCCGAACATTTGGCTTGGGTCGTGATGAGTGGGAGAGTACGGCCTTTGCTCAACTTCGCGAAACCGATTGGGCACGTTCCGTTATGCCCTTTCCGTCCCGCCCTCTCACCCCTGGGTGACTGAAGTGTACCGCTGAGTAACGCGACGCTGGTGGCGGTCCCCACGACCACACGGGGTTATCCCTCCGCGCGCAAAGTTACGTTTTTGGCCGCATCTGGCCCATCCGCCAGCAGCACGCGGAAGCCTTCCTCCGCCAGGACCGGTACGCCCAATTTGACGGCTTTGTCGTACTTTGACCCTGGACTGTCGCCGACCACCACGAAGCCCGTCTTCTTCGACACCGACCCCGAGACCTTGCCCCCGAGCCGCTGCACCGCCTCGGTCGCCGAGTCCCGGCTGAAGCCGTCCAGCGATCCCGTGATCACCACGGTGACCCCCTCCAGCGGACGCGGCCCCGCGGCGCCCTCGTCCTCCATCCGGACGCCGGCGGCGCGCCACTTCTCCACGATGTCGCGGTGCCATTCCTCGTCGAACCACGCGCGGATCGAGGCCGCGATCGTCGGGCCGACCTCGTCGACGGCGGCCAGCTCCTCCTGCGACGCGTTCGCGATCGCGTCCAGTGAGCGCAGCTCGCGGGCGAGGCTGCGGGCCGCGGCGGGCCCGACGTGCCGGATCGACAGCGACACCAGCACCCGCCACAGCGGCTGCCTCTTCGCCTTCTCCAGCTCCTCGAACAGGACCTCGACCGTCTTCTTCGGCTCGCCCTCCTTGTTGGCGAAGAACGACACCACCTTGTGCTCGCCGGTCTTCGGATCGGTCTTGGGGGTACCGGTGCGCGGGTCCAGCACCAGGCTCCTGATCGGCAGCAGCCGCTCCACGGTGAGATGGAACAGGTCGCCCTCGTCCTTGACCGGTGGGTCGCTCGGCTCCAGCGGCTGCGTCAGCGCCGTCGCCCCGACGTACCCGAGCGCCTCGATGTCGAGCGCCTTGCGGCTCGCGACGAAGGACAGCCGCTCCCGGAGCTGGCCGGGACAGAACCGGGTGTTGGGGCAGCGGATGTCGGCGTCGCCCTCCTTCTCGTACGCCAGCTCCGTGCCGCACTCCGGGCAGTGCGCCGGCATCTCGAACTCGCGCTCGGTGCCGTCGCGCAGGGCGGTCACCGGCGCGACGATCTCGGGGATCACGTCGCCGGCCTTGCGCAGCACGACGGTGTCGCCGATCAGCACGCCCTTGCGCTTGACCTCGCTCGCGTTGTGCAGGGTGGCGCGCTCGACCGTGGACCCCGCGACCTTCGTCGGCTCCATCACCCCGTAGGGGGTGACGCGCCCGGTGCGGCCCACGCCCACCTTGATGTCGAGCAGGCGGGTGTTGACCTCCTCGGGCGGGTACTTCCACGCGATCGCCCAGCGCGGCGCGCGGCTGGTCGACCCCAGGCGCCGCTGGAGCGCGAACTGGTCGACCTTCACGACCACCCCGTCGATCTCGTAGGCGGGGTCGTGCCGGTGCTCGCCGTACTCCTCGATGTACTCGCGCACCGCCGCCAGGCCGCCGACGACCGTGTACCGGTCGCTGACCGGCAGGCCCCAGCTCCGCATCAGCTCGTAGGCCGCCGACTGGCCGTCCGGCAGTCCCCCGCCGCGCCAGGCCCCGAACCCGTGCACGAGCATCCCGAGCGGGCGCCGCGCGGTGACCCGCGGGTCCTTCTGCCGCAGCGACCCCGCCGCCGCGTTGCGCGGGTTGGCGAACGGCTCCTTGCCCGCCTCCACCTGGACGGCGTTGACCTGCTCGAACCCCTCGACGGGCAGGAAGACCTCGCCGCGCACCTCCAGCACCTCCGGCCAGCCCTCCCCCGCCAGCCGGGACGGGACGTCGGCGATGGTGCGCACGTTGTGCGTGACGTCCTCGCCGGTGCGGCCGTCGCCGCGGGTGACCGCGCGCACCAGCAGCCCGTTCTCGTAGGTCACCGCGATGGCCAGTCCGTCGATCTTCAGCTCGCACAGGTACCCGGCGACCTCGCCGACCTCCCTGACCACGCGCTCGTCCCACGCCAGCAGCTCGTCGGCGCTCATCGCGTTGTCGAGGCTCTGCATCCGCTCCAGATGGTCGACGGTCGCGAAGTCGGTGGTGATCGGCGCGCCGACCTTCTGCGTCGGGGAGTCGGGGGTGACCAGCTCCGCGTGGCGCTCCTCCAGCTCGCGCAGCTCGCGCATCATCCGGTCGTACTCGGCGTCGGTGAGCGTCGGCCGG
Organism: Actinomadura roseirufa; assembly: GCF_900659635.1. Classification (GTDB taxonomy): domain Bacteria; phylum Actinomycetota; class Actinomycetes; order Streptosporangiales; family Streptosporangiaceae; genus Spirillospora; species Spirillospora roseirufa. The sequence goes on along the minus strand of NZ_CAACVB010000062.1, from coordinate 15,367 downwards.
TCGAGGACGTAGTACCGGTAGTTGCCCTCGTCGATCCGCTCGCTGAGCTCCCGATGCCGCTGCCGCGCCTCGCCGGGGACGCCGTCGTTCGTGGTCATGCGCCCATTGTCGCCCGCGGGGCCGACACTTCTCGCCGCGGCGCGCCCCGCCCGGCGAGCGGAACGTCGGCAGGTCAGCGCGGCGGACGAGCGGCGCCGGCCCCGGTCGGGAACGTCATTCGGCGGCCTCGTGGAGCATCCGCGCCGTGTCGCGGCAGCGCTTGAGGGCGGCGCGGACGTGCCGGGGGGACGCGCCGGCCAGACCGCACGACGGGGTCACCACGACCTGCCGGGACAGCTGCGCGGGCGGGAACCCGAGCCGCCGCCACAGCTCCCGCACCGGCGCGGCGGACGCCTTCAGCGGCGGCAGCGCCGCGTCGGCCGCCGGGACCGCGCCGAGGAACAGCCCCACCCCGGCGTCGATCGTCTCCCCCACGGCGTCGTCGTCGCGCCCCGGCATCACGGCGAGGTCGACCGAGACGGCCCGCGCCCCCGCGCCGCGCAGCAGCGCGTACGGCACGTTCCGGGCACAGCAGTGGACGAGCGGGTAGGCCGCGTCGTCCGCGCAGGCCGTCTCGATCACCTGGCGCAGCGCGTCCTCGGCGACCGGCTCCTCGATCGCGCGCAGCCGCGAGAACCCGCTGGCGGTCGGCACCGCGCCCGCCAGCGCCGCGGGCAGGCCCGGCTCGTCCAGCTGGAGCAGGATCCGCGCGGCGGGCAGCCGGCGGCGGACGTCGGCGACGTGCGCGGCGACGCCCTCGGCGAGCGAGCCGGTGAGGTCGCGGACGGCGCCCGGGTCCTTCAGCGCCCGGTCGCCGTGCCGCAGCTCGATCGTGGCGGCCAGCGTCCACGGCCCGCACACCTGGATCTTGAACGGGCCGTCGTGGCCGCCCGCGACCTCCTCCAGCACGTCGAGGTCGCGGGCGAGGTGGTCCCGCGAGCGCAGCGTGTCGCGGCCGGGACGGTCGGAGAAGCGCCAGCCGGACGGCTCCACGCGCACCGGCAGGTCCACCAGCAGCCCGGCGGTCCGGCCGGTGAGGTCGGCGCCGGGCCCGCGGGCGGGCAGTTCGGGCAGGTGGGGCAGCTCGGGCAGTTCGCCCAGCACCGTCCGCAGCGCCTCGGCCGGATCGTCACCCGGGAAGGACCCGATCGCGGTCGCCGTCCCGGCCTGCCACGGATAGCTCGTCGTCACGGCCGAAACCCTATCGGCGCGCGGTCACCACAGCTCCGCGAGGCCGTCGAGGCGGCGCAGGGTGTCGTCCTCGGGCTCGGTCGGCAGGTCGAACAGCACCTCGCCGACGCCCGCCCGCTCCAGCTCGGCGATGAGCGACGGCTCCGGCGGCGCGGCGAACACCGTGACCGGGACCTCCCGGCCGGCCTGCTCCCGCAGCCGCGCGATCTTCGCGGCGAGGTCGTCGGTGCCGCGGCCGTACACCGGCATCCAGGCGTCGCCGAACTCGGCGACCCGGTCGAACGTGGTCGGCCCGGCGCCGCCGACCAGGACGGGCGGGTGCGGGTCCTGGACGGGCTTGGGATAGGAGAACACCGGGTCGAAGTCGACGAACTCGCCGTGGAACTCCGCCTTCTCCTGCGTCCACAGCTCCTTGACCGCGAGGACGCGCTCGCGCAGCAGCCGCATCCGGGTGGCGGGGTCGGTGCCGTGGTTGCGCATCTCCTCGCGGTTCCAGCCGGCGCCGACGCCGAGGGCCGCGCGCCCGCCGGACACCACGTCGAGCGAGGCGATCTCCTTGGCCAGGTGAATCGGGTCGCGCTGGACGACCAGCGCGATGCCGGTGCCGACGCGCAGCCGCTCGGTGACGGTCGCGGCGGCGGTCAGCGCGACGAAGGGGTCGAGGGTCCGGTAGTAGCGGCGCGGGAGCTCGTCCCCGCCCGGCCAAGGCGACTCTCGCCTCACGGGGATGTGGCTGTGCTCGGCGACGAACAGCGACGCGAACCCGCGCTCCTCCAGCGCCCGGCCCAGCGGCGCGGGTGCGATCCCGTCATCGGTCACGAACGTGGACACACCGAACTTCACAGTGAACCTCCTCGGCGCCGATCTTCGACCCCGCCTACAACCGCCGGACGCGCACCCTCATTCCACGGTCGCCGGACGCGTCGCCGGAGGGCGCCGCGCCGCCGGGTCAGGCCGGGACGCGGACGGTCCGGGCGATCGTCGCCGACGCCAGCACCCGGTCGCCGTCGTACAGGACGGCGGCCTGCCCGGCGGCCACGCCCCGGGCGGGGGTGGCCAGGCGCAGGCGCAGGACGTCGCCGTCCGCCTCCGCCGTGCAGGCGTACACCTCGCCGTGCGCGCGGAGCTGGACATGGCAGCCGAACGGCCCGCCGAGCGCCTCGCCCAGCCACACCGGCCGCTCCCCGGTGATCTCTTGGACGTCCAGGGACTCGCGGGGCCCGACGGTGACCGTGTTGTCGACCGGTGAGATGTCCAGGACGTACCGGGGACGGCCGTCCGGGGCGGGGGTACCGAGCCGCAGCCCCTTGCGCTGACCGACGGTGTAGGCGTAGGCGCCCTCGTGCTCGCCCACCCGGTTGCCGTCGGTGTCCAGGATGGGGCCGGGCGCGGCGCCCAGCCGCTCGGCCAGGAAGCCGCGCGTGTCACCGTCGGCGATGAAGCAGATGTCGTGGCTGTCGGGCTTGTCGGCCACCTGGAGGCCCCGCCGCTCCGCCTCGCGCCGGATGTCGGCCTTCGCGGTGTCCCCGAGCGGGAACAGCGCGCGGGCGAGCTGCTCCGGCGTGCACACGGCCAGGACGTACGACTGGTCCTTGCCCGCGTCCACGCCGCGGCGGAGCACGCCGTCCTCCAGCCGCGCGTAGTGGCCGGTGCAGACGGCGTCGAACCCGAGGGCGACGGCGCGGTCCAGCAGCGCCGCGAACTTGATCTTCTCGTTGCAGCGCAGGCACGGGTTGGGGGTCCGCCCGGCCGCGTACTCGCTGACGAAGTCCTCGACCACGTCCCGGTGGAACCGCTCGGCGAGGTCCCACACGTAGAACGGGATGCCGATCACGTCGGCCGCCCGCCGGGCGTCCCGGGAGTCCTCCAGGGTGCAGCAGCCGCGGGCCCCCGTCCGGTACGACTGGGGGTTGCTGGAAAGGGCCATGTGGACGCCCGTGACGTCGTGGCCCGCCTCGGCGGCCCGGGCGGCCGCCACGGCGGAGTCGACGCCGCCCGACATGGCGGCGAGTACGCGCAGAGTCATAGTCCTTCGAGCGTACGCGGCGTGGGCCGGTCGGCCGGAATCAATTCCGCGTACGATTGGGCGCGCTATGGGAATCTTCCGCCGGCCGCGCGAGTCGTCCGCCGCCACGCCGCCCGCCATCAGCGAGTTCTGGGAGTGGTGGGCCCAGGCCCGCCCGACGATCGAGGCGTCGCTGGCCGCCGCCCCCGGGGCCGAGACCAGCGAGCCGGGGACGCCCGGCGAGGGCCTGTCCGCCGAGACGATCGAGGAGCTCTCGCGGCGCGTCCACCGGATCCACTCCGAGCTGCAGTGGGAGATCGGCGGCGCCGACGACCGGTCCCCCTCGCTCACCGTGACCGGCGGCGGCGACCCTGAGCTGCGCGGACTCGCCGAACGCTGGTTCCGCGCCGCGCCCGGCGGCGCCGCCGCGGGCGGCTGGAGCTTCCACCCCGCGCGCCAGGCCGACCCCGAGATGCTCTCCCAGGACCTCGTCCTCGGCGACCACGAGTTCGACCTGGAGTACGTCCGGCTCGGCATGCGCGCCGACGCCGACCGGGCCAGGGTGCACGTCACCGCCTACCACCCCGACTTCCTGTTCGTCTCCGAGGAGCAGCGGCTCCAGGTCGCCCTGCACGTCCTGGACTGGGCCCTCGGCGAGGACGACGTGGCCCGCTGGATCGGCGAGGTCACCATCGCCACGGAGGCGCCGATCGACTCGCTGCCGCCGTCGATGCTGCCCGCGGTCGTCGAGCAGGTCGCCGAGCCGTTCGACGAGCCCGCCTGGCTCTCCGGCGAGGGCCGCACCCCGCGCGGCCACCCCGCCCGGCTCGGCGCCCGGTTCCCGCTCCACCGCCAGGACTACCCGCTCTGCGACCTGCACGTGGCGATCACCGTGCCGTACGCGCACAGCAACCCCGACCGGCTGCCCGTCGAGCCGTCGGCGGGCGCGCTGCGCGCGTTCGAGAAGAAGCTGGGCAAGCTCGGCGACCGGGCCGTCCTCGCCGTCCGGGAGACCGGCGACGGGCTGCGCGTGTTCCACCTGTACGCCGACCCCGACTCCGGCGTGATCGGCGAGCTGGACCAGCTCGCCGCCGCGTGGACCGAGGGCAAGGCCAAGGTCGCCTCCACCAGCGACCCGGGCTGGCGTGCGGTCGCCCCCTACCAGCCTTGATCGTCCGATCCTGGGCCGGGGGACTCGCCCGGCGGCCGGCGGAGGGCGCCGGCCGCCTGCCCTGACGGAGCTCTACGACCTGACGGCTTCCACCTTGCGCCAGCGGGCTTCGCAGAAGGAGTAGACGCCGAAGAGGAGGACGCCCGCGGCCACGGCGACCAGGCCCCAGACCCCGGCGGGCGTTCCGGCGAACTCGCGGAGCGTGCCGTCCAGGCCCTGGGCCTTGCCCGGCTCGAAGGTGATCGCGGCGTAGGCGAGGAAGATGCCGACGCCGCCGCCGACGAGACCGCGGGCGGTGTTGCCGACCATGCCGAGCGGCTCGACGACGCGCCGCGCGGCCCGGCCCATCTGCGCCGTCTTCAGTTCCTTGCGGAACGTGCGGCGCAGCGCGTTCACCACCACGACGATCCCCCACACGAGGAACCCGGCCCCCACCGCCAGGACGAGCCAGCGGCCGCCCGGCTCGGCCATCGCGCGAGCGGTGAAGGTCTTCGACTGTGTGTCGCTGGACTTGCCCTTGTAGCCGAGCAGGAAGCCGAGCGTGGCCGCGAAGCCCACCGAGTAGACGACGCCGCGTGCGGCCGATCCCAGCCGCTTGGTGGCCTTGTCCCCGTCCGGTACCGGACGCCCGTACACCGCCTCGGCGTACTGCCAGAGGGCCAGCGCCGCGAAACCGGCCGCCATCAGCCACAGGACGATCGGACCGCCCGGCTGCTTGGCGACCGTCTGGAGCGCGCCCTGGCGGTCGGCCTCCTCTCCGCCCTCACCGAAGCCGACCTGAAGGGCCAGCCACCCCACCAGCAGGTAAAGAAGTCCCCGCGCCACCAGCCCCACCCGGGACATGCCATGGAACCAAGGATGGCCCGCGGCCCTCCGCCCCATCCGCTGTACCTGGCCCTCACCCATCACGTTCGCCGCCATCATGCCGCCTTCCAAGGAACGGCAAAGCTGTCCCCACGGACGACACCGTCAAACCCGGCAAGCCGGGCGGCGGATCAGGAGAGGCCGGCGCGGCGGGCCCGTTCCACGACGGGTCCGATCGCCTCTGCCAGAGCTTTCACGTCGGCCTCGGTCGAGCTGTGCCCCAGAGTGAAACGGAGCGAGCCCCGCGCGCGCTCTGCCCCCGCGCCCATCGCGGTGAGGACGTGGCTTGGTTGCGAAACCCCGGCGGAGCACGCGGAGCCCGTGGAGCAGGCGATCCCGCGGGCGTCCAGCAGCATGAGCAGCGCGTCGCCCTCACAGCCCGGGAAGGAGAAGTGCGCGTTTCCCGGCAGGCGGTCGGCGGGGTCGCCGTTCAGGACGGCGTCCGGCACCGCGGCGCGAACCGCCTCGATCAGCCGGTCGCGCAGGGCCGCCAGCCGGGCCGCCTCGGCGTCCCGGCGCGCCGCCGTGACCTGCACCGCGGCGGCGAACCCGGCGATCGCCGGGGTGTCGAGCGTGCCGGACCGCACGTCCCGCTCCTGGCCGCCGCCGTGCAGCAGCGGCACCGGGTCGAGGAACAGCGGCTCGGCGGGCTTGGCCAGCAGCAGCGCCCCCACGCCGATCGGGCCGCCGAGCTTGTGGCCGGTGATGGCCAGCGACTGCGCGCCCGAGGCCGCGAAGCGGACCGGCAGGTGCCCGGCGGCCTGCACGGCGTCGGTGTGGAACGGCACGCCGTGCTCGCGGGCGGCCGCCGCCAGCTCCGCCACCGGCTGGACGGTGCCGACCTCGTTGTTGGCCCACATGACGGTGACGAGCGCCACGTCCGAGCCGTCCGGCCCGATCGCCTCGCGCAGCGCCTCGGGACGGACGCGGCCGAGCGCGTCCACCGGGATCCACTCGACCTTGGCGCCCTCGTGGTCGGCCAGCCACTGGACCGCGTCCAGGACGGCGTGGTGCTCGACCGCGCCCGCGAGCACCCGGGTGCGGCCCGGGTCGGCGGCGCGGCGCGCCCAGTGCACGCCCTTCACCGCGAGGTTGTCGGCCTCGGTGCCGCCCGAGGTGAACACCACCTCGCTCGGCCGGGCGTCGAACGCCTCGGCGATGATCTCGCGGGACTCCTCGACCACCCTCCGGGCGCGCCGTCCCACCGCGTGCAGGGAGGACGGGTTGCCGAGCTCGCGCAGGCCCGCCGTCATCGCCTCGATGGCCTCCGGCAGCATCGGGGTCGTCGCCGCATGGTCGAGGTAGGTCACCACGCGGACAACAGTATCCGCGCGGCCGCGGTGTCCCGGCGGCGGCACGGGCCTCGCCTGTGAGCCGTCTCACCGGTTCCCCCCGGGGTCCGGAAAAGCGCTGGTGGGCGCGGGAATGGCCGGGCCCGGTCGCGTGTTGGCAGGTGTACCGTCCGGTCGGTACAGTGGAGCCGCCATGAGGAAAGACGCCCTGCTCGACGCCGCCGAGTCCCTGCTCTCCGAGCACGGGACCCGGGCGCTGACGCTCGCCGCGGTCGCCGACCGCGCCGGGGTCAGCAAGGGCGGGCTGCTCTACCACTTCCCCACCAAGGAGGCGCTCGTCCGGGCCCTGGTGGCACGGGTCATCGAAGAGTTCGACGACCTGATCGCCTCCTACGACGACGGCGCGCCGGGCTCCTACACCCGGGCCTACGTCGAGGCCACGTTCGAGATCCTCACCGGCGAGGCGCGCGCGTACCGGCGCTGGTCGGCGATCAGCGCGGCGGCGACCGATCCCGAGCAGGCCGGGCCGCTGAGCGAGGCCATGCGCCGCTGGCACGCCCACGACCCCGGCGCGGCCGCCGACCCGGCCACGGACATGACCGTCCGGCTGGCCGCCGAGGGCCTGTGGGAGGTCGTGAGCCACGCCCCCGACCTGTACGACCGGGAGCGGCTCGACGCGCTGAAACGGCGGATGCTCGCCCTGCTGGACCGATGACGCCGCCCCCGGCGTCCGCCGCCCGCGAGACCACCTGACCGACCGGCCCTCCGCCGACGATCGTGGACCGTTCCATGATCCAGCCCGGCGGCCCCGCACGACGGGGTCACCCCACCCGATCCCCCCACCACTCACGCACCACCGAACCCTGCGACGGGGCCGCGCCCCGCCGAGCCTAGAAAGAGGTGAACCATGCTGTTCCGCGCCCGTACCGGGACGTTCCTGACCTTCGCGCTGGCGGGTCTGCTGACCGGGGTCTGGGTGGCCCGCATGCCCGCGCTCGCCGCCAAGTTCGGGACCACCGAGGGCGAGATCGGCGTCGTCGTCCTCGTCTGGGGTCTCGGCGCGATCGTCGCCATGCAGGCCCTGCGCGGCGTGATGGCCCGCGCCGGCAGCCGCTCCGTCCTGCGGCTCGCCCTGCCGCTGACGGCGCTCTCCTACGTCGGCGTCGCGCTCGCCCCGACCTACGGTCTGCTGCTGGCGGCCGTGGCGGTGTTCGGGATGACGTTCGGGATCACCGACATCGCGATGAACGCGCAGGGCAGCGTCGTCGAGCACGCCTACCGGCGGCCGGTCATGAGCGGCATGCACGCGGGCTGGTCCGTCGGCGCGCTGACCGGCGGCCTGGTGGGCGTCGCGACCGCCGCCGCCGGCCTCGGCTTCACCACCACCGTCCTGGCCTCGGCGCTGGCGTCGCTGCCGCTCGGCCTCGCGCTCGGCCGCACCTACCTGCCCGACCCCGCGGCCCCGGCGGGCGCCGGGGGCGACGCGGCCCGCCGCCTGCCCGCCGCCGTCTACCTCGTCGGAGTCCTGGCGTTCATCGCGTTCATGACCGAGGGCTCGATCGCCGACTGGAGCGGCCTGCTGCTGCACGACGAACTCGGCTCCACCCAGGCCGTCGCGGCGCTCGGCTACCCGATGTTCGAGCTGGCGATGCTGCTCGGCCGCCTGGTCGGCGACCGGGTCCGCACGCGCGTCGGCACCCGCCGGCTGCTGGCCGGCGCCGGGCTCGGCACCGCGCTCGGCATGACGGGCGTGGTGCTCGCCCCGGCGGCCCCCGTCGCCCTCGCGGGCTTCTTCGTGACGGGCCTGGTGGTCTGCACGGTCGTCCCGACGACGATCTCGCTGGCCGGCACCGCCGCGCCCGGCCGTACCGGCGCCGCGGTCGCCCAGGTCGGCGCCATGGGCTACGGCGGCCTGCTGCTCGGCCCGGTCGTCGTCGGCTTCCTGTCCGACGCCACCTCGCTGCGCCTCGGCGTCGGCGTGGTCGTCGTGCTCGCGCTGCTGATCGCCGCCGGCGCCCGCTTCGTCCCGGCGGACGCCGACGCCGGCATCGCGGGCCACTCCCCCGAAGCGGCGGTCGCCGCCGCCGAGACCGCCCCCGCCGAGGCCGGCGCACCGGACCGCACCACCGTCCCGGCCTGACGGCTCAGTCCCCTCCAGGACGGTGGCGGGCGCGCAGGTGGAGGACGAGCCCGCAGGCGAAGGCCACCGCGGCGGTGACCGCGGCGGCCACGTCGGAGGAGTCCGCCAGGGGCCACAGCCACGGCGGCATGGGCCCCGCGCCGTGTCTCACCATGAGGGTCAGGAACAGATAGGCGGTGGGCAGCACGGTCGCGGCGGCGCGGCCGTGCGCCCGGTTCCCGATCAGGGCGAGCCCGGTGAGGCCGAGGAGGTTGCGGGCCGCGGCGAACCCGAGCGGCTGGAGGCCGCCCCAGGTCAGCACCACCCCCGCGGCCAGCACGCCCCCGCAGGCCGCGGCGACCAGGACGGCACCGTAAAGCCTGGCCGGACGCACGGCCACGTCCTCCAGCACCGCCGGTCCCGCGGTCGCCGCCCGGATCAGGACGGCGGCCGCGGCCAGCGGCAGCGCCAGGGCGATCGGGGTGCCGATGAGCGCCCCCCGGACGAGGCTCGGCGCGGGAACGGCACTCTCCCCCGCCAGCGCGACCAGGACCACCGTGCAGCCCATCGTGAGCGCCGTCCGGGCCACCTGGTGCACCCGCGTCCACAGATCCATGCCGGCTACTCGACGTCCACTGGCCTGATGTCGCAGCTTCGCAGCGCGGCCAGGTTCCGTCGGAACCAGCGGATCTGGTCCGCGCGCGGCCGGGCGAGCACGCGCGTGACCGCGTCCCCGTTCTCCATCGGCCCGGTCTTGGCGGCGACCACCGCGCGCGGCAGCCCCGCCTTGATCGCCAGCCACGTGCCCACCGGGACATAGGCCGCGTCCCCGTCGAACTCCCGATCCTTCGCGCACGGCGGCGACGCGGGCGGGAGGAAACCGGTCGCCAGCGCGAACACGACGTCGTCGTCCCCGGCTTGCGGCGCGACGGTGAAGTGCCAGGATTCGCGATCACGGGCCGCTCCCTCTGTGATCCGCCGCGGCGCGGGCATCCCGATGGCCACCGCCAGGCGCCGCGACGCGGGGACGACCAGCCGGGCCGCGTACCCGAGCCGGGCCCGGCGCTCCCGCCACACGCACACCTCGACGCCCTGCTCCCGCACGCACTCCAGGCCGCCCGTGCGCGGCCGGTCGGAGTCAGCGCCCAGCCCGTCCACCAGCGAAACAGCGACGACCAGCGCAGCGGCGGGCACGGCGACCACCGCGGCCTTCACCGCGATCGGGCGGAACCCACGCGACCACACGAGGTAGGCGACGACCGCGACCGCCGCGGCCACCAGCGCCTGCGCCCACAGCACCCGCCGGTCCAAGACCGTGTCGGTGCTACAGCACGTGCCGAGGTTCTCCCCGGTCAGATGCCTGATCCACAGCGGTTCCAGGGCCTGCGGATAGGCCAGCCACAGCCAGGTGCCGATCAGCAGTAGCGGCACCCCGATCGCCGGGTGCAGGAACCGGCCGGCCGCCACCCCGGCGAGCGACCACGCGCCGATCACCAGCAGCCCCACCGCGACGACCGGCGGGTCAGGTGCTCCCGGGATCCCGCCGACCTCCGGTGTCACCAGCGCGAACGCGAAGGCCAGCACGGCGACCGCGGCCGCGCCGATCGGCAGCGCGCTCCATAACAGGACGGCGGCGGGCCGGCGTACCGGCGTCCCGTCCAGGACACCGCCGCGGCGCAGTCTCGCCCCCTCCCATGCGCCCACAGCAGCGCACGTGGGCCCGAGCGCCATCACCCCCGACGACGTGGCGACCACCGTGGCATCGCGCCAGTTGTCGGCGATGTTCTGGAGCTCACCGCTGAGCAGGAGGTAGAGGTACACGCCCATGACGGGCAGCGCGTAGAGCGCGGCCGCCGAACGCAGCCAGCGATGCAGCGGCACGTCACGCCTCCCCGGCCACGAGGAGGGCGTAGGACGCTTCGGCCGAGGGCACGCGGTCGCCTGACAGCGCCAGGAACTCCGCCGTCGACCCGGCGTACTTGACCGTCCCGCCGTCGAGGACCACCACCGATTCGTACAGATCGCCCAGGTCCTCGGTCTGGTGCGTGGACACGACGAGGTGCCGTCCGCCGAGCCGCGTCACGACCTGCCGGAACCGCTCGCGCTGCCCCGGGTCCAGGCCCGCCGTGGGCTCGTCCAGCAGAATCACCTCGGCGTCGTGGACGAGCGCCTGCGCGAGCCCCACCCGGCGTAGTTGCCCGCCCGACAGTTGCCCGCAGCGCCTGCCGGCCAGCGGCCCCAGCGCCACCGCGTCGAGCGCGTCCGCCGAACGCCGCCACGCCTCACGCCGCGACATCCCCTTCAGCCAGCCCGCGTAGCCGATCTGCTCCCGGACGGTCAGTCCGGGCACCGGCCGGATGTCCTGCGGCATCCATCCCACGAGGCGCCGGTAGGACGCGCGGTCCCGGCGCCGGCGCGGATCGAGGCCCTTGTAGGCCACCGCGCCCGCCGACGGGAAGTGCAATGAGGCCGCCAGCCCCAGCAGAGTGGACTTCCCCGCGCCGTTCGGCCCGAGCAGAACGGTGCGGCCTTCGGGTAAGCGAAAACTGAGATCGGTGAAGACCGGGCTGCCGCGCCGATACCCGAACGCGCAGCTAATAAACGAAATCGGCATATTTCCTCGGTGCGAATGAGCCGGGCCTCGCCGTCCAGCGAGGCCCGCACGTCACGGAAAGTGTGGTCATCCCATCGGCCGCCGTCAATGCGCCGCCGAGCTCACCATGCGATCACCAGTAGATCCGCACGTCCCTGGCCGATACGCGATAGAAGTCCGCGCCCATATTCTCGGCCTTGAAGTAGTAGTACCCCTTGTCCTTACGCCGTCCCCAGTCGCCCCGTACCCACTTGTGGCCGCAGCCGTAGTACCCTCGCTTCCCATATTTGGCGTCGGGGTACAGCCGCCTGTTCCGGTACACCTGGAGCACTGGAGCCGCCTGCGGGGAGTTGCTCGAACAGCCCTTGAGGACGATGGCCGTCCTCCAGTCGTCCGCATTCCCGTCGTACCACTGCTTTGACCTGAACCCAGCCGCGATATTCGACAACGACGTCCTGCGCTCACCTTCGGCATGAGCCGGCGTCACTGCGGTGATACCGAGAACGCCGACCGCGACGGTGACCGCGGACGCCCTCCCGATCGATCCCCTGCCCAGCACAGACATGCATCCTCCAGAATGTATCCGCCTCCGGTAGATGCGAAGGCGGCCGGATGAACCGTGCGGGGTATGTGGACATGATTTCCATCTTGGTCAACCATTGTCAAGAGGGATTTACTGGTGACGAATTTCATAACCGAACACCAAATCGATACTAAAAAAGAAGTTCCGGACCGACCAATAACGAGCTTCGTTGGAGGTTCGGTTCGGTGCCGGAAATGCCGCACCGGCGCTGAACAGCGCCGGTGACGCTTCACCGCACCCATCGGCCCGGCCAGACCGAGCGGCGGGGGTTTCGGTATGACGCCGGCGGAGACGGCCTGCGCGCCGCGATCAACTACCTCGGGCCGCGAGCCTCCGCGCCCGATTACGCGGCGAGTCCGCGCTGCTCCGGCCCTCCTCACCCACTACGTAGCCCAGACGTTCGGGCTGGTCGAGACGCCGGACGACGCCGCCATCGTCATGGCTCAGCCTCGGCGGATGCGGCGGGCGGTGGGTACGGGAGTGCTCGGCGCCAAGGGCACCGCCGGGATCTCGGGCAGTGCCGCGACCCAGGTGGGCGGCGCCGACGGCGACTCGAAGCCGGACGGTCGCGGTCCGGCTCGGCGAGGGGCGGCGTTTCTGAAGGCGACACCAGGTTCCCCGGCTCGCCGTCGTTCTCGCGGGCGCCGAAGCCGGACGACGCCGCGAGCGCGCCCACCCTGTCAGGGCTTGCGAGGGGCTTCGTGGGCTTGCTGCCGGGTTGGCCGTCGGCGTGCTGGAAGTGGAGCGGGCGGGTGGTCTGGCCCGAGGGCGCCGGGAGGATCAAGGCGGGGGCCGGCCGTGGTGTGACCGGGACGGTTCTGAACCGCGGACGTCCCGGCGGCGTGGGGCCGCCGGGACGTCAGGCGCGGATCACTTGCGCTTGGTGATCTCGTCGGTGAGCTGCGGCGCGACCTGGAACAGGTCGCCGACCACGCCGTAGTCGACGAGCTCGAAGATCGGCGCCTCGGGGTCCTTGTTGATGGCGACGATGGTCTTCGAGGTCTGCATGCCGGCCCGGTGCTGGATGGCGCCGGAGATGCCGACCGCGATGTACAGCTGCGGCGAGACGGTCTTGCCGGTCTGCCCGACCTGGAACGAGTGCGGGTACCAGCCGGCGTCGGTCGCGGCGCGGGAGGCGCCGACGGCCGCGCCGAGCGAGTCGGCCAGCCCCTCGATGATCGAGAAGTTGTCGGCGCCGCCCACGCCGCGACCGCCGGAGACGACGATCGCGGCCTCGGTCAGGTCCGGGCGCTCGCCCTTCTCCTGGACGACCCGCTCCACGATCTTCGCGCCCTTGTCGGCGTCCGACAGCGCCACCTCGACGCTCTCCTCGGCGGGGCTCGCCGGGGACGCCTCGGGGGCGACGGAGTTCGGCCGCACCGCGATGATCGGCGTGCCGGTCCGCACCCGGGCGTGCGCGACGATCCCGCCGCCGAAGATGGAGTGCTCGGCGACGAGGCCCTCGGCGACGTCCACGACGTCGGTGAGGACGCCGGAGCCGGTCTTGACCGCGAGACGGCCCGCGACCTCCTTGCCCTCACCGGTCGCGGCCACCAGCACCGCGGCGGGGGCCTTCTCCTTCACCAGCTGGGCCAGCAGCGCCGCCTTGGGGGCGACGACGTAGGAGGACAGCTCCTCGGCGGCGGCCACGTACACCTTGGCGGCGCCGTACTCGGCGAGCTTGTCCTTGGCGCCCTCGTAGCCGGGCCCGGCCCAGACGGCGGCGGGCTCGCCGAGGCGGTTCGCCAGCGTCAGCAGTTCGAGCGTGACCTTCTTGACCTCACCGTCGACATGGTCGACGAGGACGAGAATCTCAGCCATGGTCCAAATCCCCTTCCCCGGTCAGACGAACTTCTTCGCCGCGAGGAACTCGGCGATCTTCGCGCCGCCGTCGCCCTCGTCGGTGACGATCTGGCCCTGCGCGCGCGGCGGCGCCTCGGCGAAGTCCACCACCTCGGTGGCGGCGTTCGCCAGCCCGACCCGCGCCGCGTCGATGCCGGCGTCGGCGATGCCGAGCGTCTCGACCGGCTTCTTCTTGGCCGCCATGATCCCCTTGAACGAGGGGTAGCGCGGCTCGTTGATCTTCTCGACGACGCTGACGACCGCGGGCAGCGACGCCTCGATCCGGTCGTAGCCGTAGTCGGTCAGCCGCTGCGCGGTCAGCGCCGAGCCGTCGATCTCGACCTTGTTGACCAGCGACACCTGCGGGACGCCGAGCCGCTCGGCGAGCATCGCGGCGAGCACGCCGGTCCGCGCGTCGGTGGACTCCGAGCCGAGGACGACCAGGTCGAAGCCGGTCCGGCCGAGCGCCTGCTGGAAGGCGTAGGAGGTCTGCAGCGCGTCGGAGCCCGCGAGCGCGTCGTCCACGAGGTGGACGGCCTTGTCCGCGCCCATGGCCAGGGACTTGCGGATCGAGTCGGTCGCCTTGTCGGGCCCCATGGTCAGGACGGTCACCTCGCCGCCGTGGGCCTCCTTGATGCGCAGCGCCTCTTCGATGGCGTACTCATCGAGCTCGTTGATGACGCCGTCCGCGGCGGCGCGGTCGAGCGTGCTGTCATCGGACTTCAGCTTGCGCGGGCTCTCCGTATCGGGAACCTGCTTCACCAGGACGACGATGTTCATGGCCGGTGGCCGACCTCCCTGCAATCGTGGGTCCGCCGGGGTGAGCGGACCGGAAGGCGCCGCCCATCAGGGTCGACGCGGAACGCGTTCGTCACAGCCTGCCAAAGACCCGAACGAGCTTCGAAACCGGGTCCCCCGTTCGGACCGTGACCCCACAAATGTTACCCGCCGGTAGCCTGCTGGCAAATCCCAGCTCGTACGTGCCCCGCCTCGCCCCCTGCCCGCCGCCGGTCCGGGGGACGGCCACTCAGCGCAGCGTGGCCTGCAGGTCGTCGATCATGTTCGCCAGCGTGCTCTGCAGCCCGTACATCGGCGCGAAGCTCGGCGTCAGCGACATGGCGCCGACCACCGCGAGCAGGGCGAACACGCCGAGGACCGTTCCCGCCACCGCGATCCGCCGCGGCCGCCGCGCGACCACGAGGAAGATCCGCTCCAGCCGGCGCCGCGGCCCGCCGACGCCGGGCGCCGTCCACAGCGCCGCGGCGCCCGCCCCGGCACCGAACGCGCAGGCCCCGAGCGCGTCGATCTCCCCGCCGACCGCCGACGCCGCGACGAGCGCGAGCGGCACGCCCGCCGCGAGGACCCCCGCGTACGGGACGGTCAGCAGCGTCCGCCCGAGCGCCCACGCCCATTCCCGGGCGGTCGTCGCGGCCGAGGCCCGCAGCAGCGTCACCGCCGCCAGCGTCGCCGCGAGCCCGACGACCGGCATCATCACCGCGAACCCGGTCCCGATCACCGCGACCATCGCGGCGAGCAGCCGCGCCCAGCCCTGCGCGACCGCCAGTTCCTCCGCCCCCGGCGCGGCCGGCTCGGCGGCGCCCGGCAGCGGCGAGGCGGGCCGCGACACCTCGGGCAGATCGGAAGAGCACACGTCTGAACTCCAGTCAC
>NZ_CAACVB010000061.1 GCF_900659635.1 Actinomadura roseirufa | reverse complement strand
CTGGCGGGCGCGCACGCCTTGGACGGCGACGCCCCGGCCGCCGCGCGCCTGCTCGGTACCGCCGCCGCCCTGCGCGCCTCGGTCGGCGCGCCGCTCCCGCCCGCCGAGCGCGGCGACGTGGACCGCATCACCGCCACGGTCCGCGCCGTCCTGGGCGCCGAGTTCGACACCGCGTTCGAGATGGCCTTCGACGACACGTTCGCGGCGGGTGCCCGCGCCCCGCTCGACCTGTCAGGAGCGCAGTAGCGCGGCCTCCTGTTCCGGGCCGAGTCCGACCGCCGGACGGTCCGCGCGCAGCGGCGCCCGCCCGCCGAGCGACCGGAGCCACTCCCACGTGCCGTCCACCGTCTCCTCCACCGGACGGCAGCGCAGCCCGGTGGCGAGGGCCCTCGACACGTCGCCCTGGTGCAGGGCGGCGTACAGCTCGCCGCCGGGCGGCAGCCAGACCGGAAGGTCCGACCAGGGCTCGACGCCCGCCGCGAGGACCGCCTCTGGCGCGATCCACACCAGTTCCGCGTCCGACCCGGTGACGCGCGCGCACGCCTCCAGGAGGCCGCCCATCGACGCGTGGCCGGGCTCGCTGACGAGGTTGTAGGCGCCGCCGAGCCCCTGCTCGACGGCGCCCAGCGTCCAGGCGGCGAGGTCGCGGACGTCGATGTACTGGATCGCGAGGTCGCGCGGGCCGGGCGCGGGCACCCGGCCGCCGCGCGCGACGCGCGTCAGCCACCAGGGCAGGCGCCCGATGTTCTCGTACGGGCCGAGCACCAGGCCCGCGCGGACGAACAGGGCCCGGTCGCCGAACGCGCCGGCCGCCGCCAGCTCGCCGCCCCGCTTGGCCCGCGCGTACGGGACGTCGCCGTCGTCGGGCGAGCCGTCCACCAGGGGACCGTTCTCGTCGAGCCCGGCCGGCGCGGGACGGTCGTACACCGAGCGGCTCGAAATGTAGACGTACCGCCCGGCGCGCCCGGCGAGCAGCCGCGCGGCGTCCCGGACCACCGACGGCGCGCCCGACCATGTGTCGACGACGGCGTCCCACTCCCCTCGGGCGAGCGCCTTGAGCCCGTCCGGGCCGGTGCGGTCGCCGCGCAGGGACCTCACGCCGCCGGGCGGCTCGTGGCGTCCGCGGTGGAAGACCGTCACCTCCCAGCCACGGGACAGCGCGTCCTCGGTGATCGCGCGGCCGACGAACTCCGTCCCGCCCAGCATCAGCAGCTTCATGGGGTCACTCTGTCATCTGTACGTAACGTACAGAACGTCTGCACGCTCTCGGCGGAATCGCCGGCCGCGTGAGCCGCCCCCCCTCACGGCCGGGCGGGAGGGTGGAGACTGCCTGGTCGTCCGTTTTTGTAGCGATCCATTTCTTGCGGGGAGCGGAAAGCGCCGTCGAGGTCGCCGGAATTTTGTCCTCTTTATGGGTTGCATTGGCGCTTTGATGCTTCTACTGTGGCTGAGGTCCTCAAAGAGTCGTTTGTCAGGCGATGGGGACATTGTCATGTTTTGCCCACAGGTCGGTCCGTGTACGCCAGCCCGAGCCCCCCGCCCCCCACCGACGACGGACCGTCCGCTCCCGAACCGGTCGCGGCCGAAGCGCGCCAGGGACGTGCTAGCCCCCGCTCTACGCGTCCTCCCGCTCTTCGGTCGCGGCCCCAGGGCATGCCGGCTCGACGACCGTCTCCGCGGTCGCGGGATTCGCGGCGGGAATGGCGCCGCATTGCTTATCCCGGACGGAGATCAACCCTGTTTGGGTAGAAATCCACAAAAGTCCGGCCTATGGGGTGAGACCCTTGCTTCGCGGTGATTAGCGCGATATACGGAGATCGTGCTCCGACCGGCTGATATCGGTTTTCTTGACTTCGCTCCGGGTCGGTGAACTGTGGTGTGGGCGGTGCTGACATGGGTGCTGGCATGAACGTTCCCGAACCGGTCCAGGGCTCACCGGCGGGCGAGGCCGACCCGGAGAAGCTGATCGTGCTCCGGGACAGCAAGGACCCGGCCGGGCCGGTGATCTTCCTGACCCGGCGGCAGTGGTGTGCGCTCCTGCGGCGGATCAAGTCGGGCGACTACGACCCTCGGTGACCGCCGTCCTGGACCGGCAGACCAGGCAGGAGCGGCGGTGCTCGGCCGCGTCACCCGCGTCGCCCGCCACGACGTGCCGGACGACCGTGACGCTCACGCACTCGGAATTGTTACTACCGTTCGACCGGGTGCTGGTCTGCCATGAAGCCACCTCAAGGGTGTCCTCGGTGACCATCGCCGCCGTCTCGTGCATCATGTCGCTTCCATGGATCTCGGCTAAAGCGGGAGCGGGTGAATGTCGCAGTCGGCGCGGCGGCTCTGGCCCGCGGCGATCGTGGCCGGGTGCGTCTCGCCCAGAACGCGGCGATAACGCGCCACCGCGTCGGCGAAGAGCGTCTCCGCCTCGATTTGGGACGCCCCGCCCGGCTTGCGCAGATCGAGCGACAGATTGAGCATCGCCGCCAGAGTGGTCGGATGATCGACGCCGTTGACGCGCTGAGCCCTTTCCAGGGCCGCGCGGCCGAGGTCCACCGCGAACTCGAGATCGCCGAGGGCCACCGCGTCGCTCGCGAGATTGATGGCGCCGATGATGCTCCACGGATGCTCCTCGCCGACCCCGTCGACCAGGAGGGCCAGGGCCTGCTCGTCCATGCGCCGGGCTTCTTCCACACGCCCCGAATGGCGCAGCGACACCGCGACGTTGATCCTCGCCGCCGAGGTGTGGGGATGCTGCGACCCGTACATCTGCACATAGCGCTCCACCACCTGCTCCCCCACCACGATGGACTGGGGCAGGTCACCGGTCTGACGCAGGTTCACGGCGTGGTTGAGCGCGCCGATGACGGTGGCGGGAGAGTCGTCGCCGTACCTGGCCCGCCCGAGTTCCAGCGCCTCGGCCGACAGCGCCAGCGCCGCGTCGTGGTCGCCGGCCTTGCGCTCGGCGACCGAGAGGCTGCTGATGTTGGCGATGGTGCCGGGGTGGTCGGTGCCGTATCTGGCCTTGATCCGCTGGGTGAGCTGCCGGAAGAGGTCCCGAGCCTCCAGGTAGCGTCCGCTCTCCATCACGTCGGCGGCGGTGGCGGCCAGTGAGCTGAACGAGGACAGGTGGTCCTCGCCGATGACCCGGGCCTGCCGGGCATGGGTGTCGCGGTCGAGTTGCTCGGCCTCCTCCGAGCGGCCGTTCAGCCGCAGGCTGATGCCGTAGTAGAAGGCGTGGGTGAGCGTGATCGGCTCGTCGGGGCCGAACCTGCGGCGGGCCGTCTCGTAGAGCTGCCGGTCGATCTCCAGGGCGCCGGCGAAGTCGCCGAGCATCCGCAGCCCGATGCAGACGTAGCCCTTGGCCTCCAGGGAGCGCTCGTGCTCCTCGCCGTACTTGGCGACGAGGATGTCCCTGGCCACCTTGTCGCTCTCGTACGCCTGCCGGTGATGACCGAGGCCGCGCAGCCCCCGTCCCATCTTCATCTGGGCGTCGAGCTTCTGGTCGTCGTCCGCGCCGAGCGTTTCGCTCCACACTTCGGTGGCCTGCTCCGCGAGGCTCAGCGAGCCGTGGTAGTCGCCCCATCGGAACAGGAAGTCGATGGCGTTCAGCACCAGGCCGCGCGCCCATTTGTCGGTGGAGTCCACCAGCCTGGAGAACCGGATGTGCGGCAGCAACGCCGCGTAGACCGGCCAGTTCTCGGTCGTGTTCGGGTTCCTGGGGTCGGCGTTGGCGAGCAGCAGATGGGCGCAGTGCCGGTACTCGGCGTCCTCGGTGGAGACCAGCTGGCTGCGCAGGACCTGCTGGACCAGCCGGTGCAGCAGGACGGTGTTGTGCCGATGGCTGATCTTGGCGAGGGCGTACTGCCCGATCGCCCGGATCGCCTGCCCGAGCTTGATGGGGTCGGCCAGGGTGTCGACCAGCTCGTCGGGGCCCTCCAGGTTCCGGGCCCCGGACAGGATCCGCACGGAGATCGGCTCGGGCGCGAAGTAGGCGCACATCTGGAGCAGCCGCAGGGCGGGCCGGTTGTTGGCCGACAGCCGTTCGAGCGAGACGTTCCAGGCCGCGGCGACCGGGACGGGGTAGTCGCTGGACGAGGTGTTCTGCGCGAGGATCTCGTTGGTCTTCTCCTGGAGCAGCACCAGGTACTCGTCGACCGTCATCGCGGTCTCGGCGAGCCAGGCGGCGGCCTGCTCGATCGCCAGCGGCAGGTCGCCCAGCGCCTCGGCGAGATGGTCCGCGGCCAGCTGGTCCAGCTCGGGGTCGCGGATGCGCAGCAGCTCGATGCTCTCCTCGCGCCGGAACACGTTGACCTCGACCGGCTGGGCGACGCCCGTCCAGGCCGGGTTGCGGGACGTGACGAGGATCTTGCCCGGCCCGTTGGCGGGGAAGAAGTCCCGGACCTGGGGGATGTCCTCGGCGTTGTCGAAGATCAGCAGCCAGTTGCGGAAGGGACGGCCGACGCGCAGCGCCTCCAGGACGGCGGGCACGGCGACGCCGGCCTCCTGGCCGACCGGCAGGGCGAGCTCGGAGGCCAGGTCCACCAGGGACGACCTGATCTGGCCGTCGCCCTCGGCGGGCACCCACCAGATGAGGTCGTAGTCCCGCAGATGCCGGTAGACGTACTCGATGGCCAGCTGGGACTTGCCGACGCCGCCCATGCCGTGCAGGGCGTGGGGCAGCACGGCCGTCGTTCCCGCCGACAGCGAATCGTGCAATTCCACCAGCAGCTCTTCGCGGCCGGTGAACTGGATGTTGCGGGGTGGGACATTGCCCCAGACGGGAGGTGGTTCATTGGGATCCCGGTCCGCGGCCGGCGGCAGGGAACGGATGGACACTCTGACTCCAGGGGCGAGTAGGTCGGCCTGATGATCGAAGAGGGGCACGGAGGGAGGCGCGGGCAGCGAAGGGGAGGCGGGATGTCCGGCGATGTCCGCGGGTGACTGCATGGTGTCCTCATCCAGGGTGACCTTACCGAGAGTCACATGATCGATACCCTGTGCGGACGGCGCCGATGCCTCGGAGTGGAGCATCCTGCGCAACCGCTCGGCGGGCTCCCGGTAGGGGGCGCCGAGGGCCCGCAGCCCTGCGACGAAGGGGGCGACGAAGGACGCGCTGGCCGCGGGGACCCGGGGCAGCGGCGCCGTCCGGGGGGTCAGCAGGAGCTGCCGGAGCGGCGACAGGACGGTGGTGCCGCCGCGGAGCCGGTCCAGCAGGGACAGCATCACCCACGCGGTCTGCGACCTGCGGCCCGCCGCGAGCAGAGCCTCGCGGGCGCCGCTGACGAAGTCGTGGGTGACCGCCACCCGCCCGGGTTCGGGGACGTCCGCGGCCACCCGGCGGATCAGTCCGCTGCCGAGCACCTCCGCGAGGTCCGCCGGACGTGAGGACGGCAGCGTCGCGGCCTGCATCATCCGCATCAGCGGCAGGGACAGCGGCAGCGCGGCGAAGTGCACGGCGAGCTGGAACGCCTGGGGGGAGGCGCCCGCCCTGAAGCGGGTCACGAGCTCGGCGGGCGAGGCCGGTGACGGAACGGCGACGGGACCGGCGTTCACGTCGTCGTCCTCAGGGGTTCCGGTCGCCGAGCCGTCATCGGCCGGGACGGCTGGGCACCAGGTGACCGCACCGGCCAGGTGGCGGACGTCGCCGGTGGCGAACCGCGCCCATCCGGTCAGCGGCGCGGCGGCGAACTCCAGGACGGGCACGGGGACGGCGGGCTCGTCCGGCACGGCGCCGCACGCGGACAGCCGGCGGTTGGCCGCCAGCGCGCCGGGCGCGGCCAGCATCGCGGGGACGGGGGCGAGCCCGGTGCGCCGCCACAGCCGTACCGGCAGCGGATTGACGATGACGGTCGGGAGGGCCGCCGCGAGCGCCGCCAGCTCCGGCGCGAGCCGCCCGTCGTCCCAGGCGCCGCCGACCCCGCTGCTGAACAGCATGACGAGCCTGCGGCGCCGTTCGCCGAACCGGGCCAGCCCGGGCACCGCGCCGCCCGGCCCGCCCGGGGACTTCGGACGCAGCCGCAGGTCCGCCGCGGTGCTGTTCAGCAGGTACACCCGGACGCGCCGGAACGCGCACACGTCCCGCGCGGCGGTCACGAGCCCGTCGAGCTGCCCGCGGTGCAGGCCGGAGAACGGGCCGTCGTCCATCACGACGTCGAGGTCGAGCCACCGTTCGGTGGCGGGGAGCCAGCGCGGCAGCCAGAGTCCATCCTCCGCCGCCCGCTCGGCGGTGGCCTCCTCGTCCAGAACCCGCGGCGCCCGGGGGTCCGGGACGCGCCGCTTGAAGGTCCGCAAGGCCCGGACCAGTGCGGGCCTGTCCAGGATCGGCGGCACCTCCAAGGGGATCCCGCCGATGATGGCGGGCTCGGCGTCGTCGGGACCGTCCTCGGCGCCGGCGAAGGGAAGAGTCCGCCAGCGGCGGACGTCATGGGCCGATCCCCGCTCGGCGGAGCCTGCCCATGGGGTCGAACCGGAAGGATCCACCGGCCCGGCGGTGCCTCCGGGACGAACGGCGTCTCCAAGACGAACAGGGTCACCGGTACGGATGGTGGGCGGAGCCGGTCGCGCGTCCGGTGACGATCCGGTGCCGGGGCCCGGACTCGCCGGCGCGGGCCCGGCGAGCGGACGGGACGGGCTGGGGCCCGCCGTGTCGGGGAGGCCGGGGGAGTCCGGGCCGGAACCGGGCGCCGCCGAGCGGTGCGCCGCGAGCCACAGCGCGTCCGCGATCTCGTACCACAGGAGGGAACCCGCCCCGGAGCGGTGGCCGTCCTGCGCGTCCGGCAGGTGGTCCGGCCGACCGGCGGGGCGGCGTTCCCGTGTCACTCCGGAACCGCCCGCGCCATGGTCAGTCTGCGCCACAGGAGGTCGAGCACGCGGTCCAGCGAGTCGTCGGACGCGAGGCGCCCGGACGTGGCCAGGTACACGGCGTTCATGAGCTGGTCGCCCGACAGCTCCGGCGCCGTCTCGCGCTGCCGCAGGAACCGGACGAGCAGGGCGCGGGCCTCCTCGTCGTCCCGCCGCCCCAGATGCCCGGCGATCATGTCGGCGAGGCGGTCGGGCGAGGGCTCGGTGAGCTCGAAGCGCAGGCACCGGCGCAGCAGCGCCGGGGGGAACTCGCGCTCCCCGTTGCTCGTGATGACGATCAGCGGGAAGGCCCGGCACTCCACCTGCCCGCCCGTCAGCACGGCCCGGCCGCCGGGGTCGGCGGTGTGCACCGTGACCTGCGGTGCCCGGTTGGCCGCCCGCACCAGCTCGGGAACGGTGAAGGAGCCCTCCTCGAACACGTCCAGCAGGTCGTTCGGGAGATCCTCATCGCCCTTGTCCAGCTCGTCGATGAGCAGGACGCGCGGCGTCCGGTAGGGGAGCAGCGCGGTGCCGAGCGGCCCGAGGTGGATGAAGTCGCCGATCGAGGCGGCGTCGGGCGGCGGGGACGGGGCCGGGACGCCGTCCCGCGCCCCGGCGGGGCCCGGCCGGGCGAGCGCACCGCCGTGATCGCGCCAGACGGTCTCCTGCGCGCGGCCTATCGCGTCGTAGTCGTAGAGCCCGCCGCGCAGGGTGCTGCGCGAGCCGATCGGCCAGCGCAGCACCCGGCCGAGGCCCAGCTCGCTGCTGATCTTGTAGGCCAGCGTCGACTTGCCGACGCCGGGCCGGCCGAGGACGAGCAGCGGCCTGCGCAGGTACAGCGCGGCGTTGACGGCGTCGATCTCCGCGTCGTCGATGCCGAGGACCGGGCCCGGCGAGCCCAGCCGCCGCCGCAGCTGCCGGTGGTCGCGCGGCGGCGGGGGTTGCAGCGGGCCGCCGTTGAAGGCGCGCCATGGCGGCGGATCCGGCAGGACGTCGGGCAGGGAGAAACCGGGGCGCGGAAGGCCCGTCCCCCGGTAGATCGGCCAGGTTCCATCGCGGTCGTGTCCGCCCTCTTCGCGCTCATGTGCGCCGACGTGCGCTGGCGGCTCATTCGCGCTCACGGAACGCCCCTTCTAGGGAGATGCCTTCTCGCTGAATGGACACGAGGGACATCTGCGCGTTGATATGGAACTTTCTCCGGGTGCACCCGAATCACACCAAGCATGGCTTGCGGCACGGGGGCGTGCAACCGCATGCGGGACACAGGTCCGTTCCGGTCAAGATTCACATTGACGCGGACAGTGGGGGCAGGTCGATCGGGCGATAGTAAGGATCCCAAACAAGGGAAATGTGGCGACCGATTCTCGCCGCCGGGTCGATGCCGAGTTCGGCGGCCGTCCGCATGGCCTTCACCGCTGCGGGCAGGCCCAGAATCGGCTCGTTCTCCACCGCCTCCCAGAGCTCGTCGTGAACGGCCGGATCACGGCTCCAGAGGACGGCGGGCAGGCCGGTCCTGAACGCGACGATCAGTTCGGACCGTCCGGGTTCGCGATCCGGCGGAGAGGACAGCAGGTAGGCGACCACCTCCGTTCTGGAATTCAGGTGCAGGCGCAGCTTGCGCGCGTCGCCGTCGAACTCGGGTGGGCATCGATGTACGGTTTTTTGAGAATTGCGCAAAAGCTCCGATGGCGCCCGATGGGCATGAAGCACCTGGGAACGCATGTTCCACGAGCGGTGCCACCCGGACTCCCGCAGCCGCTGCTGGCTGCGCAGCACGACCTCGTACTCGGTGCCGATCGGTACCGCCGTGGGGTCGTCCACCGCGTCGCCGAGCCACTGGTCGACGTCCAGGTTCATCAGCTCGGACGGCAGGAAGAGCTCCAGGTTGAGCGGACCCCCGAAGCGTCCGGCCCAGTCGCGCTCGGCCCCGCGCAGAAGCGCGGCGATCGCCCCGGGTATCTCCTGGAGTTCGACCACCCGCTCGTCACCGGCCGGCTCCGGGGACCACCGCACCGGATCCGTCTGCCGCCAGTGGGTGACGACGTAGCGGCCCGGCGCTCCGCGCAGGTCCTGCTCCAGCAAGATGATCAGCGACATCGGGAACCCCGGCCCGGCCGAGCCGGCGAACCGGGCCCGCAGCCGTTCCATCCTCTCGGCGATCGGGTTTTTCTTGGCCCGGTACGTTCCGATCTGCTCGGTCGCCCATGCCCGCAGGACGCCCGCCTGCGCCTGGAACGACGGGTCGTCGCCGCTGCGCAGGAGCGTGGCGAGCAGATCGACGAAGACCAGGTGCGGAGGGACGCCGTCGGCGCGGACGTTGGTGTCGGCGAGCCGGACGAAGGCGTCCCAGGCGTTGTGGAGGGCGGCTGGCGGCCGCACCATCCCCTCCACGGCGACGTTGAACAGCCGGGGGATCTCCGGGATCGCGCACCGTTCCAGCGGCTCGCGCAGGCGGTTCTCGTCCGCCGTGCCCACCAGCGTCTCGGCCGGGCCGAGGAGGCCGCAGAAGCGCACCGCCTCCGCGTCGTCCCCGGCCAGCATGGTCAGGGCCCGGATCAGCGCGTTCATCCCGCCCGCGCGGTCCGCGCACGCGTTGAGGATCGCGAAGATGTGCGCGGTCGGCAGGCTGAGGTCCGCCACGATCAGGGCCGCGCCGAGTTGCTTGCCCACGGCCTCGATCAGCGCGGCGCGCCCCTCGGCCGTCCGCATGACCCCGACCCGGCCGAGGGCATTGGTGAGTGCCACGGTGTCGACGCCGTCGTCCTCACGCATCGGCGGCACCGCCCACGGGCATTGTGGTCAACGGGGTGTCCCATCGCGTCATGGGTGGGAGGAGATGAATGGTCGTGCAATATCCTGGACTTTACGGGCACCTCCCCGGTTCTCGCCAACCCACCGGGAGCGCCGACGCCACCCCAGCCTTTATTGAGAATTGAACCTGACCGGAAACCGGGGGCGCGTTCGGCCGTCCGACCTGGCCTCTCGTCGCAGGAGGAACTCATGGATCACCCGGGGAGCGCCATCGTCGCCCTGAAAGAAGATCTGTGCCGATTGCGGATTTTCGCGACGGTCGCCCACCGGGAGACGCTGCTTTCGGCGCTGCGCGGCGTCGGCATTGGGATCGATCCGGACATCAGCGGTGGAGTCCGGCAGGCCGTTTCGCTCTTCGTCGACATCTGCCTGGAGTACCCGCACGCTTTGGAGCGTCTCAAGACGCAGATCACTTACTTCGAAGGGCCCACCCGGTCCGCCGCGAAGGCCGTCCGGGCGATCCAGGATCTGCTGCCCAGCGCGTGGTTCGAGAGCGTCGCCGAAAGGGACGAGTACGTGGCCGCGCTACGCGCGCAACTCGGCCCGGACGAGCTGAAGCGCCGCCTGCTGGCCGAGGGGCTCTCGTCGGAGCCGGTGTCGGTGGACGCCCTGGTCTGCGCTTTGGAGACCAGGCCGGTGGCCGGGCCGTCCCACCCTCTGGTGGAGCTCACGGCCGACGTGGCGGGCGGGGCGCGTCCGGTCGGCGGCCCAGGTGCGGCGGCGCTCCTGGAATGGGAGAAGACCCTCGCCGAGCGCATGGGCCTGCCCGACCCGCTCGACCTCCCGACTCCGCCTGCCCCAGGTGGCGCGCCCGGCCCACTGAACAGGCCCGGCCCGCCGCCCATGCCCGACCGGGTGTACGGGGACAAGCAGATGAACGTGAGCGGCCGGTTCGACTCGGGCGGCCCGCCGGGCATGGGCGGGCCCTATCGTCCGGCCGGGCCGCAGGCGCAGCCGTCGTCCGCGCCGAATGACCCCGCGCTGAATCACCCCGCGCTGAATCACCACATGTCGATTTACCTCGCGTCGCGGGCCACCTTGCCGAAACACGGTCTTCCGTCCGGCCGGTCCCGCTACCGCAGTGCGAACCGGGCGCGCGGCGGCCTGCGCATTCTGTCGGTCGGGACGGAGTGGGCGTCGGCGCACGGGGGCCTGAGCACCTTCAACCGGCAGCTGTGCACCGTCCTGGCCTCCTATGGCGCGGAGGTCTCCTCGCTCGTCGAGACCCTCGACGACGAGGAGGTCCGGGACGCGATGGACGGCGGCGTAAGGCTCGTCACGGAGCCCGACCAGCGGTTCGACGTGGTCATCGGGCACGGCCGGATCACCGGGACGCGCGCCCGTGACCTGGCCGAGCGGTTCCCCGGGACCAGGCGCGTGCACTTCTTCCACATGGCGCCCGAGGAGATCGAGTGGGTCAAGCACCGCCGTGAGGACGGCGCCGAGCACCCGGAGGGCGATGCGGGCGGGCGGCACGGCGACGCCGGTGACCGCGCGGCCGCCCGGCGCGCGCTGGAGATCGAGCTGGGAGCGAGCGCGGACCTCGCCGCGGCGGTGGGGCCGCGCCTCTACGAGCGCTTCAAGCTGGACCTCGCCCCCTACCCGAGTGCCCGGCTCATCCGGTTCGATCCCGGTTTCGATTTCCAGTCGCCGGCCGAGCGCACGGCGCCGCCGGGCAGCCCGTGGCGGATCCTGGTCTTCGGGCGGACGGAGGACGCCTTCCTGAAGGGACTGGACCTCGCGGCCAAGGCGGTGGGGCGCGTCCATTCGTTCCGGGGCGCGGCGGCCACGCGGATCGAGCTGGTCGTGCGCGGCGCGCCGCCCGGGCACTCCGAGAGCCTGCGCCGCAGGCTGCACGAGGCCGCGGGGGTGCCCGGCCTGATGATCACGGTGCGCCCGTTCACCGCGGACGCCGCGGGCGTCGCCGCCGACCTGCGGGAGGCGAGCCTGGTGCTGCTGCCGTCGCGGGCCGAGGGGTTCGGGCTGTCCGGCCTGGAGGCGATCACGGCCGGGACGCCGCTGCTGGTGTCGGGTGAGAGCGGGCTCGGCATGCTGCTGGCCGAGGTCCTGCCGTCCGAGCAGGCCCAGCGCTCGGTCGTCCCGATCTCGGGCGACGAGGAGACCGACGTCGCGTCCTGGGACCGGGCGGCCTGGGCGGTGCTGCGCGACCGCGAGGCGTCCTTCCGGCGGGCCGCCGAGCTGCACCGCGCCATGGCCGCCGAGCGCACCTGGCACGAGGCGGCCGGGCTGCTGCGCGAGCATCTCGGACGACGGAGCTGAGGGGCGATGTCGGGACTGCTGTTCAACATCCTGATCGGGCTGGTGACCAGTGTCATCAGCGGCGGCGGCGTCTGGCTGTGGGAGCGGGGCAAGCGGACCAGGTCGCTGCACCGCAAGGCCGCCTTCTTCGGCTTGGAGGGCGGCGCGCCCTGCGTGGTCGTGATGAGCGACAAGTACAGCAAGCCGGGCAGCGTCGCCCGCCACGACGTCCACGCGGTGGTCGACGTCGTCATGCTCGGACGGGAGCTCGGCTCCCCGGTCTCCATCCGGCGCGGCCGGGAGTTCACCGAGTCCAACGGCGCGCGGACCGAGTTCTGCATCGGCGGGCCGATCAGCGACGCCAACCCGCGCACCGGCGGGCACCTGGCCACGTACCTGCCCGGCGTCACCCTGCTGCCCTACGGTCCGGGACCCGACTCCATGGCCTTCCTGATCGGCGGCGAGCGCTTCCGCTGCGACCGCCGCCACCAGGAGCGCGCTTTGGTGGCCAAGTTCCGTCCCGATCCCGCGTCCCGCCCCATCTTCGTGGTCTGCGGCCACACCTCCATCGCCAACCGTGCCGCGGTGCACTTCATGACCCACCGGTACCAGGAGCTGGCCCGCGCGCTGGAGTCGGCCGAGCGGTTCTGCGTCGTCATCAAGCTGGACGCCATCGAGACCTATGGCTACGAGGCGGCGTCGCTGGAACGGGACGTCACGCTCGCGGCGTTCACCGCCGCCGCGTCCTGACGGACGCTAGTCGGGGAGGACGTCGACGACGTCGGCGAGGGGCGCCAGCTCGGGGAGCCCACGCGCCTGTCCCAGCGCACGGGTCAGGGACGCGTCGTGGGTCGGGCGGGCCCGACCAAGGGCGTCCAAGCCCTCGGCGGTGACCTCCGTGTAGATGCCCCGGCGGTCGTCCGGGGAGAGGCAGCGCCGCAGCAGCCCGCGCCCCTCCATCCGGCTCACCAGCCGCGTGATGGCCGACCGGCTCAGCACCACGGCCCTGGCCAGCTGGTTCATGCGCAGGCAGAAGCCGTCCTGCCGGGACAGCACGTCGAGCACGCTGTACTCGCTCACCGACAGCCCGTGCTCGCGCTGAAGGGCCCGTTCTAGCTCGTCCTCGATGAGCGCGTGCAGGGCGGCCAGGGTGCGCCACCCGTGCGCGCGGGCCTCCGCGGCGTCGTCGGGGATCTCCACGGCAGGCACCCCTCCTTGCGCATAACTGATTGCATGAGGCACTATGACGCCTGTGCAACATGAAGCGCATGCAACTATTGCTGGCGCTGCTTTTTGTGTGCGCTCCATAGCAGCCTAGCGGGAGGCGGACATGACCCTGAATGAACAGCGCCCGTTGGAGAGCGCCCCGGCGGACGGGGGCGTGCGCTGGACGGCGCGCTCGTGGATCGCGCTGCTGGTGTTCAGCGGGGTGATCCTGCTCGACGGCCTGGACATCTCGATGATCACGGTGGCGATCCCGGAGATCCAGCGCGAGCTGGACCTGCCGGCCGCGAACGCCCAGTGGCTCATCGGCGCCTACATCCTGGCGTTCGGCGGCTTCCTGCTGCTGGGCGGGCGGTGCGCCGACCTGTTCGGCCGGCGGCGGGTCCTGGTGACCGCGATGACCGTGTTCATGGCGGTCTCGCTGCTCGGCGCGTTCGCCACCGACGCCAACCTGATCATCGCCTCGCGGTTCGTCAAGGGCATGGCCGGCGCCTTCACCGCCCCGGCGGCCATGTCGCTGCTGACCACGACCTTCCCGGAGGGCCCACAGCGCAACCGCGCGTTCGGGATCTTCAACGTCTTCGAGGCGTCGGGATACTCCTCGGGCCTGCTGGTCGGCGGCCTCGTGGCGGCCCTGAACTGGCGCGCGACCTTCGTCCTGCCCGTCCCGATCGCCCTGCTGGTGATCGTCGGCGCGCTGCGGTTCGTGCCGCCGGACCCGCCGCGCACCGAGCGCGCGCGGCTCGACCTCGGCGGCGCGGCGACCCTCGTCGGCGGCATGCTCGCACTGGTGTCCACGGTCGTCTCCGTCGCGGACGCGGGCTGGACGTCCGCACGGACGATCGTCGGGTTCGTCCTCGCCGTCGTGCTGCTCGCGGCCTTCGTCGCGATCGAGCGCACCGTCGCACAGCCGCTGATCAGGCTCGGCATCCTCCGCGACCGGGGCCTGGTGGCCGCCAACCTCAGTGCCGCGCTGCTGTACGGGGGCGCCATGGGCTTCCAGTTCATGCTCGCCCTCTACCTCCAGAACATGCAGGGCTGGCGGCCGTGGCAGATGGCCCTGGTTCTGCTCCCGGCGGGCCTCATGGTCGTCGTCCTCGGCCCTCTCCTCGGCCGTCTGATGGACACGTTCGGCGTGCGGAAGGTCCTGCTGATCGGCCTCGCGGCGTTCGTCCCCTGCTATCTGCTGATGCTGCGCACCGGCCCGGAGCCGGACCTGTGGACGGTGCTGCTCCCCGCGTCCGTCCTGTGGGGGGTGGGCTTCGCGCTCAGCATCGCCACCCTGATGGTCGCCGGCACGAACGGCGTCGCCGACGACGAGCAGGGCGTCGCCGCCGGCCTGCTGAACAGCTCACTCCAGGTCGGCGGCGCCTTCGGCCTGGCGGTCGTCACCGCCGCGATCGCCCCCGGCACCCACTGGACGACCCTCCGCCCCGGCGTCCTAGTCATGCTGGCCTTCGCCACCCTGACCCTCCTAGCCCAACTCCCCCACAAACGCCCCTGACCCAGTCGCCACGCCACTCAGACCGGACAACGACCTAGCCTTCGCCGAACGGCAGGACATCATGGATCCATGCTCGGCGACCGGAGCGGACAGATCGAGTGCCGCATTCGGACAGCGGGTACCGGTCGGCGGACAGGGGTGCGGTTGATCAAGGGGGTCGCGTTCATGCCTTGGAGTGAGGTCCGGCACGGAGACTCGTTCGGGAACTCTGGGCCGTAGAGGTTGCTCGCCATGGCTGATCTTGGAGCCGTCGCCTGGCCGCCCGCCCCGATCACAACCGACCGGTTCGTGCTCCGCGAGTCCGAAGCCCGGGACCGAGCGGCGTTCATCGAGTTGTTCGCCTCGCCGGAGGTGGAAACCTACATCGCTGGCCCTCGGCCCCGTAACGAGTTCCAGCGCGCGATACCCGAACTGCCCGGCCGGCGCCCCGGCTACTTTGTGGTCGATCTCGACGGCACGATGATGGGCATGGTCACGCTCGGCGGCACTCGACTGGTTCGCCGACGCGCTTCCCGGCGAGCCGGTGGTGCTCTGCAACCAGACCGCCAACGACCGCGCGATGCGCCTCGCGGCGAAGCTGGGCTTCACGGAGGTGGAACGGTTCGAGGAGCGGGGCGCCGAGCAATGGTTCGGCGTCAGGCCCCCCGGTCACGCCCCCCGCGTGAGCCCGCGCCCAGAAGGGGCCACGTAGGGACGTCTGGGGGCACACCCGGGTGTCCTCGGCACGAGCCGGGACGGGACCGTCCCTCAATCGTCACGCAGCATCTCGCACCCAGCCCAGCGAATGCGCCGCGCCGCTACGGCGTCCAGCAAGGCCAGGTTCGCCACAATCTGGCGGTGCTCCACGAGACGACCGCCGCCTCGCTGAACAGCTCGCTCCAGGTCGGCGGCGCCTTCGGACTGGCGGTCGTCACCGCCGCGATCGCCCCGGCACCCACTGGACGACCCTCCGCGGCGGCACGCACCACCGGCTCTCGGACCGGCTTCCCCGCCCGCCCCGGGCGCGAAGAGTGCATCGGTCGATCCGCCTGGGTGCGGGTGAGCTCTCCACCGACCCGAGCTCCCCAGCACGGTGCCGTCAGCGCACGGACGACGCATGGTCTTGCGGCTTGCCGTTGGCGAGCTCCCTTGACCAGTCCATGTAGCCGCTGACGATGAGGTCGGCTCTACGCTTGTCCAGGCGGCCGTGAACATTCGCCAGTCCGAGCAACGTCATACCGAGGTCCAGCAGAGCGCTGTCCAGGGAAATGGTCTCCCAGTCGATGATGGCCAGCGTCCCGTCCGGCCGAGCGATGAGATTATCGGCGAAAACGTCCCCATGGCAGACGACCGGCCTATCCCGGAGGCGGTCTTCTTGGGCCCTGACCTTTGCGAGACCGCTCTTCAGCCACTCCGCGAACTCCCGGTCGGCGAAGCCGTCGATGGCTTCCAGATGGGAGGGGGAGAGACGGCGGGTGCCGACGGGAAGGTCCGAAACCTGAACTGCCGGAGCATCATGGAGCCGGGCGAGCAGGCCGCCGGCGTCGCGTAGCAGGTCATCGGTCAACTGCCCGGCGACACGGCCGGGGATCCAGCGTTTGAGCAGGACCGGGCGGTCGCTGAGCGTCGAGACGGCATCGCCCTCGGCGTTGCGAACGACCTCCGCCGTGGGCATTCCCAGCTTGAACATGGCTTCGGTGTGCAGAGCGAGCCGGCACGCACTGGCATGGTCATGGTTGTCGAGAATGGTCAGCACGAAGGTGTCCTGAGATGCGGTCACCTTGAAGCTGGAGTTCGCAGCCCCGCCCCCGAGAGGCTCCAGCGTCAACCGGCCAAGACCGTACAAGGCGGCGACTTCGGCGCGGTCGATGTCGTCCGCAGAGGTGTATGTGGCCATTTGTTCAGGATCCCCCGTCCAGTCCCAGCTCTGCTCGCCGCTCGGTGACGAGCCGCCGCCAGCGTGCGCGTGTCCGCATGTCCCCATCGATCCATCGGGCTTTCGGGAGACTGGACGGGACGTTTTCGTTGGTCATGAAGTAGCTGATCTCCATGAGATAGGCGAACTCATCCCCGTGAACGCTCTCGCGCAGCTGTGACCGGGCGGCGTCCATTAGTTCAGCGGACCCGCGGATGGCGGCATGGAAGCAGGCCGCTAGCCGCGCGTACGCCGCGCAGGACGACAGCCCGTTCTCCACCGCACTGGCGACCAGGGCGGCGGCGCGGTCGGGCAGGTTGTCCGCCCGTCCCGCGTCCAGAAGCAACCTCGCGTTGCCGACTTGCAACTCGGCGAATCGAGCGTGCGTACCTGCCAGCATGTCTGCGGCCCGCTCAATCTGCTGTATGGAACGGCCGCGATCCTGGAAGGCCGAGGCGAACGCGAGGTATGCCTGACACAGACCTGCCTCACCGTCCAGACCGGAATTCAGCGCGAGATCACGGGCCTGAGTAAAGGACGCGCAAGCCGGCGCGATCGCCCCCTGAGACCAGAGGATCTCGCCTATGGCACGATCTCGTTTCCCTGCGTCGCCGAGTTCCTCGGCCAGGGCGATCGCTTCCGAGAAATGCCCGAGCCTGCGGGTCAGGTGCAGGATGCCGCGTGCGGCGTCGGGGGCGAGTGCACCGCCCCGCGCGGCAACGTCGCGCATGCCCTCCAGTGACGCGCGGAGATCCCCCAACTCCCGGTCGCATTCAGCGAGGAAGTAGCGCGGGAGTTCTTCCAGGTCGGGCGGCAACAGATCCGTTGCGAGGATCGCCCGAAGCTTTTCCGCGGTAAGAGCGCGGTGCCGACGCTGCCTCGCAGCCACGACAACGAGTGTCTCCCCTAGCGCGGCGGCGGGGGTGTCCGGCTCGTCACCGATACCGCCGTCCAACGGCTCCCACACGAAGTCCCTGACGTAGGCGCGAGCGGCGTCGCCCAGCCAGCCGAGTTCGAGATCGTAGTCACGGGCCAGCCGCAGTCCTTGGCGAAGGCAGCCGAGCAGGGCCTGACGTCCCGGTCCCCGCCCGTGGCGGGCGAAGTCCCGGCCGAGTGCGTCGAAAGCGCGCTGCGCCGCGCGCTGCCAATCATCGGGACTCCACCGGTCATCACTGCTCGTATCGGTGTCCCGAATCGCCGACCGGACGAGTTCGTGCAGGCGGTACGGCCACTGGGCACCGGGGGTGACGTCCACGAAGGGACGATCGGCCAGCCGCAAGGCGGCGGCGTCCCGCCCCAGGCCGGCCGCCGCCGTGGCCAGCTCGACAGAGAAGGAATCGAGGAGACTGACCGATCGCAGAACCGTTCTCTCCTCCGCCGGCAGGTCGCGGAAGATCCGTGCCACCAGCGCCGGGAACTCGTGATCGAACTCGTCCATGGCCGGAGCATGCCCTGTCCGCTCGTGAAGGTCCAGAAACCGCATCACCGCCATGTCGAGATAGAGCGGCAGGCCGCCGGAACGGGTGATGAGAGTACGGCGTGTCGGGACGTCCATGAGCGGTCGGTCTTCAAGAGTGAGGCGTCGGCGCAAATAGTGCTCCGCGTCGATCTGCGACAGGTAGCCGACGCGGCGCTGGCGTGGATCCTCGGAGGCGCCCGGAACGAGTTGCGGCCACACCGCCGGTCCGGCCCAGTCGAGCTGCCCTTCCAAACTCGGGTCGTCCCATTGCAGTCTGTTCCGACCCGTGATTACGAAAAGTGCGTTCGGCATGAGCCACACCACGCGCTGGATCAGCCGCTCGAGCTCGCGGTTCGTCCGGTCACCGACGTCCTCGAAGGTGTCGAGCAGGATCACGGGCGTGGCCGTTTTCCCCTCCGGGAGTTGCTTCAGGTCCCAGGCCAGCAGGTGAGCGTAATACGACAGGGTCTCCTGGTCGGGGTCGCTCTCCAGCAGATCGGGGAGGCGGCGGCATCCGGCCAGCGCCCGTGCGGCCCGCCGCCGCTCCCGCAACGCGCGCACGACCGCCCGCAGCCCTTGACCGGCAAGTAGGCCGACCGTGCCCGGCAGCGCGACCGCCGCTGCGACATCACCCAGAGTGGATTCCAGCTGTGCCCGAAGCCGGCCCGCGCCGCCGTAACGGTTGAGAACCGTGTGGCGCCGTAGATGATCTTCCAGAGGGTCTCCAGGGTGGCACTGCTCCCAATAGCGCAGGAAGGCCAGATCGAACGCGGCCATCGGTACACCCAACTCCGCCACTGCCAACCGGACGGCGAGCAGCACCGTCTCGATTCCCACGGCGTTCTGCTTGGAAAGGTCGATTCTCACCGGAACGAGCCTGCCGAGGTTGACATCCACCGGAGCCCAATGCTCAGGGCCGCTCTCCGGGTCCGTCAGATGAGCGCTGATCTGCCGAGAGAGTGTGGTTTTCCCGATTCCTCCGACACCGTAGAAGACCAGCACATGCCGACGGGGCCGTTGCACGTCCTCAACATCGAAAGCATCATCCCTGTGGGCGGCGATCAC
The DNA here is from genome assembly GCF_900659635.1 of Actinomadura roseirufa. Classification (GTDB taxonomy): domain Bacteria; phylum Actinomycetota; class Actinomycetes; order Streptosporangiales; family Streptosporangiaceae; genus Spirillospora; species Spirillospora roseirufa. The sequence continues at coordinate 16,790 of NZ_CAACVB010000061.1, read as the reverse complement.
CCGCTCAAGGCTCTGTGTCACGGCCGCCCACTCATCGGCCCGATTCGTGAACACGTCCGTGGCGACGAGTGTCCGGCTGTTGGTGCGGAATAAGGACCGAAGATCCGGGCGGGACAAAACGGGCACCTCCCTGCGTTCGCCCCCAAGGCAAAGGTTAACGCTGATGGCCGTTGGCCACATCAACGATCACAGGGTCTGCAACTAAGAAAAGCAAACGACCGCCACCCTTCCCTTCGTCCTTCGACCTGCTCATCCAAGCCCGGTCACGACGTTGAAAACGCAATCGGCGGGCGGGCATGATGGCGAGTGCATCGAGCGACAGCGACGACACCGCCTCATGTTCACCGGTCTGGGAGGCGACCTGCAGGCCGCGCTGACCGTCTTCGGCGGCGAGGGCCCGCGCAAGCCGGGTGCTCTGGGTGACCACTCGGATCTCGACCACTGGAGCGGACGATGCCCTGCCTCTTTATGAGGCATTTGGCCATGGGCGGTGGGGCTCCAGGGCGTCTGGGATACACAGGCCGGGTCGGCCGAACCGCATGCCCCGTAGGGGTGGTGCCATCGGGCCGCAGCGATCGGAAGACGGCACCACCCCGGCTCTCACGGCCCCGCCGCATGGACGGGTCATGCGTCGTAGTCGCTCTGCGTGCTGGGGGCGCAGCGGTGCGGGACCTCGGGGGCGGAGTCGACCGCACCGCCGCGCCGGTCTTCACGGGTCGGACGGTGTCTGCGCGGGTGGCAGGCCGAGCGTGCGGCCGATCGTCTTGGTGGCCTGTTCGGCGGTGGTGCCGAGTTGCGCGCCGTGGTCGGGCCCGCAGTACCAGAGGTAGGCCAGGCGGTGACGGGCCCAGACGACGTAGTGGGGCCCTTTCCCGGGACGGATGAGGTGCAGGATCTCCGTCCCGTGAGGCAGGATCGGCGCGACCCCGGAAAAGTGTCGGCGCACCAGCGACGCCAGTTCCGTCAGCCGTTCGCCCGGTGAAGCGGACGCGGGGGGCTCTGCCGCACCACCCGTCCCCCCGCGTCCGCGCTCGGAATCACTCACCGGCGCGGCCTTCGTCGGTCGGCGCGCCGAGAGTGGTGGCCACGCTCAACGCCGCGTCCACAACGCGATCGGCCTCGGCGATCGGCTCGCCCCAGGACGTGAAGAACCAGAGGCGCCCGCCGTCGTCCTCCCGCCGCTTGCACGTGATCGTGTCGGCGGGCTGCGGCGCGCCCTCACAGCACCCCGGCAGGTTCGGGTTGAGCACGATCAAGCTCCGCCGCTGCAGAACCGTCTTCAACTCGTAGATCTGAAGCCTCGCCATCAGCGCCCCGAGCCGCCCATAGGCGTCCGGATGCTCTGTGCCGTCGAAGGTGTCCGCCATGGTCGCCTCGGGTGTCGAGTTCAGGTCGGTGATCGGTGTTCACCGCGCCGACCGGCCACGTTGTGTCCGAGTGAACACTCGTGGTCACCAACGTGACCGATGTTCCAAGCTGGAACTCGGTGCCCTGGACGATTGAGAAAGGACCGGCTAAACGCTCATGCGCGTGTGCAGGCGCCGCAGCGATTCCGGCAGCGTCCTTCGGACGTCCACCAGGTGTGTCACCACAGCGCGCGCCGTGGGATGGAAGGTGACCAGTTGGGGCGCGATACGGTCCGCGCTCTCCAGACGCCTTTCCGCTTTGCCGTGCTCGCCCAACTCGGCGAGTACGCGTGCCATGTCGATCTCGTGGTGCGTCCGCCTCTCTGGAGTGAGCGCCGCCAGCGTCCGGTCGCCGATGTCGCGATCCCGGCGCGCGGCCTCGTCCAGGTCGCCCAGTTCGGCCGCGACCGCGGCGCCATGGATGGCCACGTTCGCCGCTGTGAACTCCAGGCCATGAACCGGCGTCTCACCGCCCTGCCTGATCCGCTCCTCAGCCCGGCCGAAGTACTCCCACGCCTCTCCGCTCCCGGTGTTCCCGCCACGAGACGAGCGTGCCACGAGGAGTGCCGAGCGCAGTTCAAGTACGCCTGCCACCTCGCCGGCATCCGGCCTGTCCTGGTGGACGTTGGCCGCTGCCCGGCTGAGCAACGTGAGAGCGGGCTTGTAGTGGTTCATGCCCATCGAGATCATCGCTCGCGTCATCGTCACCAGGTGGGGAAGGTTCGGATCTCCGGACCTGCGCGCCGCGTACGCATCGCGTTCCAGCAGCGCTAGAGCATCCCCGGTGTAGCCCAGTCGCCGAGCGAGGGTGACGGCGTCATGAAAGGCGAGACTCAGCAACCGCCATGCGCGCGGCTCATCCGTCTCGTACGCCCAGTAGGTGAGTTCCTCCAGCACGGCGGGCAGGCGCCGCGCGACTCTGTTCAACTGGACTTTCTTCATCAGTCGCCGCGCGGTGGCGATCTCAGCCGCCAAGATGTCCAGCTTTCGGGGCGGCCCGGCGAGATCAGGCCCCACTTCCACGTAGAGGAGGATGCGGCGAAGTTCAGGAATTACTGAATGCACTTGATCGTCATGGCCCTGGAGCCGGAAAGGCTGCCCGTAGATCTGGGCGGGGTCCATGCCGAGCGCAGCGGCCATTGCGGCGACGAACGCGGGGGTGGCGACCTTGTGACCGGACTCCACTTGCGCGACATGTGACCGCGAGTAGTTCGCACGCTGCGCGAGACCGATTTGAGTGAGGTCACGCTTTTTGCGCGCCCGCGCTAAGCGCCTGCCCACGGTGTCAGGGGTATCGTCGGACATCAGGTCCTACCCTTCCTGGGGATTCGCAACTCCAGGCTACGGCGCAGCGCCTCAACACGTCATGAAGCCGGAAGAGACTCGGTGAGTGGGCGGGACGCCCCTGTCGAGCGTCGGGGCAGCGGCTACGGGGTTTGTAGGGTGTGGGGCCATGGGCGGAGTCGGTCGCGATACTGAGTCCGCTGGTCGGCGGGTCATGTGGGCGCTTTATGCTGCGGGGTTCACCACCGCGTTCGGGGCGCATGGGATCGCGGCGAGCTTGGGCGGGGCGTCGGCGGGGGCGGTTACGTCTGTGCTGGTGCTCGGGGGGCTGCTCGCGCTCTACGACGGCGCCGAGGTCGTCTTGAAGCCGCTGTTCGGGGCGCTCGCCGACCGTGTCGGGGCGCGGCCCGTGCTGCTCGGTGGGCTGGTCGCGTTCGCGGGGGCGTCGGCCCTGTACGTCCTGGTGGACGACGCGGGAATGCTGTGGGCGGCCCGGCTCGGGCAGGGCGCGGCGGCCTCGGCGTTCTCTCCCGCCGCCTCCGCGATGGTGTCCCGTCTCAACCCAGTGACCCGCCAGGGGAGGGCCTTCGGCGGATACGGCGCGGCCAAGAGCATCGGCTACACGCTGGGCCCGCTGCTGGGCGGCGTGCTGGTCTGGGCGGCGGGGCTGCGGCTGCTGTTCGGCGTCCTGGCATGCCTGGCACTGGCCGTGGCGGCGTGGGCGGCGCGGACCGTCCCGCCGGTGCCGCCGCTCCCCAGGCGGCGGCAGACGGTCGCCGACCTGGTCCGGCGGCTCACCGAGCCCGGGTTCCTCCGGCCGACGGGCGCGCTGGCCGCCGCGACCGCCGCCCTGTCGGCGGGCGTCGGGTTCCTGCCGGTGTCCGGGAAGGCGGCGGACCTCGGCCCGCTCGTCACCGGGGCCGCCGTCTCCCTCCTCGCCGGGGTCGCCGCGCTGGTCCAGCCGCGGACGGGCCGCGCCCTCGACGGCGGACGGCTGACCACAGCCGCCGGTCTGCGCGGGGGGCTGCTCCTGGCGGCGTCCGGCCTGGTCTTCGCCGTCCTGCCCGGCCTGCCCGGCATGCTCGGGGCGGCGATCCTCATCGGCGCGGGGACGGGTCTCATCACGCCTCTGGGGTTCGCCGCCCTGGCCACCGCCACTCCGCGGGAACGTCTCGGCCAGACCATGGGGGCCGCCGAACTCGGCCGCGAGCTCGGCGACGCGGGCGGCCCCCTCCTCGTCGGGGGCGTCGCCGCGGCCGCCACCCTGAGCTGGGGTTTCGGTGCGCTGGCCGGGGTCATCGCGCTCCCCGTCCTGCTGGCCGCCCTGATGCCCCGCCGCGACGGCCCCGCGGAGCGGTGACGAGAGTGTCCGCTTAGGGGCGGGCGGGGAGGTGGTCGACCACCTTCACCTGGAGGACGGTGGTCTTCACCTCGCCGGCGCCGCTTTCGGGCTCGTTGGTCCAGTCGCCGCCCTTGGGACGGGGCGTCAGGTCGAGGTAGCGGCTGCCCAGGAAGCGGTAGGTGGAGCGGTCGTAGATCAGCTCCAGCCGGGCGCCGTCGGAGTTCTGCGACAGGGCGATGGCGGGACGGCCCAGGGCATCGGTGGCGTGCTCGTCCACCTTGACCCGGGGGACGCGGCTGAGGAATTCGAAGACCTGGGCGCGTAGTTCGGGGGGAAGGTAGTCCTGGATGAGGTTGCCCATCGCGTACCAGCTCCAGTTCCCGAGCGGCCTGCCGGTGGCCACGGTCGGGTCGGGAGGGGGAGCGTTGAGCTGGGTCTTCCAATGCTTGAGCAGTTGGGGCATCTCACGCACCAGCCAGAGATTACTGACCGGACGGGGGACGGGCTTGTTCTTGTTCTCGATGGGGATCAGGGTGTCGCAGGGCTTGGCGCGCCGAGGCCGGCAGGGGGTGCGGAGCAGGCCCGGAGTGGAGCCGTCGACCGACAACCAGCGCTCGCGTGTCTCCTGTCCCTTGGGCTTGTTCGGGGCGACCTGCCCCGGCCCCCACGCGACGACCGAGCGGATGTAAAGGTACTGGCCGGGGCGTGGGTGAAGCTCGGGCTCCTTGCGGGCGACGGTGGCGGCCCGGGTCAGTACCTCGTGGGCGCTGACCGGCCGGATCTCACGGGGGCCGCCGCCGTCCGATCCCTGGACCGCGATCACCACGGCGCCGGCGGCCGTCACCACTCCGGCCAGGCCGACCGCGAGCAGACCTCTGTATCGCCGGGCGCGGGGGCTCCGGCGCCCGCCGTCGCGGATGACGTTGATCAGCCGCGCCCTGCCCTCGGCCAGGACCACCGGGCCGGGCGGGGGCACCTCGTCGTACATGCGGTGGAGCTCACCCATCGATTCGTTCCTCTCCAAGTGGGTCGATTCCGCCCAGCGCCTCGCGCATCTTGGCGCGGGCGCGGCTGAGCCGGGAGTGGACGGTGCCGGTGGCGACTCCCAGGGCCACGCCGATCTCGGCCGGGGTCAGGTCACCGGACGCGGTCAGCAGCAGGACATCGCGCTGCCCGCGCTCCAGGCGGCTCAGGGCCTTCGCCAGCTCCGGCCGGATTCCCTGGGCGGCCACCCGGTCCGCCACCCCCTCGTCGGCCGAGCCCGCGGCGGGGTCGGCTCCCGTCCGAGCCAGGGCCCGCCAGAACCGGACCTCGCCGCGCCGGTGCCGGCCGATCAGGTTGGTGGCGATCCCGTACAGCCAGGGCAGCGCGTTCCCGCGTTCCGCGTCGTAGCGGACGCGATGCCGGAACGCCCGCAGGAACGTCTCGGCCAGCAGATCGTCGGCCAGATCACGGCCGAGCCGCCGGGCGAGGTACCGGTGGACCGCCGGGGCATGCCGGTCGTACAGCTCGGCGAACACCTCCGGATCCCGGCGGGACCTCTCGATGATCGCGCCGTCGCTTTGCTGATGCACCTCGGTGGTCACCGAGTCTTCAACCTCGTCATCTCAGGACCTTTCGCGGCGTCGGTGTCGGTCACCGGTTTTTAGCCGCACCCCCGCATCCGCTTCCCCCCAGGTCACAGGACCGACGCCGGGGCAACGCGAGAGGCCGCGATGGCGAGCATCGCGGCCTCGGGACGGTGGGGTCAGTTGTGGCAGACCGGGTCGGCGGCGGGGAGCACGCCGGTGGCCAGGTAGGCATTGACCTTGGCGTCCACGCAGGCGTTGCCGTACTCGCCGTAGATCCCGTGGGCGGTGACGCCGCGCAGGGTGAGCAGACGGGAGCCGGTCAGCGCGCGGTGCATGGCCCTGCTGCCCTCGTAGGTGGTGGCGGTGTCGCCGGTGCTGGACACGATCAGTGCCGGGGTGGAGTTGCCGATGCGCGTGAGGCGCTCACGCGGCTTGGCCGGCCAGAACGCGCAGGGCCAGATGTTGTTCTTGAGGGGGCCGAACAGGGGGTGGCGCGCGCGGCTGCGCTGGACGTCGCTCCAGTAGGTGTCCGGGTCGCGCGGCGCGGCGCGGTCGGCGCAGATGATCGCGGCGGTCGGGCTCGCGAGCGGGGAGCCCGCACTGGTCAGGACGAACGCGAGGAACCCGTCGAGTTCGGGGCCGGGGTCCGCCGGGCGCCCGTGCGCGGCCTCGTTCAGGGTCCGGACGGTGGTGGCGAACTCCGCGCGAGCCTCCGGGCGGTCGTTACCGGAGAGGTTGGAGAGGACGTACGGGACCACCTGCTCGTCCAGCGTGTACCGGCCGACGCGCAGTGGACGGGCCTCTGCGGCGGCGACGATTCCGTTCACGGTGGCGAGCACGCGGGCGCGGGTGGAGCCGAGGCCATAGGTGCGGTGACGCTTGGCGGCCCAGCCCGCCCAGCCGCTCAGCGCGCGTTCCGCCTCGTCCTCTGTGCCCTGCGTAGCCCTGGGGCCCCACTTGTTCGGGTCGCCCGCGCTGTCCAGCACCAGCCGGTCGGTGCGGCCGGGGAACATCTGGCTGTAGACCGCGCCCAGGTAGCTGCCGTAGGAGTAACCGAAGTAGGAGATCCGGCGCTCGCCGAGGGCGCGGCGCACGAGGTCGATGTCGCGGGCCGTGTCGCGCGTGTTCGCGTACCGGAGCACGTCGCCGTGGCGCCTGCCGCAACGCTCGGCCAGGTCGCGCTGCACCGCCACCTGGTGATCGAAGCGGGCGCGGGTCGAACCGGCCGAGCGCAGCCACAGGCCGATGGGCCAGCCGCAGTCGATCGGGGTGCTGCGCCCGACGAACCGCGGGTCCAGGCCGACGAGGTCGTAACGGGCGGCGACGTCCTTCATGGCCTTGCGCATGTTCAGGGGCATGCCCAGCGTGGGTTCGCCGGGGCCGCCGCTGTTGAGGACCATGGTCCCGATGCGGTGGGCGCGGTCCGTGGCGGGGATGCGGGAGAACGCGATCTTGATGGTCCGGCCGCCGGGCTTGGAGTAGTCGAGCGGGACGTCGAGCTCCGCGCAGTGTCCGCCCGCCTGGTCGAGCTCCTTGCCGACGGGGTCGTCGGGGCCTTGGGCGCACGGCTTCCAGTCGAGCGGCGGAGGGGAACCGCCGTCGGCCTTGGCCACGGGCGCGACGACGGTGGACAGGGCGATCAAGGTGAGGGCCGGGACCAGCCGTGCGCGGGTCCGGAGCAAGGTCCGTTTCATGGACGAGGACGCTAATCCGGCCGGACGTTCGGGGGGATACAGGTGTCCGCACGCACGGTGCTACAGCCTGCTGTAGTGCCCGGCGGAGAACGGCGGCGGATACTGATCTTCCCTGCCGCATCGCGAGGAGGTGCCCGTGCGCGACCGTGTGTTCTCCGGCTCGGCCTACCTGCTGGGCACGCTGGCCACCGCCGTGGTCACGCTGCTCGCGCTGCCGGTGCTGCTCGCGCCGCCCGCCGCGCGGGGCTGGGCGGACTGGCACCGGCAGCGGGCCGGACGGCTGCTCGGCGTTCCGTCCGCCGGACGTCCGCCCGGGTGGCGGGACCTCGGCTGGGCTCTCGCGCACATCGCCGTTGGGCTCTCACTCGGGCTCGTCGCCCTGCTGTGCTTGGGCAACATCCTGGTCGCCGCGGTGGCGTTGTCCTTGTGGTGGGCGTTTCCCCCCGACAAGCGTCCCACCCTGTTCTCGTTCTTCGACGTGCGCGTCGACGGCTGGGCGACCGCGCTGGTCGCGGGCTCCGTCCAGATCGCCGTCCTCGGCGCGGTGGCCTGGTGGGTGCTGCCGCTGCTGGCGCGGCTTCACGCGCGGCTGTGTCTGGCGATGCTCGCGCCCTCGGCCCGCGAGCGGCTCACCGAGCGGGTGGACGTGCTGACCCGGAGCCGGGTCGGCGTCGTCGACGCCCACGGCGCGGAGCTTCAGCGGATCGAACGCGATCTGCACGACGGGACGCAGGCGCGCCTGGTGGCCATCGCCATGCAGGTGGGCATGGCCCGCGAGTCGCTCACCGACGACCCGGACACGGTGGCGGCGCTGCTGCGGCAGGCGCACGAGACGGCGGAGGAGGCGATGATCGAGCTCCGCACGGTGCTCCAGACGATCTACCCGCCGATCCTCGCCGACCGCGGGCTCGACGGGGCGCTGGCGGCGCTGGGCGCACGGTCGGGCGTGCCCGTCCACATCGAGCTCGCCGATCTGGGCGAGCTCCCGGCGGCCGTGGAGGCGGTGGCCTACTACGTGATCGCCGAGGCGCTGACGAACGTGACCAAGCACGCCGCCGCGACGCGGGCGGCCCTGCGGGTCGGACGAGTCGGTGGTGACCTGTCCATCGAGGTCACCGACGACGGAAGGGGCGGCGCCGACGAGGCGCACGGCACCGGGATCGCCGGGATGCGCCGGCGGGTCGCCGCCCTGGACGGCGCCGTCCGCCTCGACAGCCCGCCGGGCGGTCCCACCACGCTCGCCGTCCGGATCCCATGCGCCCAGTGATCATTCAGACGGTGCTCGTTCAGCCTGTGTTCATTCAGCCTGTGCTCGTTCAGGAGGTCCCGTGCGGGTCGTGATCGCCGAGGACAACGTCCTGTTGTCCAGCGGCCTGGAACTGCTGCTGGCCTCGAAGGGCTTCGAGGTCGTGGCCGTCGTCGGCGACGGCGGGGCGTTCCTGGACGCCGTCGCCGAGCACCGCCCCGACATCGCGATCGTCGACGTGCGGCTGCCGCCGTCGTTCCGCGACGAGGGAATCCACGCCGCGCTGCGGGCCCGCCGCGAGCACGGCGCGCTGCCGATCCTGGTGCTGTCGCAGTACGTCGAGCGCGACTACGCCGGTGAGCTCCTCTCCGACGGCCGCGGCGGCATCGGCTATCTCCTCAAGGACCGCATCGGCCGCGTGACCGAGTTCGTCGACGCGCTGCGCCGCGTCGCCGCCGGCGGCACCGCCATGGACCCCGAAGTGATCGCCCAGATCCTCGCGCGCCGCGCGGACGACCCGCTGGGCACCCTCACGTCCCGCGAGCGCGAGTCCCTCGCCCTCATGGCACAGGGCCACGACAACGCCACCATCGCCGAACGGATGGGCATCTCCGACAACGCCGTCCACAAGCATGTCGGCAACATCTTCGCCAAGCTCGGCCTGGCACCGGACGACTCCGGCCACCGCCGCGTCCGCGCGGTCCTCACCTACCTGGAAGGCACACCCCGCGCCCGCTGAATCGGTGCGTGGCGGAACGTGCCGGGGCCGCATTCGTTGAACAGTGCGCCTGTCGCAAGGCTGAGGAGATCGGGGAGGGCCGGATGCGCGGCATTCTGGACGAGGTCATTCTGGGCGCCATCGGCCAGGTCAACCGGCTGGTATTCGGAGTATCACGCGGCCGGGTCCTGCTCTACAGGTTCTATGGCGTCCCCGGAATCCTGCTCACCGTCACGACCCCCGACGACCCCATCGGGAACAGGGTGAACGCCTCGTGCCTGCCCGACGACGATTCCTATCTCGTCTTGGCCCACCCCATCCACCGGGCCGAACTCTCTGCGCTACTGGACACCGGTACGGCCGTGGAGGCGGCGCGTGGCCCCGACGAGACCGCCGTGCCCGTCGACCTCGACAGGCTGACCGACACGGCAGAGCGCGCAGCCGTGCTGAAACGAGTCCTGGGCCGGGCGAGTATGCAGGAGCGAGCAGAGATCAGGCGTCATGGACTGACCCCCGTCGCCCGGCTCCGCCTGCATCGTCCTTTCCCCGAGGCCGGCCACTCCGCCCACGCCTTCAGCGGTGTGGTCACAGAGGACACCGAAACCCCATCGGCCGCGCGCCGGCCGTGATCCGGTCCGGGTATCGAGGACACTCAGGTCCGGAGCGCCCGGGTGCTTCAGACCTGGGCGGGCAGGCCCTCTTCCAGAGCCGCGTGGAGGCACGCGCGGGTGACGATGAGGGCAGGCCCGTCGGGGTCTTTGCTGTCGCGTACGGCCACGCCTCCGGGGAGGCCCGCCAACTCGACGCAGTCGCCGCCGTTGTCGCCGCTGTGGCTTGACCTGCGCCAGGTGGTGGTGTTCGGGAGCATTTTTGGCCTGCCTTTAGGACTGGTTACGGGCAGTGTTGATCGCGATGCGCAAGTGGGCACGTGTGGTGATCAAGGTGGGGCCGTCGGGGTCTTTGCTGTCGCGTACGGCGACGCCCTCAGGGAGGTCCGCCAGTTCGACGCAGTCGCCGCCGTTTTCGCCGCTACCGCTTGCCTTGCGCCAGGAAATGTCAGTCAGTTCCATTTTTCCAACGCCTTTTCCATTGCGTCCAGTGACATGTCTTCGGGAAGGGCCCTCGCTCGCAGCGCGCGCAGCGCATCGGAGACTTCAGTGAGGTCAGAGGGGGCATCGGTCATGATCCCGCGTATGGTCGTCTCCAAATATGAGACCTCGCTACGGTCCTCCATGGTAGCCAGAACGAAAGCGCCTCCCGTTCCCGCGGGCCGTCCATTGTTGCGCACGATCTGGACGGTGATGTTGGGGCGCTCGCCGGCCGCGAGGAGCGCTGTGATCTGCTCGCGCATCACTTCGGGCGAGGTCACAAGGTGATAGAGCACGGCCTCGCTGAGCAAGGCCACGAGGGCCGTCGGCGGCGGGTCTGCTCGGGTGAGAATGTCTTGACGTGCCATGCGGGCCTTTACGGCTTCGTCGGAAATGAGAAACGCGCGGGCGTAACTCTCCGTCTGAAGCAGCCCCGGGACGATCGTGTGCTGCCAGGTGGTCAGTTCTACGGCGTCGGCCTCGATGCGGGGCCAGTCGAACCAGAGGGGGACGGGGTGGCCGTCCTTGTTCAGGTCCTCCCACAGGCCGACCAGTGCTCCGCCCGCTTCGAGGTGGTCGTCGACGATCTCCGCGAACGCGCGGGTGGCGCGCTTCTTGCCCGCCTCGATCCGGCTCACCTGGGCGCCGCTGACCTTCGTCAGGTGGGCGATGGTCTCCTGCTTGATCCCTTTGGCCTCGCGCAGCCGGCGCATCTGGCGGCCGAAGGCGACGAGCGCGGGGGACTCTCGGGGACGGCGGCGCCTGGGGGGCACGGTTCCTGCCTCTCACTTGGTACTTACCGCTCGGGGGTGCGGATTTACCACCTTTGGCCGCTCTGAAGCAGCAAAGACCATCGTAGGCCCGCCAGTGGCTCAATGTGTGGTGTAAGACACACAGAGTGAGGTCTGGTGGTGGGAGTGGAGCACGACGAGATGGTGGTCAAGGGCCGGCTGGAGGTGGTCGCCGAGGTGCGCGGGTTCGTGCGGCTGGCCGTGGGGCGCTGGGGCATGGACGACTTCGTGCCGTGCCTGGTGGCGAGTGAACTGGTCACCAATGCGATCCGGCACGCGGCCGCCGAGGGGGACGAGGTGCTCTTCCGGCTGGGGCTGGCCGAGGACGGCGCCTTGTGGATGGAGGTGCGGGACGGCGCGTGCACCATGCCTCGGATGCGAGACGCGGGGCTGGACGAGGAGTCCGGGCGGGGGCTGGTCGTGGTGGACCAGTTCTCGCGGAATTGGGGTGTGAGGTCACTGGGCGAAGGGACCGGCAAGGTCGTCTTCGCCGTGCTCGACGTGTGATCCGGAGCCATTGACGTAGGGCCCGCCTCCTCGCTCCCAAGGGAGGCGGGTCATGTTGTCCTCGGGGTCACTCTTCCTGGACGACGCAGGAATCCAGAAAGGGCCCGAGTTCCCGGGCGACGGCCCTGAGCGGGCGGACGCTCTGTTCGGCCCGTGCCATGAGGATCGCCCCCTCCAGCGAACTGATCATGAGGGTCGCGATCGCGTCGGACCTGCCCGGCGGGACGCCCATCGCGACCAGCTCCCGGGCGACCGGGCGGCGCCAGCGGGTGAACGCGGCGGCGGACGCGGCGCGCGTGGTCTCGGTGGAGTCCGCGCAGTCGACGGTCGCGGCGGCGACCGGGCAGCCCCCGGCGAACCCGGCGGAGCGGTACTCCTCCGTCCACTGGCCCACCATCGCCGCGAAGAGCCTGCCCGGGGTGGGGCGTGCCATCCCCGACATGAAACGCGCGATACGGGCGCTCGCGTAGCGGCCGGCCCAGTCGACCGCCTCGTTCACCAGCTGTTCCTTGCCGCCGGGAAAGTAGTGCTGGAGGGAGCCGCGCGGTGCCCCGGCGTGGACGACGACGTCGCGCAGGCGCGTCGCGGCGACCCCGTCGCGGCGGATGAGCTGCGCGGCGCTGAAGACCATCCGCTCGCGCGGCCCGTGTTCCGACGCCGCCATGACCCGTCCTCCGTCCGGTCCGGGGATCGTGTACCCCGATCGTGCTCAGGATCTTCATTCGAGGGGCTGTTGCCTTCTCTACCTGGGTCATTATCATGACCGTTGTCATAATCCGCAACGACCCGTCCCGAGGACGCCCGTCGCCGCCACCCCTGGCGCCGGGCGGTTCGACTCCGCACACCGGAGACCACGGCTGAGGTGAGGGCACGCGCATGGACATCGGTTTCATCGGTCTCGGCGTCATGGGACGGCCCATGGCGGTCAATCTCGCCCGCGCCGGCACCGGCCTCGTCGTCTGGAACCGCACGCCGGCCAGGTGCGAGGCGGCGCGCGAGGCCGGGGCGGCGGTCGCGGCGAGCCCCGCCGAGGTGTTCCGCCGGTCGGGCGTGGTGTTCCTCATGCTGGCCGACGCCGACGCGACGGACACCGTGCTCGGACGCGGCACGCCCGACTTCGCCGCGAACGTCGCGGGACAGGTCGTCGTCCACATGGGGACGACGTCGCCCGGCTATTCGCACGACCTGGGGAGCGCCGTGCGGGCGGCGGGCGGCCGGTACGTCGAGGCGCCGGTGTCGGGTTCGCGCGGCCCCGCGGAGGCGGGACGCCTGGTGGCGATGCTGGCGGGCGATCCGGCGGACGTGGACCTCGTCCGCCCGCTGGTCCGTCCCATGTGCCACGAGACCTTCGCGTGCGGGCCGGTGCCGAACGCGCTGGTCATGAAGCTCGCCGTCAACCTGTTCCTGATCACGATGGTGACCGGGCTGGCGGAGGCGTTCCACTTCGCGTCCCGGCACGGCCTGGACGAGCGGCTGTTCGTCGACGTGCTGGACGCCGGGCCGATGGCGAGCACCGTGTCGCGCGCGAAGGCGGGCAAGCTCGCCGCCCGCGACTTCGACGTCCAGGCGTCGATCAGCAACGTGCTGGACAACAACCGCCTGGTCGCCGAGGCCGCCCGGAGCCGCGGCGTCGCCTCGCCCCTTCTGGACGTCTGCCACGCCCTCTACGGCGAGACCCTCACCCTGGGGCTCGGGCAGTCGGACATGGCGGCGGTCCTACGGGCACTGGAGGCTCGTACGGAACAAGCTCAGTCCTGGGGGTTGCAGTTCGGGAGAGGGCAGTAGCCCGGCGACCACTTCTTGTTGACGGCGTCCCAGCCGTACCGGGCGCCGGAGGGCGTCGCCGAGACCCAGCGGATCGGATGCGCGGGGTCGCCGATCTTGACGACGTCCTTCTTGCCGTTGGTGCTGATGTGCACGCGGAGCTGGCCCGCGTAGAGGTAGGCCGGATCGGACTTGATCTGGAGCGTGCCCACCCGCCGTCCGACCCCGCCGAGGACGATCGACTGCGGCGGCATCGTCAGGCTCTCGTTGACGTTCTTCTCCTCGTCGTCGATCTGGACGGATGTGATGTCGGTCGTGCTGTCCACGATGCCGGTGAAACCGTCGCCGCCGCCGCCCGCGCCGTAGCGGCAGGTGACGAAGACGCCGCCGGTGCTCTTCTTCTTGGCGTAGACCTGCACCTCGGCGCGGTCGACCGAGGACACGCCGCCGGTCGTGGCCGTCAGTTCGACCTGCACGTACGGCGAGACGCCGTAGAGGTCCGGGCGTTCGTTGAGCCAGGTCTTCCAGGGGATGCAGCGATCCTCGACGGTCGACGGGTTCTTCGGGTCGATGTCGGGCGGCCGGGGCAGCCGGGACGCGGGGCCGTCGAACAGGAACGTTCTGGCCCCCGGAAAGTCGACGTCCACCGATCCGAAGGTGACCTTGGTTCCGCCGGGCGTGATCTGGCAGGTCACGACGTTGTTCGATCCCTGCGCGTTGCAGTTGCCCTGGACGGCGGGCGCCGCCTGCCCGGACGGCCGCGCGGACGCGCCCCCGGTCTTGCGGGCGGGGGCCGTGCCATCCGAGCCGGCCGAGCACGCGGCGGCGGTGACGAGCGCGGCGATCCCCACCGCGATTCCGCCGGAGCGAAGAAGGGGGAGGACGGGCACGCACGGCTCCGATCGATGTGCGGGACGGGACGTCATTTCTTCGGGGACGACGGGATCCCGGAACAGGCGACGGTGTTCGATGAGCCCTGGGCGTTGCAGTTTCCGTTGATGGAATTGTTCACCGGCGGCGGGTCGTCATCGCTGTTCGGCAGCAACCAGGCGCCGATCGCGACGGCCAGCCCGATCAGGCCGATCGCCAGGCCGACCAGGGCGGCCACCGTCTGGGTGCGGACGTGGAAACGGGAGCTCTGACCGGGGCCTGCGCCGCCGGGTGCTGCCATTGACGAACCCCTCCGATATGCCAGCGGATATCGCCAACACTAGCCGTGGGAGGCACTGTCCCCTCTCTGGCGTGGATGGGGATTCCGTCCGGAAGCGGTCACCGGGATTGCGTTTCCTCTCCGGCTGTGAGCCGGTCAGGACGACCGGGACAGGGCGGCTTCGAGCATGGTCAGGTAGCGGGAGACCGGGCCGAAGGTCAGCACGCCGCTTCCGGCGCCGGCCAGCTCGTGCGATGCGGGCAGGAGCGTCGCGTGGAGGCGGGCCATGGCCTCCCGGTCGCCGCGCCGGACGGCGATCAGGGCGGCCAGAACGGTGCGGGCCTCCAGGAGCAGGTCGGGCGGAGAGGCGGGCGGCTGGACGGGATCGTCCGAGGTCAGCGGGCGAGTCCACGGCGCGTAGGGGCCCCAGTCTGCGTGGTCGTCGACGGCGTCCAGGTCGCCCTCCTGGACGCGGAGGCCGAGCAGGGCGAGGGGGAGCAGACCGTCCTCCACGCCCGTCATGCCCGTGCCGTGCAGGTGGGCGGCCGCCGTGCGGTAGGCGGCCTCGGCGCGGGCGGTCTCGCCGGTCGCGGCCAGCCGCAGCGCCCGGTACCACTCGGTGAGAACGTCCACCAGCGGCAGGTCGTAGCGCTCGCCGAGCCGGTCGGCGGCGTCGGCGTGCGCGTCGGCGGACGCGAAGTCGGCCAGGGCGGACCGGGCCTGGACGAGGACCAGGTGGCCGAGGACCTCGAACGTGACCAGGCGGTGCTCGCGGGCCAGGGCGAGGAGCTCCTCGCCGATGCGGGCCCGGCGCGGGGCGAGCCCGGCGCGCTCGAAGGTGTGCAGGTAGCGGGCGTCGAGGGCGAACGCCAGCAGCCGCGGGTCGTCCAGGTCGCGGGCCGTGGCCTCGGCCTCCAGCGCCGCGGCGCGCCCGCGCGGGTCGGCCGTGCCGCGCAGCTCGAGCGCGAGGGTGCTCAGCAGACGGCAGCGTTCCGGCGTGCGGCCCGGGGGCAGGGCGGCGAGGGCGCGTCCGGCGGCCTCGGCCACCCGGCGGGCCTCGCCCGCGTCGTCGGCGCGGGGCCACACCGACGGGACGTCGAACGCGCCGATCACCCGGGCCGTCACCAGTGGGTCGCCGAGATCCTCGGCCGCCGCGATCGCGTCCACGCGGTGGCGGCGTGCGGTGGCCAGGCCGCCGGTGACCGCGATCGCGCCGACCATGCCCATGAGCGACTCCAGCCGGGCCGGGACGTCGGTGCCGCCCGCGCGGTCGTGCGCCGCGACGGCCTCGCCCCACAGCCGGGCCGCGTCGTGCGGGGCGAACCGGGCCTCGGCGCGCCGTGCCGCGGCGGCGGCGAAACGGGCGGCGGCGCCGGCCGTGGCGCGGGTGCCCGCCCGCAGGTAGTGGTGGGCGATGGCCTCGACGTCGTCCGGCCGGACCCGTTCGAGAAACTCGGCGACCTCGGTGTGCCAGCGGGCCCGGCGGGGACCGGAGATCTCCTCGTACAGGGTGTCGCGGACGAGCGCGTGCGCGAACCGCGTCCGCTCCGGCCCGGCCTCCTCCAGGAACCCGAGCGGCAGCGCGGCCTCGACGGCGTCCAGCGCCCGGTCGCCGGCCAGCGGGACCAGCAGGTCGAGGTCGACGTCGCGGCCGATCACCGACGCCCGCCGCAGGACGGTCCGCGCCGCGCCGGGCAGCGCGTCCAGCCGGTGCCGGACGACGTCGCGCACGCCGGGCGGGATCCCGGTCAGGGCCCGCTGCCCCTCGGCGTCGAAGAGCCGGGCCAGCTCGCGGACGAAGAACGGGTTGCCGCCGCCGCGCTCGTGGATCGCGTGGACGGCCGCGTCGTCCACCGCGCGGCGGGACGTGTCCCGGACCAGTTCCGCCACCGCGTCCTCCGGCAGCCCGCCCAGGTAGACGCGCGCGGGGTCGTGCGGCGCGGCGCGGGCGAGCGCGGCGGCCAGCCCGGCGGGGATCTCGGCCGCCCGGTACGTCCCGAGCAGCAGCACCGGCGCCGCGACCGGCTCGGCGACCAGCGCGCCCAGCAGGGCGAGGGTCTCCTCGTCCGCGCGGTGCAGGTCGTCCAGGACGACCAGGAGGGGCGCGCCGCGCGCGGCCTCCGCGAGGACGGCGGCGACCGCCCGGCGCCTCCGGAACCGGGCGACGGCCGGGTCGGGGTCGCCGCCGGGCGGGGGCTCGGGGGCACCGAGCGCGTCGAGCACCTGCGT
>NZ_CAACVB010000060.1 GCF_900659635.1 Actinomadura roseirufa | reverse complement strand
GCGGCGGGACGGGCTCGGCGGGCGGCGGCGCCGTCCCGGTCTCGACGGTCGCGGGCGGCGGCCGCCTGGGCGCCGTGGGCTCGGCGGCGTCCTCGCCGGCGGGCTGGAGATGGCAGGCGAGCCAGAGCATCTCGCACAGCTCCAGCGCGTCGGGCTGCGCGTCCGGCGGCCCGGCGGCGGCGACCGCCTCCCGGAACCGGTCGAGCTCACTCATCGAAGCTCATTCATCGCAGCTCAATCATTAGGGGTCACTCGTCGACGGGCGCGGTCAGCCGCGACATGATCCGGTCGGCCAGCTCCAGGCGGTCCGCGGCGTCGGCGTGGCGGCACAGGTAGACGGCGTTGAGGAGCTGATCGGTCGCCAGCGCCCCGGCCGCGGACCGGTCGAGGAAGCGGCGGACGAGGTCGCCGCTGCGCTCGGCGAGCGGCCCCAGATGCTCGCGGACGATCGCGGCGAGCTCGTCCTCGTCCGCGGGCTGGCGCAGCTCGACGGTGACGCAGCGGCGCAGGAACGCGGGCGGGAACTCGCGCTCGCCGTTGCTGGTCATCACCACCAGCGGGAACGCGCGGCACACGACGGTCCCCTCGGTGACGGTGACCCGCCCGGCCGGGCCGTCGGCCGTCATGACCTCGGCGGACGGGTCGGCGCGGCGGGTCAGCTCGGGGATCTCGTAGGCGCCCTTCTCGAAGATCGTGAGCAGGTCGTTGGGCAGGTCGATGTCGCTCTTGTCGATCTCGTCGACGAGCAGCACCCGGGGCCGTTCGTGGGGGAGCAGGGCGGTA
This sequence comes from Actinomadura roseirufa, assembly GCF_900659635.1. Lineage (GTDB taxonomy): Bacteria > Actinomycetota > Actinomycetes > Streptosporangiales > Streptosporangiaceae > Spirillospora > Spirillospora roseirufa. Next base: position 35,469 of record NZ_CAACVB010000060.1, on the reverse strand, counting down.
CCGAGCGGGCCGAGCCGCAGGTAGCGGCCGATGTCCTCGGTGGCGCGGTCGTCGTCCCGGCCCGCCGCGTACAGGCGGGTCAGCGGGTCGTACTGGTAGAGGCCGTCGCGCAGCGTCGTCCTGCTGGTGATGGGCCAGTGCAGGACGGGCCCGAGGCCGAGCTCGTGCGCGACGGCGTAGGCGAGCGTGGACTTTCCCGTGCCGGGCGGGCCCGTGACCAGCAGCGGGCGGCGCAGGTACAGGGCGGCGTTGACCTGCTGCACGGCGTCGTCGGACGGGCGGTACGTCGTCGCCTGGTGGTCGTTGCCGGAACCGCCCTCCGGGGGCGCCAGGACGGGGCCGCCCTTGAACGCGCGCCACGGCGGCGGCGGGGGCAACCGGTCGATGCCGTCGTGCGGTAGGCGGGTGCCCGTGTAGAGCAGCCAGTCGGTCACCTAAACCTCCATGGCGAGCGGGGGGTCGGGCAGGCGGGACGGATCGTCCCAGAGAAGCGTGAGGTCGCGGCCGCAGTGCGGCCGGTCCTTGGGCGCGGTGAGGGACTTCTTGCGCAGCGCCAGCGCGACCCGGGGAAGCTCGCCGGGATGCGCGCGTTCCACCGCGGCGGCCAGTTCGGTGAGGACGCGGTGGCCGCGGCAGTCGTCGTGCGTGGCGCCGTCGCAGGCGGTCCGAGGCCACAGCATGACCGGCACGCCGTTGTTGAGCGCGGCGGTGAGCCAGCTCCTGACCGGCCGCGCGCCGTACACCAGGACGCAGAAGTCGTCGTTGGCCTCCAGCCAGTCCTGGAAGGCCGTGCCCCGGCGGGGCGCGCCGCAGTCGATCCGCTGCGGGTCGCTGCGGCCCCGCTCGTGCAGCAGCCGCCACCGCTGCCGGGCCTGGTCGCGCCGCACCGAGTCGGGACGGAGCCGCTCCACGTCGCGCACGACGACCGGGTACCGGCGCATCGGGATCCGGTTGGCGCGGTCCAGGTGCCACTCCTCGAACGGCTTGCTGAGCCAGGTCACCGGGACCGCGAACTCGATCATCCAGTCGCGGCCGAGGACGGCGGGCAGCGCCCGCGCCACGCCCGTCTCGACGGCGTCGCGGACCCGGCGCTCCGGGACGCGCTCGGTCCGCTGCGAGGGGCCCTCGACGCCGTCCAGCCAGGTGTGCACCGTCACGTCGAAGGCGTTGTCGAACGTGACGCGCTCCAGCCGGACGATGATCGAGGCCGGCTCGGCGGCGGCGGGCGCGGGCGCGGCGGGCGCCAGGTGCCGGCGCGACCAGCCGGCGAGCGCGTCCCGGGCGTCGCCGGGCAGGTGCCGGCCGAGCGCGGAGAGGTAGCCGGGCAGCCTCCCGGGCGGCCACCCCTCGGCGAGGTGGCGCACCGAGTCCCAGGCGGACCGGAAGCCCTCGGCGCGGCGGCGGCCGGTGACCGCGTCCAGCTCCGCGGCCAGCGGCTCGGTGAACCGGACCCCCGCCAGCAGCAGGCGCAGCTCCCGGCGCGCGGCCGGGGTGAGCCAGCCCAGCGGCAGCAGGTCGTCCAGTTCCTCCCAGTACAGCCGGATCCGGCCGACCGGGATCATCCAGCCGAGGTCCGCGCGGTCCCCGGCGCGCAGCTCGGCGTTGGTGACCATGCCGATGACCTCGCCGGTGTCGGTGTCGTACACCGCGGACCCGCTGTAGCCCTCCTCCAGCCAGTCGCCCGGCGCGGTCTTCAGCTCCCACCACTCCTGCCGCGTCCGCCGGTGCGGGCTGGTCGTCACCGTCGCGTACCGCTCGTTGCGGTCGGGACGCCGCGGGAACCCGCACACGCCGAAGGCGCGGCCCCCGGACGTGCGGTCCCACAACTCGTCCGGCCCCGCGAGCCGCGCCGGAGCGTAGGGGACGGGCTCGGCCAGCTCCAGCACCGCCACGTCACCGGGTTCACCGGCGGCCCAGCTCCCGCACGGGACGACCCTGGCGGGCAGGTCCTCCAGCAGCCCGGGGAAACCGACCCGTGCCTCGGCCATCCCCTGGACGGTGTGCGCGCAGGTCAGCAGCCGTGTCGGGGTGACCAGGAACGCGGCGCCGCGCTTGCCGCCGGCCGGGCCGCCGACCCACGCGCGCCATTGCCACTCCTCCACCCGCGGTTACTCCTCCTCGGCCGGGGCCCCCGCCGTGCCCCAGGTCATCTTGACCTTCAGGTGCCCCTCCAGCGAGGTCTTGGCGATGACCGCTCCGGCGGCGGCGTTGAGCTTCACGCCGAACTCCATCTCCAGCGCGTCCGGCGCGAGGGCCCCGCCGCGCAGCATGCCGAGCGCGGCCTCGGCGGCCTCCCGGACGCCGAGCAGCGCCTCCTCGAACCGGACGCCGGCCTCGCGGACGATGCCGTCGCCCACCGACACCGAGTCCATGCCCGGTTCGCGGTCGTCGGACTCCACGACCACCGTGCCGTGCTCGGTCGTCCAGCGCACCAGCTCGTTCACACGCGTCCCCTCGTCGATCCGTCTGGCAATGTAACAAGATCGTCAAGAGCTGGGACGATGTTTCCGGCGGACACGGCCGGAGGAGGACACGTGATCACTGTTGACCAGGTGCGGCGGGTGGCGCTCGCGCTGCCGCGCACGTCCGAGCACCTGATCCGCGACCGGGTCAAGTTCCGCGTCGGCGCGATCGTCTACGCCGCGTTCTCCCGCGACGAGACCGTCCTCGGGTTCGCGTTCCCCAAGGAGGAGCGCGCCGGCCTGGTCGCCTCCGAGCCCGCGAAGTTCCACCTTCCGGGCGAGTCCGACCTGCGGTTCAACTGGGTGCAGGCGTGGACGGCCGCGCTCGACGAGGCCGAGATGACCGAGCTGGTGGTGGACGCCTGGCGCATGGTCGTCCCGAAGCGCGTCGCCGCCGCCCACCTCGGCTGAGGGCGCCGAGAAGGGTTCACCGGCCTGCGGGCGAGTAGAGGCGTGACCGTTCTCCACGCCTTCAGGAAGGCGACCCATGACCGTTCCCCGCGCGGGGCGGGTCCACCGGTGACCCACACGGCCTCGGCCCTCGCCGCCGACGACGCCGAGGTGATCGCCGCGTCCCTCCGCGAGCCCGAGCGGTTCGCCGAGATCTTCGACCGCCACTACGACGACGTCCACCGCTACGTCGACCGCAGGCTCGGCGCGGACGCCGCCGACGACATCGCGGCGGAGACGTTCCTCGTCGCCTTCCGCAAGCGCGCCGGGTTCGACGCGGCGCGCGGCTCGGCCCGCGGCTGGCTCTACGGCATCGCCACGCGGCTGGTGGGCCGGCACCGCCGCGAGGAGGTGCGCCGCTACCGCGCGACGGCGCGGCTCGACGAGCCCGCCGCGCACGAGGGCCACGCCGACCGGGTGACCGCGGCGGTCGCCGCCGCGGACGCCGGGCTCGGCCCCGCGCTGGCCGCGCTGTCGCCGGGCGACCGGGACGTGCTGCTGCTGGTCGCGCTCGGCGACCTCAGCTACCCCGAGGTCGCCGCGGCCCTCGGCGTCCGCTACGGGACCGTCTGCTCCCGCCTGAGCCGGGCCCGCCGCACCGTCCGCGCGGCCCTCGGCACCGACCCCACCGACGACATGGAGCACGACCGTGGATGAGCTGACCAAGGTGGCCGACCACCTCACCCCCGAGCGCGCCCCGTCGGCGGAAAAGAAGGCCGCGGCGCGCCATCGGCTGCTGGCCGAGGCCATCGCACCGGCCCGGCGTCGATCGCGGCGGCGCGTCCCGTCCCGCAGGGCCGTGCTGGCCTTCGGCGCGGCGGCGGTCGTGCTCGGCGCCTCCGGCGGCGGCTACAACGCCTGGCGGACGCGCCCGCTCTACCACCCGGAGCCGCTCGCGGGCTACGGCGGCCCCGCCGCCGACTTCCTGCTCGCCGCCGCCGACGCCAAGGCCAAGCACCTGACCGAGGGGCAGTTCTGGTACGTCCACGACCAGGTGGGCTCCACCGTGCAGGTGGGCCCCCCAGATAACCGCTACCGGGTCCAGATGTCCCAGAACGTGTTCACCTTTGCGAGCAAGGGGCAATCACTGTACAAGACGGGCCCCAAGCACGACGTACCCATAACGAGCGAGGAGTGGAACGACCAGCGGGAGGACTGGCACGCCGACCCGGTGGGGCCCGCCGACCGTGCCGCCCGGCGGCGTGACCCGCGTCCCGTCTGGGAACTCGCCGAGCCCCCGGGCGAGGCCCGGCGGGGCCCCGTCAAGCGGGAGGGCGCCGCACTGGACTTCGGTGTCGAGGACGCGCGACGCCTGCCCGCCGACCCCTCGAAGCTCCGCGCGTGGATCCTCAACTACGCCACGAAGTTCGACCACAAGCGGCTGAGCGACCCCGACCTGTTCCTGTTCACCAGCGCCTCGGACCTCCTCGTCGACAGGCCCGTCGACGACCCCGTGCGCATCGCCATGTACCGGCTGCTGGCGAGCCTCAAGGGCGTCAGCGTCGTGACCGCGACGGACGCGGCCGGACGGACCGGACCGGCCGTCGCGATGCGCCGGACCGACCCCGGCCAGGGCACCGTGGAATGGCAGCTGTTCATCGACCGGGCGACCGGCCGGCTCACCGCGAGCCAGGGCGTGATCATCAAGCCCGGTACCGAGAACGCCGCCCTCGGCGCGGGGACCCGGCAGTTCTTCGAGGTCGTCCGGTCCGCCGAGTGGACGAACGCCTCCCTGGAATCGAAACTGCCGGACTGGATCAAGCGCATGCACCAAGGCCAGCCCGGCTGAGGACGCGGCGCGGGTGCGGCATCGGCGACAGGACCTCGCCGATGCCGCACCCGCCCGGCACCCGGGGGATCCGCGACGGGACCTCGACCGGGCGCAGGTCAGGCGGGCTGGACCTCGGGTTCGCGTCCCGCCGGTTCACGTCCCGCCGGCTCGGGCTCGGCCGCGTGCTCCGCCGCGTCCGGCGACCGTCCCCACGCCGTCACCGCCGCCAGGCACGCGAAGGGCAGAGCGGGCAGCAGGTACCGGTAGTCGAAGTCCGCGGTGACCGGCGGGACCGCCAGCAGCGCCGTCCCGACCAGCCAGAACAGCCCACTGCCCCGCCGTGCCCGCCGCCACAGGATCCCCGCCGCCCCCACCAGCAGGACCACCCCCAGCACCGGCCCCCGCACGTTCACGACCTTCTGGTAACCACGGAGGACGTCCGCGAACGGGCTCACCACCCGCGTCCGCCCCGCCCCGTGCTCGTACTCGCGCACCACCGACGCCCGGTCCCCGCCGCCGATCACCGGCACGGCCTTCGGCGGGGCCACCCGCCTGGGGAACCGGTAACTCGCCTCGGTGCCCCTCGTCGGATACGGGCTGCGCCCCCACGAGAACGTCCGGACGAAGAAGTCATAGGACACCACCCGCAGATAGCCGAGCGGCTGCGTCCGGATCGCCCACAGCGCGAACGCCTGGGCCTTCTCGTTGGTCTCCTCGTCGAACGGCCGCCCGTCCACCCACCCGGTCGGCGAGTTCTCCTCCCAGATCTGGTGGGACGCGGCGGGCCTGCCGTCCGGCGGCCCGTGCGGGCACATCCGCGCCAGGTCCGGCGGCGGCGCCGCCCGGCCGCAGTCCGCGAACGACGACGTCCGCCCCCACAGGTAGACGCCGTCCGCCGACGTCATCGCGAACCGCCCGTGGTCGTGGCGGAACCACGTCGCGTACGCCCCGATCGGCAGCGCGAACGCCGCCGCGAGCGCCACCAGCGCCGTCCACCGGGTCCGCCGGACGAGCAGGTAGCCCAGCGCCACCGCGATCAGCGGCACCCCCACCGTCCGCGTGACCGCCGCCGCCCCGAGCATCGCCCCCGCGACGCCCGCGCACCGCCACCCGCGCGACCCGGGCCGCGCCATCAGCAGCACCGCCCCGAGCACCAGCACGGTGAACAGCGTGTCCGACAGGAGCATGTGCTCCAGTTCGATCTGGTACCCGTCCAGCAGGAACGGCGCGAGCGCCGCGGCCGCCCACCCCCGCCGCACCCCGAAGTCCCGCACCAGCACCCGGTACCCGAGCGCCGCCATCACCACCACGGCCCCGTGCTGCAACGCCGTCACCAGCGCCAGGCTGTGGAACGGCCTGAGCACCCACAGGAACAGCCCGTACCCCTCCGACCGCAGCGGATGCGGGAACGGCGCGTTGGCGATCCGCAGGAAGTCGTAACTGTCGTTGAACCACAACGCCGGCGGATACCCGAGCATCGCGACCACCCGGAGCAGCACCCCGCCCAGCAGCACCCCCGAGAACACCCGGTTCTCCAGGACGGCGCCCCGTGTCGACGCATACCGAGGCCATCGGCCGTTGGGAGGGGAAGGCAACACCGCGACCCTAACTCTGGGAAACACGAGACCGGCGAGAACGCCCGGCCTCCTATGCCGTTGTCGACGAGCGCGACAGCGCGGCATGCCCAGGGAGGTGAGAGTCGCCTAACAGCCCGGCGAGGTATCCAGCAAGCAAGGGAGCATGCCCCACGCAATGCGCGCGATCATAGCAGCGCCGTCGGCACCGGCCCCACCGTTGTGTCCGGCGCATGCGTGAGGTTCGGCTCGCGAGAGCGGCCTCTCCCGGTCAGTGGTTGTTGGTCTGGATCTCGCTCACGGCGAGCGGAGTGGGGGGAGAGGTCATCTCCTGTGGGTCCAGCAGGCCGCCATTGCCCTGGCAGTCGGCGCCCACGCAGCTCCACTCGACCCTCCATCTGATGGTCGCGGTGATCTTGTAGGTGCCGCCGGACTGCCCGGCCGACGAGCGCTGGTAGGTGTAGTGGCAGGTCGTGCCGCTCTTGCTGCCGCCGTCGAGGCACTCGAGCTTCTTCTCACCCAGATCCCACACGACTTTGAGCGGGGTGGCGGTCGCTCGGACCAGCTGCGCGCCCGCCTTGGCCGGTTCGGTCGACACGGTTCTGAACCCGTCGACCCAGAGCGCGGTCTTCAGCCGCACGTAGGTCTTGTCGGCCGGCGCCGTGTGGACGGTCGGCACGGGGAAGGCCGCGGAGCTCAGGGCCCTCTCCAGCAGCGCCGCCGTGGAGACCGGGGCGGGCGCCGGGGCGCCACCGCCGCCGCCGTCCACCGGGACGAAACCGACTCCCTCGTCGGGCGTCAGGCCGTCGGGCGCGGGCGGCTCGACGCTGCCGCCGGAACCGGGTGCCCCGCCGCCTCCACCCCCACCTCCGCCGGAGCTCCCGTTGTCCCGGTGCTCGGGAGCACAGATCACCTGGCTGCCCACATTCCTGCATGGACCGGCATGGGCGGGGAGGGCGGTTAGGGGGACGAGTAGGAGGGGGGTTGCCAGGGTGGTTGCCGTTAGGGCGGCTCTTGTGCGGGGGGTGGGAGGCATGGGGGGTCCTTCCCTGCGGGCGTTCAGCATGGACGGTCCCGGACGGTGTCGGCGACCTTCCAGGTACCGGAGTCGTACTGGACGGTGGTGCGGTAGACGTAGGCGCTGCCGGGGCCGCCGCTGATGCGGGCGCCGGTGCGGGCGGAGAAGCGGTAGGCGCTCAGGGTGCGGACGCAGTCGATGACGTAGACGCGGGTGCTGTCCGCGGAGCGGGCGTAGACGCGGGGGTTGAAGGTGTTGGCGAAGCGCCAGATCTCGCCCTTGGCCTTGGTCGCCTCGACGTCCCGGGTGACCTGGCCGAGGAGGGGATCGACCGCGACGTCGGCGAGCTCGGCCGGGTCGTTCTTCTCGTAGACGCGCTTGTAGGCGGCCTGGTAGGCGCGGTAGCGCAGGATGACCGTCTCGAACATGCGGCCGCTGGGCTGCGCGGACGGGGCGGACGCGGTCGCGGGGGCGGGTCCGCCGCCGGTGTCGAAGGTGCCCTGGGGCTTCAGGGCGCCGTCGGACGACGGGTGGGACGAGCCGCACCCGGCGGCCAGCAGCGCGGCGAGAACGGGTGCGGCGCGGCGGGGTACCCGTCGGGGGAAACGGATCGACCGGGCGCGCATCGTGGTCCCTCAGCGTGAGCCGGCAAGGGGGCGGAACACGCGCGAAAGCTTACAGAGGTGGCTGGGGCGAGAAAAGGGATTCGTTGCGCTCGGATTGACCTCGACCCTTGTTGAGGTTGCAGGCTGGCGCCCTGTCGATGAAGGAGGCGCAATGCGCGCGGTGTGGTTGAGGGAGTTCGGCGGGCCCGAGGTTCTGGTGCCCGGGGAGGCGCCCGACCCGGTGGCCGGGGACGGGCAGGTCCTGGTGGACGTGGAGTTCGCGAATGTGACGTTCGTGGAGACGCAGTTCCGGTCGGGGGCGGCGTCGCCGTTCCGGGCGGAGCCGCCACTGGTTCCGGGGAACGGGGTCGGCGGCGTGGTCGTGGACGTCGGCGCTGGGGCGGACCCGGCGTTGAAGGGGCGGCGGGTGGTGAGCGCGACGGGCGGCTCGGGCGGATACGCGGCGCGGGCGGCGGTGGACGCGGCGGGCCTGTACCCGGTACCGGACGGGCTGGCGCTGGACGAGGCGGTCGCGCTGCTGGCGGACGGGCGGACGGCGGCGATGCTGGTGCGGGCGGCGGCGCCGCGTCCGGGGGAGCGGGTGCTGGTGGAGGCCGCGGCGGGCGGGGTGGGGACGCTGCTCGTCCAGCTCGCGAAGGCCGCGGGGGCGGTGGTCGTCGGTGCGGCCGGAGGCGGGCCTAAGGCGGACGTGGCGCGCGGGGCGGGCGCCGACGAGGTGGTCGACTACCGGGAGCCGGGCTGGGGTGAGGCCGCCGGGGAGGTCGACGTGGTGTTCGACGGCGTCGGGGGCGAGGTGGCGCGGGAGGCGTTCGGGCTGCTCCGGCGGGGCGGGCGGATGGTCAGTTTCGGGTTGGCGAGCGGTGAGTGGGCGGACGTGCCCGAGGAGGAGGCGGCGGCGCGCGGTGTGGCGCTGGTGCGTCCGCAGGCGTCGCCCGAGGAGTTGCGGGAGTTCACGGTGGGGGTGCTGGAGGCCGCGGCGGCGGGACGGCTGCGCCCGGTGATCGGGCAGCGGTTCGCGCTGGAGGACGCGGCGGGCGCGCACGCCGCGATCGAGGCGCGGGCCACGGTCGGCAAGACGCTGCTGGAGGTCCGGCGGTGATGCGGATCGGGATCTATCTGCCCTCGTTCGGCGTCGATGCGTCCGCGACGGTCGCCGAGCACGCCCGGCACGCCGAGGACGCCGGGTTCGAGTCGGTGTGGGCGGGTGACCATCTGGTGCCGGTGCGGCCGTTCCTGGACGCGACGCTGGTGCTGGCGACGGCCGCGGCCGCGACGCGGACCGTCCGGGTGGGCTTCGGGGTGATGGTGCTGCCGCTGCGGCAGGTGGCGTGGGCGGCCAAGCAGGTCGCGAGCCTGCAGCATCTGTCGGGGGGCCGGGTGCTGCTCGGCGTCGGCAGCGGCGGGGCGGTGCACGGCGACGCGGCGTTCCGGGCGGTGGGGGTGCCGTTCGCGGAGCGGGGCGCGCGGACGGACGCGGCGCTGGAGATGCTGCCGGCGTTGGTGGAGGGGCGCCCGGTGCTGGTGAACGGTCCCGCGTCGGCCCCGGAGGTGACGCTGACGCCGCCGGCGGTGATGCCGCCGCTGCTGGTCGGCGCGGGCCCGGAGCGGCGCGCGGCGCGGTTCGGCGACGAGTGGTTCCCGGCGTTCTCGGCGCCGGAGGAGGTCGCGGCGGGGCGGGAGCGGATCGCGGCGCTGGCGGCGGAATACGGGCGTCCCGCTCCGAAGGTGACGGTGGGCCTCAGCGTCGGGCTGGGGGACCTGCCCGAGGCGGAGGTGGACGCGCAGGTCCGGGCGCTCACCGCCTACGGGATGAGCGAGGACGAGGCGCGCCGGTCGCTGCTGACCGGCGGTCCGGCGCAGGCGGCCGAGCGGCTGGCGGCGCTGGCCGAGGCGGGCGCGCACCGCGTCGTCGCGCTGCCGTTCGCGTCCGACCGGCGTCGCCAGGCCGAGCTGTTCGCCGAGGCGGCGCGGCTGGTCAGCGCACCCGTCCGAGGAAGGCGGTGAGCGCGCGCTCGTAACCGGCCGGGTCGGTGTTCCACGCCTCGGTGTGGTCGCCCCGCGCGGCGATGTGGGTGACCATGCCGGGCGGGGCGGCCGCGGTGAACGCGAAGGCGGGCCGGTTGGCGACGGTGGCGTCGTCGGCGGTGGTGAACATCAGGACGGGCGTCCGCAGGCGGGGCGCGAACCGGCGCTGGTCGAAGTCGCCGAGGTCGATCCCGAAGCGCAGTCGCAGCACGCGCTTGGCGACGCCGGTGACGAGGCGGGGCAGGTGGCGGGCGTCGCCCTGCTTGTCGAGGGTGGCGCCCCAGTCCATGACGGGCGAGTCGAGGACGACGCCGCGGACGGACGAGGCGTCGTGGCGCAGGGTGGTCAGGGACATGGCGCCGCCCATCGACCAGCCGTACAGGACGACGCCGGTCGCGCCGCGCGCGCGGGCGTAGGCGACCGCGGACGCCACGTCGTTCCATTCGGTGTCGCCGAGATGGTTCCTGTGGTCAGGGGCCTTGGGCGCACCGACGTCGTTGCGGTAGGCGATGGACAGCATGGGCAGCCCGAGCGCGTGCACGGTGCGCATGGCGCGGAACGTCTCGGCCCTCTCCGCGTTCCGTCCGTGCACGGCGATGACCCATGTGCTCTTGGGCGAGGCACCGGGCAGCAGCCAGGCGGGCATGGGACCGCGCTTGGACGGATAGGTGACGTCCTGATAGTCCAGCCCTAGGGCCGTCTTGGGGTTCCCCTCGTACATCCAGTGGTCGATGGTGACGCGCGTGCCCTTGGCGAGGGTTCCCCGGGTGATGGACGCGACCTGCCGTACGACGTGTTTCCGGTCACCGCCGACGACGGGGCCGAGCAGGGCGCGGCCGTCCCGCCAGGCGAGGGCCCAGGTGCCGGTCCGTTCGGTGTCCGGTTCGCGGGGGAGCGTCACGGTGCCGCCGCCTGCGGCGATGACGGTGAACGGGTAGTCGGACGAGTGGTCGACCTCGGTCGCGACGCCGGCGAAGTACCAGCCGACTCCGGCGAGCGAGGCGGCGGCGAACGCGGTGACCGCGAGGGCGGCGGCGACGATCCGCCGGGTGCGGCGCCGCGGCTTGGGCTCGGGGGTGGTGGGGGCGGGTGACTCGGGCGCATGGGTCGTCACGGAGAAAGACGGTAGCCGACACGGAACGCGGTCGCGCGGGCCCGACGGGGACGTACCGGTCGCGCGGGCGGGACGCGCCGGTCGCGCGGGCGGTCAGCCGTGGGTGCCGCGCGCTAGCGGGTCGAAGCTCCGTCCCATCGCGGACGGGTGCCGGTGGACGGGAGCCGAGGCGCGTCCCCGATCGCGCGGTGGGCACGGGCACCGTCGAAGTCGGGCGGCATCGCCGGGCAGCGCGCGCCGGGCGCGGAGGTGGACCCGTGCACCAGGTAGGCGTCGACGGCCTTGCGGGCGCAGGGGCTCAGCCCGTACGCGCCGTGCCCGGCGCCCTCGTAGGTCAGCAGCACCGACCCGGGGACGGCCCGCTGCACGGTCCGGGCCCACGGGTAGGCGGTGACGGGGTCGCCGACGCCGTTCACGACCAGGATCGGTGGCGTGCCCGCGATGCGGTAGGGGCGCTGCGGGTCACGGGCGGGGCGGGGGCGTCCGACGCAGGCGGTGATGGCCTCCCAGCCCAGCGGGTTGAACCGGACGTGCGGAGCGGCCCGGCGGGTCCGCGCGCGGATGGCGGCCAGGTCCTTGTAGGAGCTGACGGGGAAGGACCAGTCGTCGCACAGGATGCCGATGAACGCGCCGTCCGGCGGATCCGCCTGCGGGTTCCTCGGGACGGGCCGGGCCTTCTGCCGGGACAGCTCGCGCAACTGCTCGCTGAGCCCTGCCCAGGCCAGTGGGTTGTACATCGACATGCGCACCATCTGCGCGAGGTCCTGCGGTGTCAGGCGCGTCTTCGGTGAGTCGAGGTCGTGCAGGGTCTTCCTGTCGGCGCGGCGCATCAGGCCGTCCAGCACCTTGACGGGGTTGCGCTTGCGAAGGGCGCAGTACTTGGAGGTGGGGCACCACTTGGTGAACTGCCTGTACCCGGCCTCCAGGGCGCGGGCCTCATCGATGGAGAAGCGTTCGGCGCCTACGACACTGTGGTCCATCGTGCTGTCCAGGACGAGCGAGCCCACGCGTTCCGGGAACAGCTCCGCATAACGCTGGCCGAGCCAGGTGCCGTAGGAGAGGCCGTAGTAGGAGACCTTCTCCTCTCCCAGGGCGGCGCGGATGGCGTCCATGTCACGGGCCACGCTGCCCGCGTCCAGGAAGTCGTAGAGCGGCCCCGTCTTCTGCCTGCACGACGTGTAGAGCCTGCTCTGGTACGCCTTGAGCTTGGCGAACCCGGCCTGGTCACGCGGGTGGGCGGGCGGAAGCGCGCCGACCTTCCCGCATTTGACGGCGTGGCTGCCGCCTACGCCGCGCGGGTCGAACCCGACGATGTCGTAGCGTTCCCGGAGCCGCTTGGACAGCTGGGCCCGGTCGGTGACGAAGTCCACACCGGACCCTCCGGGGCCGCCGGGGTTCACGAAGAGCACGCCGAGGCGCCGCCCCGGTCCGGTGGCCTTGGCACGTGCCACCGCGACACCGACGGTGCCGCCTCCCGGTCCGGCCGACCAGTCGACCGGGACGGTGAGCTTGCCGCATCGCGCCGTCCGGTCGTCCGGGCAGGCGCGCCAGGAGATCGGCGCCGCGGGCTCCGGGTCGGCGCGCGCGGGGCGGGGGAGGAGCACACCGGCGGCGAAGAGGGCACCCAAGGCGAGCACGGTGGCGAGCAGGGTGGCGGGCAGGGCCGCGGGCGTCCGGCCGATCCGAGTCACGAGGTTCCCGTCTGTGTTCGGTGCCGGATCAGGCGCGCCCGAGGGCGGCGACCAGGCCGAGGCCGAGGAGCAGGTCGAGGTGGATGACGGTCTCCAGTTTCGCGCCCGGCGGGACGCCGTCGTCGTCGGCCAGGTCGTCGAGCACCGCCAGCGCGGACGGGGTGTCCAAATCGTTCGCGAGCGCGGTCTCGGCCCGGTCGGCGTACCCGCGGTCCAGAGGCCGTCCGGGGCTCGTGGCCCATCCCGCCACCAGGTCCCGCCACCGGTCCAGCCTGGCAGCGGCCTCAAGGAACCGCTGGTGCGACAGGTGCAGGCTCTCCCTGTAGCGGACTTCCAGAAGCGCGAGCCGCGCGTACAGCGCGTCCATGCTCGCGTTGGCCATGAGGGAGTACCAGTCGCCGGTCTCGTACGGTACGGCCAGGCACGGCGCGTCCACACCGGGTTGCGCGCCGCTGGACAGGTACAGGTCGGCTTCCGGAGCCGGGCCTTCCGGTGCGAGGACTTCGAACGGCTGGATGTTGTAGTCCGTCCAGTGGTCGTCCGGGGCGCTGAAGTAAGGGGAAGCGGCCAGCTGGACGTGGCGCCCCGCCCGTTCGGCCACCCGCCGCAGCAGATCGGCGACCACGAGCGTCCGCAGACCGGCCCTCTCCAGGACATGGACGCGCAGGACCCGCCCGCCGGGCAGGCCCTCGGGACGACCGGTCCGGTGGTCGTGGAGCCGCAGCATGCTCCAACCCTAGGCCGTCGGACCGCCGCCGCCCGCCGTCCGGTGTCAGAGCGGCGGGTCGGACAGCAGCGGCCCGGTCGGCATCGGTGCCCCGCCGTCGGGCTTGCGGACGGCGGCGAAGCGCAGCCGCACGTAGTCGGCGACCCAGCCCGACTCGCGGCGCAGCGCGGGCGCGGCCAGGTCGTTCACCCGGACCAGCAGGGGCTCGACCAGCTCCGGCGGGACGTCGGCGAGCGCGCCCCCGGCGTAGGCGCGGACCCAGTCGGCGGCGCCGTTGGGGCCCTCGGTCATGCGGGTGGGGCGGTCGGCGTGCTCCAGGAGCCGCAGGGTGAACCCGCCCTCCTCCAGCTTGGTCGCGTACTCCGCCGGGCTGGGGAAGTACCAGGGCAGTTCGGGCTCGCCGAGCCCGAACACGCGCCAGGCGGTCTGCATCGCCGCGATCAGCTCCGCGCAGTTCCCCGCGCCGCCCAGCTCGCCGACGAACCGCCCGCCGGGACGCAGCGCGGCGTGCACCCGGCCGATGACGGCGTCGGGGTCGCGGTTCATCCAGTGCAGCGCCGCGTTGGAGGCGACGGCGTCGAAGGACTCGCTGATCGTGAAGTCGTGCGCGTCGCCGAGGATGAAGGAGAGCCCGGGATACAGCGTGGCCGCCTGCGCGACCATGTCGGGGTTGCCGTCGATGCCCAGCACCCGGGCGCCCCGCTCGGCGATCTCCGCGCTGAACGTCCCGGTGCCGCACCCGAGGTCGATGACCCGTTCGCCGGGCTGCGGGTCGAGCAGGTCGACCAGGGGCGCGCCGTGCGCGGAGACGTACCCGAAGGCGGAGTCGTACGTCGTCACGGCCCAATTCACTGTCATAATTTATCGGACAATCACCTGCGAGGAGGCGACGTTTCCCATGGCGGACGTCACGTCCGAGATCAGGATCGTGGGCGCGGAGCGGCCGGACGGCCTCGTCCTGCGCACCGACGGCCTGGCCGCGCGGGGGCTGCCCGAGCTCCGCGCCGGCGGGCTGCCGCCCTACCTCGGCCAGGGATGGGCGCGCGTGCTCGGCGCCCTGGCGCGGCGCCTGGCGGCCGCCGCGGAGGTCCCCGCCGAACTCGACCTCGCCCCCGGCGTCACCGTGCGGCTGGAGCGGTCCGCCGAAGGCGCCCTGGTCCCCGTCCCGCCACCCGGCCGTGACCTGGACGAATGGCGCCGCGACGTCCTCCTGCGCCTCTTCCCGGAGGCCGGCGCGTAGCCCGTCTCAGGAGCCCGGACCGGCAGGGCGGGGCCAAGCGTGTCGTGAGATTTTTCTGCGCGGATCTTCACTCGTCTTCCGTCGCAGGTCGCGGGACTTGCCCGTCCGCGGAGGCGGCGATGAACCCCCGCTGAACGTCCCTTGACCCCGTGTCGCGGTTGGCCGGAGCGGTCGCTTCTGGTGCATCATGGGATTGATCGTCTCGGGACCGTAGGTCACGGACGATCTTGCCTTTCCGGACCTAGGCGACGGTTGTTACCAGTGTGGCGGAGGGTAGGAAGCCGCCCGAGGCAACACGTTTCGGGGGTGCGTGGTGCGGACCAGAAATCTCGGACTCATCGCTGTGGCCAGTGCCGGCCTGCTGCTCGCGGGCGGCTGCGGGCACGCGGCGAAGAAGGACGCGCGGACGGCGGGCGGGACCGCGGGACGGCAGATGGCCGCCCGGCAGCGGCCGGCGCCGCCGCCGGTGACGCAGAAGCCGCCACCGCCGAAACCGGTCGACTGCGACCACGTCAAGTGCGTCGCGCTGACCTTCGACGACGGCCCCGGGCCGTACACGGGGCGGCTGCTCGACACGCTGAAGGCGCATGACGCGCACGCCACGTTCTTCATGCTCGGCGAGAACGTGCACCCGTTCTCCGGGCTGGTGCGGCGCATGGTCGTGGAGGGGCACGAGGTCGCCAACCACAGCTGGTCGCACCCGCAGCTCACCGCGCTGTCACCGGCCGCGGTGCGCTCCCAGGTCAAGCGCACGCAGGATGCGATCGCCACCGCGTCCGGAGGGGTGCGCCCGACCCTGATGCGCCCTCCGTACGGGGCCACGAACAAGCAGGTCGGGCACGCCGTGGCGATGCCGCTCATCATGTGGAGCGTCGACACGCTCGACTGGCGCTACCGCAACGCCGCGCGCAACGCGCGGGTCGGCGTGAACGAGCCGAAGCGCGGCGGAATCGTGCTCTTCCACGACATCCACAAGCCGAGCGTCGACTCGATCCCGAAGGTGCTGGAGGGGCTGAAGCGGCGCGGGTTCACGTTCGTGACCGTGTCGGAGCTGTTCCGCGGCAAGCCGCTCAAGCCGGGCCAGAGCTACAGCGAGTCCGTCCCGCCGGCACCGCCCGCCGCGCCGTCCTCACCGGCCCCGGGCTCACCGACGCCCACCCCGTCCACGCCGGAGACGGGGGCGCCGACCACCGCGCCGCCGGGCACGTCCGCGCCGGAGTCGCCGACGCCCAGCCCCGGTGCCTCCACGCCGTCCACCCCGGCCCCTGGTTCGCCCGCTCCGGAGTCGACGACGACGGGGCCGCCCGGAGGGTCCGTCCCGCGCTAGGACGGCGTCCCGGGCCGCACAGCGCCCGCCACGGCGGTCCGCGGGCGGGCGCGGCGGATCAGCCGGACTCGTCCCGGCGGGGCCGGCGCGGCGGCGGCCGCGGCGGGACGACCTTGGCCGCCACCATGATCGACTCGGGTACCTCGACGACCTCGCCGGTGCGCCGGCGCACCCGCAGCGTCCCGTCCTCCCACGATTCGAGGACGCCGACCACGTCGCTGTACTCTCCCGTTGGCAGGCGCCGGCGCAGCGAGATCCGCTGGCCCACGTCGGCGTTACTGATGGACACCACCAGCCGCGCGGCAAAGCGGGCGGACATGTGAGGACCCCCGTGTCGAATCGATAGCGCCGTGGCGGCCATACTATTCACAGCGAGCTTGCGGTGAGCCGTGACGTGCGGCGGGGCCGAAACCCGAGAGGAGTCACTGACGTGACCTACGTCATTGCGCAGCCCTGCGTGGACCTGCTCGACAAGGCATGCATCGAGGAGTGCCCGGTCGACTGCATCTACGAGGGGAAGCGTCAGCTCTACATCCACCCGGACGAGTGCGTCGACTGCGGTGCGTGCGAGCCGGTTTGCCCGGTTGAGGCCATCTACTACGAGGACGACGTCCCCGAGCAGTGGAAGGACTTCTACAAGGTGAACGTGGAGTTCTTCGACGACCTCGGCTCGCCCGGCGGCGCTTCGAAGGTCGGAAAGATCGACAAGGATCACCCGATCGTCGCGGCGCTGCCCCCGCAGAGCCAGGAGGACTGACCACCGGCCGCGGGAGCGCGCGCTGAGCTTGGCGCGTTCCCGCGCGCCGTCCCGTCCTTCCCCGTCGTCGTCCGCGCCGGTCCCGTGCCCGCACGGGACCGGTCTCGTACCCTCGGGCCGTGGCCTCCCGCATGAGCGGAGGGTCACGGCCTCGTGGTCTCTCGCCCCTAAGGAGCTGGGTCTTGTTCACGCTGCCGGACTTTCCCTGGGATCGGCTCGAGCCCTACAAGGAGCGGGCCCGGACCCACGCCGGCGGCATCGTCGACCTGTCGGTCGGGACGCCCGTGGACCCCACCCCCGAGCCGATCCGGGCCGCGCTCGCGGCCGCGGCCGACGCGCCCGGCTATCCCACCACCTACGGGACGCCCGCACTGCGCGAGGCCGTGGCGGGCTGGCTGCGCCGCCGCGCCGGGGTGACCGGCGCCGACCCCGCCGCGGTCCTCCCGGTGATCGGCACCAAGGAACTGGTGGCCTGGCTGCCCACGCTGCTCGGCGCCGGCCCCGGCGACAAGATCGTGTTCCCCGAGCTGGCCTACCCGACCTACGACGTGGGCGCCCGGCTGGCCCGCGCCGAGCCCGTCCGCACCGACGGGCTGCTGTCCCTGGGACCGGTCGAGCCGAAGATCGTCTGGGTGAACTCGCCGTCCAACCCGACCGGCCGGGTGCTGCCCGCCGAGCACCTGCGCAAGGTCGTCGCGTGGGCGCGCGGGCGCGGCGCGACCGTGGTCAGCGACGAGTGCTACCTGGAGTTCGGCTGGGACCCGGCGAACCCGCCGATCTCGGTCCTGCACCCGGACGTCTGCGACGGTTCCCACGAGGGCCTGCTCGCGATCAACTCGCTGTCCAAGCGCTCCAACATGGCGGGCTACCGCGCCGGGTTCGTCTCCGGCGACCCCGCCCTGGTCAAGCGGCTGCTGGAGGTCCGCAAGCACGCCGGGATGATCGTCCCGGCGCCGGTGCAGGCCGCGATGACCGTGGCCTACGGCGACGACGCCCACGTGGACGAGCAGCGTGGGCGCTACGCCCGCCGCCGCGCGACCCTGCGCGCCGCCTTCGAGCGGCACGGGTTCCGCGTCGACCACTCCGAGGCGTCCCTCTACCTGTGGGCCACCCGGGACGAGCCGTGCTGGGACACCGTCGCGCACCTGGCGTCCCTCGGCGTCCTCGTCGGCCCCGGCGAGTTCTACGGCCCGGCGGGCGCCCGGCACGTCCGCGTCGCCTTCACCGCCACCGACGACCGCGTGGCAGCCGCCGCCGAGCGCCTCTGAGACCGTCCGCCCCCGCCGTGAAACCGGTGGGGGCTTTGGCGCGTCTGAGCGCGGTATGGGCTGGACGGGGGACTATGGATAGGATCCCGCAGGTCCGGCCGGTGTCGTGCTGAAATCGGAGGTGCCCGTGGGCGGAACCGCGATCGTGATTCTGCTGGCGCTGATCCTGGCCGCCCTGGTGGTCCTCATCGTCGTCCTGCTGCGCCGCCGCGCGGGCGCGCCGGGGCCGGCGGTGGCGCCCCCGCCCCCGCGCGACCCGTTCGCCGCCGAGGACCAGCCCGGCGGCGACCCGCGCGCCCTCAAGGCCGGTGACATGGTCGAATACCTCGGCACCCGCTACTTCGTCCGCGGGTCGCTGCGGCTCCGCGAGGGCGGTTTCACCTGGAGCGAGCACCTGCTGGACGCCGACACCGTCGAGGGCACCAAGGTGTGGGTGTCCGTCGAGGAGGACCCCGACCTCGAAGTCGTCTTCTGGACGGAATATGACATCGGCGACCTCAACCCGAGCGCGAAGACACTGCTCGTGGACGGCGTGGAGTACCGCCGCGACGAGCACGGCACCGCCGACTACACCAGCGAGGGCACGACCGGCGTCGGCGTCCAGGGCCGCGTCGAGTACGTCGACTACGAGGGCCCCCGCGGCCGCTACCTGTCGTTCGAGCAGTACGGCGGCGGCCAGTGGGAGGCCGGGCTCGGCGAGCGCGTTCCCACCGGCGCCCTGACGATCTACCCGGGCTCCTGACGGTGCTCGCCGCCCTCGACGCCCCCTACGCCGACGCGCGCGCCGACGGCCTGGCGTTCGCGCTCGGCCTGCCGCCGCTGGACGCCCTCGCCGTGCTGCCGGTCGAGCGCGCCGGGCTGACCGTCCAGCTCCGCCTGCTCGGCGCGTCCCACCAGATCATCGCCGGGCCGCTCAGCGAGACCGTGGCCTGCCTGCCCGGCGCCGCCGGGCCGCTGCCCGGACGGGCCGCGACGACCCTGCCCGGCTGGTCCTACGAGTTCACCGCGACGACGGCCGCCCACCGCGACGCCACCGCGTTCGGCCGCGCCGTCGACGCGGTGCGGGACCGGCTGGCCGACCGCCACGACGCCCTCACCGGCGCCTTCCCCGGCTCCCCGCACGCGGTCACCGCCCTGGCTCTGGACGCGCCCCTGGACACGGCTCAGGACGCGACCGGGCTCGGCTGGCGGACCTGGCACGCCTACCCCCAGACCAGGGAGATCGTCATGACGCGGAGCCTGCTGGTGAGACCAAGGTGAAGACGCGCTACTGGGTGATCGGCGGCGTCTCCGCCGCGGTGATCGCCGTGATCGTGCTGGTCGCGGCGCTCAAGGACGACGGGTCCCCGTCCAAATGGATCGCCAAGAAGTACACCAGGACCGCCGCGGGCACCTACCGGTCGGGCAAGCCCCCGCGGGCCGTCGCGGCGGAGATCAACAAGAAGCACAAGGCGATCGACCGGGTCGACGACCTCGCGACGATGGGCGGGAACGGCGGCATCTTCCTGCGCTACCCCAAGCTCGTGGTCGGCGTGCTCCCGGACGGGACGGGCAGCCGGATCACCGTCGACGGCTCGTCCGGCGGTTACCACCGCTACCACTCACACGTCGGCGGCTACTGGAGCAGCCCCGGCACCAACGGATGGAACAGCAGGGGCGTCTCGTCCTTCCGCGGCGGCGGGCCAGGGTCGGGCAAGTGAGGAGCTGACGATGAACGACATCCTGCACGACGGCGGTGCCACCCTCGCCTACGGCGCGCTCGGCCTGGCGCTGATGGCGCTGGGCTACCTCGTGGTCGAGGTGACCACGCCGGGACGGCTCGGCCACCAGATCTGGACCGAGGGCAACCGCGGCGCCGCGCTGCTGCTCGCGGTCAAGCTGCTCGGCACCGGCGCGATCGTCACCACCGCCATCGTCACCAGCGACGACGACCTGAGCCGGGGCCTGGTCGACACCACCGTGTACGGGCTGCTCGGCATCGTCCTCATGGTCGTCGCGTTCTACCTCCTCGACCTGATCACCCCGGGCCGTCTCGGCGCCACCCTCGTGAACGGCGCGGCCGTCCACCCGGCGGGCTGGGTGGTCGCGGCCGCCGACCTCGCCGTCGCCGCGATCGTCGCCGGGGCGGTCTCCTGACCCCCCGCGACGAGGCCCCGCCCGGCGCCGGGTCCCTGACGGCCGCCGAGCCCGCGCCGGGGAAACCGGCGGAGGCCGCGCCCGCCACGCGGGAGGCCGGCGGGCCGACGGCGCGCGCGGCCCGGACGCTCGTCCTGGCGGCCGTGTTCACCTGCGCCGCCTGCGGCCTGGTGTACGAGCTGGCGCTCGTCGCGCTGGGCAGCTACCTGGTGGGCAACTCCGTCACCCAGGCGTCGATCGTCCTGTCGGTGATGGTCTTCGCGATGGGCATCGGGTCACTGCTGGCCAAACCCCTCCAGGGCCGGCCGGTCGTGGCCTTCGCCGTCGTCGAGGGGGCGCTCGCCCTGGTCGGCGGACTGTCGGTGCTGGGGCTCTACGCCGCGTTCGCGTGGCTCGACCTGTACGTCCCGGCGCTGGTGGTGGTCGCGTTCGCGGTCGGCGCGCTGATCGGCGCCGAGATCCCGCTGCTGATGACGCTGCTGCAGCGCATCCGCCGCCAGGACGCGGGCAGCGCCGTCGCCGACCTGTTCGCCGCCGACTACGTCGGTGCCCTCGTCGGCGGCCTGGCCTTCCCGTTCCTGCTGCTCCCCACGTTCGGGCACATCAAGGGCGCCCTGCTCGTCGGCGTCGTGAACGCGGTCGCCGGCGTCGCCGTCGTCCTCTGGCTGTTCCGCCGCCAGGTCGGCCGCGCCGCCCGCGCCGGGCTGTGGGGCGGCATGGCCGCCGTCCTCGCCGTCCTCGGCGCCGCCTACGCCCTGGCCGACGGCTTCGAGGTCTCCGCGCGCCAGGCCCTGTACGCCGATCCGATCGCCCTCTCCGAGCGGACCCCGTACCAGGAGATCGTCATCACCCGGAAGGTCACCGGGTCCGACGTCCGCCTGTTCCTGAACGGCGACCTCCAGTTCTCCTCGGCGGACGAGTACCGCTACCACGAGTCGCTCGTCCACCCTCTGATGGCGGGGCCGCACGGCCGCGTCCTCATCCTCGGCGGCGGTGACGGGCTCGCCATGCGCGAGGTGCTCCGTTACCGCGACGTCCGCAGCGCGACCCTGGTCGAGTTGGACCCTGAGATGATCCGCCTGGCCCGCACCTACGGGCCGCTGTCGTCCCTCAACCGCCGTTCCCTGGACGACCCGCGCGCCCATGTCATCACCACCGACGCCTTCTCCTGGCTCCGCCACCTGAACGAGCGCTTCGACGCCGTCATCGTGGACATGCCCGACCCCGACGACGTCGCCACCGCCAAGCTCTACTCCGTCGAGTTCTACGGCCTGGCCAAGCGCGCTCTGGCACCCGGCGCCCGCATGGTCGTCCAGTCGGGCTCTCCGTACTTCGCCCCCAAGTCGTTCTGGAGCATCCAGAAGTCCATCGCCGCCGCAGGATTCTCGACCACGCCCTACCACGTGGACGTGCCGAGCTTCGGCGACTGGGGCTTCGTGCTTGCGGCCCCAACGCCGCAGCCTCCCGTCCTGACCCTTGCTCAGGACACTCCCGACCTCCGCTTCCTGGACGCACCTCTTCTCCAGGCCGCCAGGGTCTTCCCCAAGGACCGCCGACCCCGCGACGTGGACGTCAACACGCTCGTCCACCCTCGCCTGGTCGAGTACGAGGGCGAAGAGTGGAAGAACTCCTGACCCGGCTAATGGAGACCGGATCTGGGGCAGCGCTTCCAGACCAGCTGGTACGTACTGGCTCGTGTGGGGCCCATCCCTATGACGCTCTCTTGGGATTTGTCGGAGGCGCCGAGGTCCACCCTCAACTCGGAATTGATATTGAGATTGCGACGCTCGCCGCACGGTAAGAATCGCAGCGCAGCAATGTCGACCGTGTCGGTGTATTGCCAGTAGTCCGCGACTGGGCCTTTGATCACGTGCCTGTACGACGTAGTGCCAGGGTCGCCCTGAAAGTAGTATGAGACGTTCAACAGGCCAGATGCGCCTGGCTGCAGATCGGCGTAGCCGAAGTAGTCGCCGTAGCTGAGCGCGTAGGTGAACTCGGGCGGGGCGGTGACCCGAATCCCGCTCTGGCAGTTCCTGCGGAAGGCAAGCCTATCTGCGTCCCCGCCCGCCTCGGCATCGAAGCCGATCTGCCTGATAGTGAAGGCGTGGGTTTGGGGATTCACGGAGAACTCCGCCGGTCTTTCGCGAGGGCAGCCCGAACCGTTGTTGCCTTGCAGGGTGACGGTGACGCTTTCCGGTGGTGGGGCGGTCGGCCCCCCTGAGGCGAGGGCGGTCGAGGGGGCGGAGGTCAGGGCGGTCAGGACGAGCGCGGCTCCCAGTGCCACGGTCGTCGTGCGTCCGGGATTCGTCATGGCGGCCTTCCCATCGTGGTGAGAGGGAGCACCGTGCCGCTGAAGGCGCACGGCCGAGGTGATCGTTTACGTTCGGCAGCGCTTCCACTCCAGCTTGAACGTGCTGCCTTTGGCGGCGTCCATCTGCATGAGACTTTCCTGGGACCTGTCGGAGGTACCGAGGTCCGCGATCAGATCGAGTGAGATTTGCGCGTCGCCCGACCCGCTACATGGTCGGTAGAGCCGTCTCGTGATGTCGACGTAGTCCCCGAATTGCCAGTTGTCAGCTGCCGGGCCGTTGATCACGTGCGAGAAGGCCACCATCGCGTTTCCGAGGAAGTCCTGCTGGTATTGGAGCCGGCCGGAGGCGCCGGGCTTCAGATCGGCGAGACCGAAGTGGTCGGCGGAGATGATCGCGTAGGTGAACTCCGGTGGGGCGGTGATCCGCACCAGGCTCGTGCAACGGGCCCGGCGGGCGGTCGGCTCCGCGGTGCCCCCCGCCCGAGCGCGGAGACGAGTCGGCTTGATGGTGAACGCGTGGCTCTGGGGATCCACGGAGAACTCCTCCGTTCCAGGAGGGCAGCCCGTACCGTTGCCGGCTCGCAGGGTGACGGTGACACTTTCCGGTGGCGGGGCGGTCGGGTCGCCCGAGGCGAAGGCGGGGCCCGGAGCGGGGGCCAGAGCGGTCAGGGCGAGCGCTGCCCCCAGAGCCGCGCTCGCCGTGCGTCCGGGGTCGGTCATGGCGGCCTTCCAGGCTCGGTGAGGGGGAGCGCCGTGCCGCGGAGGGCGCACGGCCGAGATGATCGTCTTGTGCGGCCGGAAGTCTGGCGCCAGACTAAAACCGATTCCGTAAACGCGCCAACGCCGAGGGCCTTTCTATTATCATTCACATTTAACACCGCGAGGCGCCGGCGACCGCATTCGAGATCGCAGCCGGCCTGCTTCCGACCGGGCGACCCCGCCCTCTGGTCATCGGAGGGCGAAGGCCGCCGTCCGGGGATTGAACACCCGCGCTCCCGGTGGCGCACACGTGCTGGAACGATCCGCTTTCCAAAGATCGGTTCCGCAGTGCGGAAATTAGCGAACAAATTGGCTGGCGGATCCTCGTGAGTTGATTAACTGTACGTCGAAACCAGTTGAAAACTTCGCGATTGACGGCACTTGTCATAGCAGTTACTCTCCGTTGAGATCTTGGACGAATATCTCCACTGCCGGCCGTTCGATCCGGAAATCCCGACCAGCCGGATCGCCGATCGTCAATGAAGAACGCGTCCACGCTCCAGCGAGGTGAATTCGCATGCGCAGAAAGACCGCCATTACCGCCGCCGCTCGCGCGCCGACCCTGGCCGTGCCGTCCGCGATACCGGCCGCGGCGTCCGCGCCACGGTTCAGCCCAACCCCCAAAAACGTGTACATCGACATCGCGGCCGTCAAAGGCACCGGATGCAGGGCCGGCTCCGTCTCCGTTGACGTCTCGCCCTACCATGATTCGTTCAGGGTCACTTATTATCAGTATCTCGCCGAGGCGGGCAATGGATTGGATCCCGCCCTCTCGCGTGTGGACTGCACGGTCACCTTGAAGATGCGCTACACGCGGGGCTTCACCTACACCGTCTCGTCGACGGACCATCGAGGCTACGCCTTCTTGCAGCCTGGCACGGAAGCATCTCAAGCCGCCGGTTACGCCTATGAGGGTGAACGCTACAAAGAGATCACACACCTTGTTCCGGGCCCTTATAAAAACGACTTGCAGTTCACCGACGTGGTGCCGGATTCGCAACTCGCGTGGTTGCCGTGCGGAAATTATCGGCACCTCGACCTCATAAGACGACCTACCACTTCGCCTGGAAGCAATGCCCGCCATTCCGCCCTGAATGAGGGGGCCACTGAGCCGGCACGGATCGACCGGCCGCAGTGAAGGGGGATTCGCATGTGCAAGAGGATCACGAGACCTGCCGTCGCCGCCTGCGCGCTCGCAATGATCACGGTGCCCGTCGTCCCGGCCGCCGCGTCCGCGCCACGGGCCGACCCCGGTCCCGATGGAGTGACCATCGAGATCGCGACCGTCAACGGCTCCGGGTGCCCGATGGGCGCCGCCGCCGTTGAGGTATCGGACGACCGGGATGCGTTCGCGATCTCCTACAGCCAGTACGCCGCCCAGGCGGGCGGTGGCTCGAAGCCCGCCGACCATCGTAAGAACTGCCATCTCAACTTGAAGGTGCACGCCCCGCGGGGTTTCACCTATGCCGTCTCCTCGGCGGACCATCGGGGATATGCCTCCCTGCAGCCCGGCGCGGAGGCCATCCTGCTTTCCAGGTTCTATTTCCAGGGCGCTTCGCAGGTCAGGGAGTTCACCCACCGCCTGCTCGGCCCCTACGACGGTGCCTGGCGGTTCACAGATGTGGTGCCGGAGTCCGAGCTCGTGTGGAAGCCGTGCGGCGAGGAGCGGAACCTCAACGTCGAGACGCGGCTGCAGATGAATGAGGGGACCTCGGACCCCGCAAAGGTGAGCTTCATCGGTGCGAGCGCTCCCGACGGCAGCGTCAAGACGACCTACCACCTTTCCTGGATGACCTGTCCGACGTCCCGCTCCGAATGAGAGAACTTCGGATCGACCAGCCACAATAAAGGAGAATTCTTATGCGCACGAAAGTCGCCGGATTCGCTGTCGTCGCCTGCGCGCTCGCCATGACCGCGGTGTCCGTTGAACCGGCCGCCGCGTCCATGACGCGGTTCAAGGCCGGCCCCAACGGAGTGACGATCGGAATCGCGGCCGTCAACGGCTCCGGGTGTCCGCCCGGCACCGTCACCGTTGACCTCTCAAACGGGAATCGCGGGTTCACGGTGACCTACCGTAACTATATCGCGCAGGCGGGCGGTAATACGGACCCCACCGACTCGGTCAAGAACTGCTTGGTCAATGTGAAGGTGCACGCCCCGCAGGGTTTCACCTATGCCGTCTCCTCGGTGGACCATCGAGGCTACGCCTCCTTGGAGCCTGGTGCGGAAGCCATGCAGCGTTATAGTTTTTCCTTCCACGGCGCCTCGCAGATTAGGGAGTTCGAACACCCTCTGTCCGGTCCCTATAAAAAGAACTGGCAGCTCATCGACACGCTGTCGGTTGCCCAGTTCGAGTACAAGCCGTGCGACCAGGAGCCGAACCTCGACATCAAGACGCAGTTGCGGGTGGATCCGGGGCAGGACGCGTCAAAGGTCAGCCTCATATCCATGAGCTCCGAAGACGGCAGCATCAAGACGACTTACCGCCTCACCTGGAAGACCTGCCCACAGCCCGCTCTTGAGGACGGTCACCGATTGTGAGGTAGAGCCGGCATGCGTGAAAAGTTCGCCGTTCCCGCTGTCGCTTGTGCGCTTGGCGTGACTGTGGCGTCCGTCGTTCCGGCCGCCGGGTCCACGCCGAGGGGCAACCCCGGCCCCGGCGGAGTCGCCGTCGAGATCGAAACCCTCAACGGCTCCGGGTGCCGGCCTGGAACCGTCGCGGTCGGCCTCTCACCCGACAAGGACAGGTTCACGATCATCTACGGGGACTATGTGGCCCAGGTGGGCGGTGGATCAAGGCCCATCGACTACCGGAAGAACTGTCAGGTCAACTTGCAGGTGCACGTCCCGCCGGGCTACACCTATGCCGTCTCGACGGTGGAGCAACGGGGCTTCGCCTCCCTCCGGCCCGAGGTGGAAGCCCTCCTGGCCGCCGGTCACTACTTCCAGGGCAGCCCAACTCGCCGGGAGTTCACGCACCGGCTGTTCGGCCCCTACGACGACAACTGGCGGTTCGTCGATATGGTGCCGGAGTCCGAGCTCGCGTGGAAGCCGTGCGGCGAGGCGCGGAACCTCCACATCAATACGCAGGTGCGACTGAACACGGGGACTTCGGATCCGTCAGAGGTCAGCTTTGTCTCCATGGAATCCATGGACGAGTTTTTCAGGACGTCCTACCACCTCACCTGGAAAACCTGTCCTTAGCCTGTCTCGAATGATAGTGGTCGATAAATAGGGGAGCATTTTCCCGCTCAGTTGAGGAGAGTTGGCATGCGTAAGGGGATCGCCCCTCCCGCCGTCGCTTGCGCGCTGGCCATGACCGCGGCGTCCGTCGTTCCCGCCGGCGCGTCCGCTCCGGCGTTCAATCCCGGCCCCAGCGGAGCGACCATCTCGGTCGTGTCCGTCAACGGTTCCGGGTGCCCGACGGGCACCGCCGCCGTGGCCGTCTCGCCCAGCCGCGACGCGTTCACGGTCACCTACAGCGACTATGTCGCCCAGGTGGGCGGTGGATCGAAGCCCGCCGACTACCGCAAGAACTGCCGGATAATTTTGAGGGTGCACCCCCCGCGGGGCTTCACCTACGCCGTCTCGTCTGCGGATCACCGGACCTATGTCTCCTTGCAGGCCGGTGCGGAAGCCATCCTGCGCTCCAGTTACTACTTCCTGGGCGCTTCGGACGTCAAGGAATTCATTCACCGCCGGCTCGGCCCCTACGAGGGCACCTGGCAGGTCACCGATGAGGTGCAGGAGCCCCAGCTCCCGTGGAGTCCGTGCGGCGGAGAGCAGAACCTTAACGTCACGACGGAGTTGCAGGTCAACGGAGGGGCATCGGACCCGTCAAAGGTCAACTTCATCGCCGCGGGTGTTTTCGACGGCGGCGGCATGCCGACTTATCACTTCGCGTGGAAGACCTGCCCGTAACTCTCCGCGAAGCCGACCGACGTTCCCGCTGGTGCGTCCGCTCCACTGTTCAAACCCGGCCCCAGTGGAGTCACCGTCGAGTTGGGAACCGTCAACGGCTCAGGGGGCCCGCCCGGAACCGTCGTCGTTGGCCTCGTCCAGCAAGGACGGTCTCACCGTCGTCTAGGAAAACTACATTGCCCAGGTCGACGCTGGATCAAAGCCCACTGACTTTCGTAAGAATTGTCAGTTCAGCGTGAACGTGCACGTCCCGCGGGGCTTCCCCTATGCCAGGGGATTCCCAATATCAAGGAGGCCGCGCACCGGCTGTCGGGCCCTTGCGACGACAATTGGCGGTTCGTCGACGTGGTGACGGAGTCCGAGCTCGTGTGGATGCCGTGCGGCGAGGAGCGGAACCTCAGCATCAATACGCAGCTGCGAGTGAATGGAGGAACCTCGGATTCTTCGAAGACCAGCTTCATCGCCATGACCGCCACGGACGGCAGTCCCGAGACCACCTACCACCTTACCCGGAGACCCTGTTCGTCCGCATAGTACAGACGACAGATCGACCCGCCAAAGTGAAGGGAAATCCCATGCGAAAGAGAATCGCCAAGCCCGCTTTCGTCGCCTGCGCGCTCGCCACGACCATGGCGTCCGTCGTTCCGGCCGCCGGTGCGTCCGCTCCGCGGTTCAACCCCGGGCCCAGTGGCGTGAGCATCACGATCGCCACCGTCAACGGCTCCGGGTGCCCCTCCGCTACCGCCGCGGTCGCGCTCTCGCCAAGCCGGGACGCGTTCACCATCACCCACCGCGACTATGTGGCCCAGGTGGGTGGTGGATCGAAAGCCGCCGATTCTCATAAGAACTGTCAGATCAACCTGAAGGTGCACGTTCCACAGGGCTTCACCTACCGTGTCTCGTCGGTGGATCATCAGCTCTACGCCTCCCTGCAGCGCGGGGCGGAAGCCATCTTCCGCTCCAGCTACTACTTCCAGGGCTCCTCCAACGCCAAGGAGTTCACCCATCGTCTGCCCGGTCCCTATGACGGGATCTGGCAGTTCACCGATACGGACACCGAGCCCACGTGGAAGCCGTGCGGCGAGGAGCGGAACTTCAACGTCAAGACGGAGCTGCAAGTGAACGAGGGGACTTCGGACCCCACGAAGGTCAGCCTCGCGGCCGCCAGTGCCACCGACAACAGCATCAAGACGACCTACCACCTTGACTGGAAGACCTGCCCGTAATCCCTATGAGGCCAGGCCACGGATCGACCGGTCGAGAGTGCGTTCGCTCTCCAGCGAAGGGAGAATCGCATGCGCAAGGGGATCGCGGGGCCCGCTGTCGTCGTATGCGGGCTCGCGATGACAACGGTGTCCGTCGTTCCGGCCGCCGCGTCCGCGCCACGGTCCGGCCCCGGCCCCAGCGGGGTGACCATCGAGATCGCGGCCGTCAACGGCTCCGGGTGCCCGCCCGGCACGGCGGGCGTTGCCCTCTCGGAGGACCGGAACACGTTCACAGTCACTCACCGTGGTTATTCGGCCCGGGTGGGCGATGGATCGAAGCCCACCGACTTTCTCAGGAACTGTCTGCTCGGCGTGAGGGTGCATGTTCCGCGGGGCTTCACCTACGCCATCTCGTCGGCAGATCATCGTGGCTACGCTTCGCTTCAGCCTGGTGCAGAGGCCATGCTGTACACCCGCTATTACTTCCAGGGCGCCCCCGGCACCACAGACATCACTCACCGTCTGCCCGGTCCCTTCAAGCGCTACTGGCAGTTTGTCGACGAGGTGCCGGTGCCCGAACTCGTATGGAGGCCGTGCGGCGAGGAGCGGAACTTCAACATCGTGACTGAGCTGCAAGTGAACGCGGGGAGTTCGGACCCGTCGGCGGTCAGTTACATCAGCACGAGCGGCGCCGACGGTAATAGTGTGATGACCTATCAATTCGCCTGGAAGACCTGCCCGTCGCGCCACCTTGGTTGAGAACCCCCGGCCGTGGTCGATCAGCGGTCGATCCGGTGGTCCTCGTCATCGAGCCAGGCGAACTGGCCCTCCGGGGTCACGGTGAGTCCCCATCGGCCGGTGGTGGGACGGCCGAGGTCGTTCCACCACCGGTAGGCGGCCTCCACCTCGTCCCACAGGCTTCGGTCGCCCGACTGGCGGACCGGAAACCGTCCCGCGCCCGGCGCGTGCTTCAGGTCGGCCCATGAACCCGACCACGGATCGACCAGCCACAGCGTGTACGCGCCCTCGCTGTGCCGCCTGACGACCGGCTCGCAGTGCGGCACCTTCAACCCGACCGCCAGCGACGCGTCGCGCTCGTCCAGTACGTCATAGGGGCGCAACTCGGTGAAGGAGCGTCGGGCCCGATCCACTTCGCGGACGTCGCGCGCGGGCGACGCGTGCCCGCCGTTCTGCCCCCGCAGCCTCACGAACGCGGCATGGCCGACGATGCGGCCGCGCATGGTGCCGTCGGCCGCCACCTCGAACGCCACTAGCGCGCCGTTGTGGAAGTCGGTCGCCCACGGGACCAGGACCCGGCCGCCCGGACGCGTCTGCGCCGCCCAGGCGTGCGGCACCCGCTCGGTCGCGACGGTGGCGATCACCCGGTCGTACGGCGCGCCCGGCGGATGGCCCAGCGCTCCGTCGCCCACGACCGCCGTGACGTCGTATCCGTTGTCCCACAGGGCCGTGCGGGCGTCCTCGGCGACCCGCGGGTCCACCTCGACGGTGGTGATGCCGGCGGCCCCGAGCCGCTCCGCCATCAGCGCGGTGCTTCACCCCGTCCCGGTGCCGATCTCCAGGACCGACATCCCCGGCTCCGCCTCCAGCGCGGCGAGCATCCGCGCCACCACGTCCGGCCGGCTCACCGAGCTCACGACCTCGCGCCCGTCCCCTCCTGGTCCTTTGCCGTCCACCCGCGTGATCACGGCCGTGTTGGCGTAGCAGAGGTCCAGCCAGGCGCGCTCGTCGGCGGAGCGGTCGAGCGGGACCAGCCGTTCCCCCTCCCGGGCCCAAACCGCGTCCGGGACGAACCGGTGCCGGGAAACGGCGAGAAACGCCTCCCGCCACTCGGACGTCAGATCGCCCGCGGCCGTCAGCCGCTCGACCATGGTCGCCTGGCGAACAGACGGGGCGACCATCTAACCTCCGCCTTTCTCATGCCTTCCCACGCCCAAATCCCCTTGATCCGTTCAGGCCCGCGCGGCGGGACCAGCGCACCCGGTATGTATCACGGCACGCGAAGCACCCGATGCGTCACAGGTCACAAACACGCCGGAACTGGCAGGGAGCCGCGAACCATGACCTCACGAGGCGCGCAAAGGTCGGCAGGCGGCCGCATGAGGCCAACCGCGGCGCCGCGAGGTAAAGCGCCTCAGCAGGTGAAGTGGTGTGTTTTGCCGGTTTGCAGGGTGCAGGTCTTTGAGAGTTGCTGGCCGGAGCTGTCGTGGAAGGTGAGGCGCCATTTGTCTTTCACGTCGCGCAGTAGCGCGTAGCCGAAGGTGTCGAAAGAGATCGAGTTGTCGACTGTTTGGCCGTCGATGGTCTTTCCGTGGACCTTGGCGTCGTCGGGTGCGTGGTCGAGTGTGGTGCCGGAGGAGCCCACGGTGAGCTGGGGCGCCCGGGTGCTGTTGGCGAAGTCGAGCATCTGGTAGATGTGCACGTGCCCGGACAGGGTGAGGTGGATGTTGGGCGCCAGCGAATGGTTCGATGTCTGTCGGACGGCTTCGGCGAGGGTTTGGTTCGTCCACCCCACATCGGTGGACGAGGCGCGCTTCACCATCCACAGGGGTTTGTGGCTGATGAGGAAGTAGTCATGATTCTTGTGGTTGCCCGCCAGGTCGTTCGCCTGGTCGAACCATTTCGCGTACTCGCGGGCCTGGGCCTTGTCCGGCTGGTCGCCGTCCTTGGCGAGGGAGGAGTCGAACAGGATGAAGTGCAGGCTGCCCGCGTTGATCTGGTCGGGTTCGGCCTCCTTCTGGGGGAGTGAGAAGCACTCGTTCGCCTTCCGCGGGTCGGGTGCGAAATAGCGGTACCATTCGGCGCCCCGTCCGACCTTCTGTGGTTCGCAGACTTCGTGGTTGCCCCGGGCGAAGATGATGGGCGCCTGGGCGAGCAGCGCCTCGGCCGGCCGGAGCACGTCCTTGACGAGGCATTCCCAGTCCGCCGCCTGCCCCTGGGTGTCGCAGCCGGGGGTGGCGTCGTCGGCGGCCTGTGGTTGCTCCCGGTAGACGTAGTCGCCCACGTGGACGACGAGGTCCGGGTGGGAGCGGGCGGCGGCGTGCGTGGCGAGGGTCTGGAAGGGCCAGCTCTTCTGGCAGTCCTGGTTGGCCTGGGAGCCGGAAACGGGCGAGGGGACGTCGCATCCGGCGTCGCCGATCACCGCGAGCCTGCGGGGGCGGCCGCTCACCGGCCAGGTCGGCAGCGGGAGCTGCTTGGTCCCCGGGTGGACGGTCGCCGCGTTGGTCGTCTTCGGGTCGATCAGCGCTCCGGACGCCCCGTCGGGCACCGGCAGCGTGCAGAGGGTGGTCGGGAACTGCTGGAGGCCGCCGCCGGTGATGAACGGGTCGCTGGCCTTCGTCATCGCCGTGCTCTGGCTTTTCCCCGCCTGGTCGGTGTATTGCACGGTCGGGCAGTTCCCGGTGGGCTTCTCGGTGGTGGCGAAGCGGATCTCGGTGCTGTGGTTCTTGCCGTTGACCAATTGGGTCCACGCCCACGCTTCGCCGTTCGGGGCCGCGGTGGAGGCGGTGGGCGGCGGCTTTGTGGGGCCGTACGCGGATCGTGCCATTCCCGGGATCAGGGCCGCCAGGGCGACGGGCGTGATCATTGCCGCTAGCAGCATGCGTGACATGCGTCGCCATCCCCCCGGAGACAACGTGATCGACCGACCCCGCTGCTGGATCGTTTGCCCGGGTTGGAGCCGGTGATGTCGGATGCCGCATATGGGTTTGTTCAAGAGCGTTCGCGGCCTGGGTCAGCGGTCGCGCCGGGTGCTCGGGACGCGGTCCGCGGGCGGGGTCCGGGGGAGGGGGCCGCGTAGTGGCGGACGGCGCGGACGGCGAGCCCTACATTGATTTCGTATCAGCGGATACGCACCCGAGGGGGCCGCCGGATGGCACGGGAGATCTTCACCGCGGAGCACGAGGCGTTCCGGGACATGGTCCGGTCCTTCATCGAGAAGGAGATCGCGCCGTATCACGCGCAGTGGGAGAAGGACGGCGTCGTCTCCCGTGAGGTGTGGCGCGCCGCCGGACGGCAGGGGCTGCTCGGCATTGAGATGCCCGAGGATCTCGGCGGCGGCGGGAATCCCGACTACCGCTACTACGTGGTGCTCAACGAGGAACTGGCCAGGGCGGGCGCGCACGGGCCCGGGTTCGCGGTGCACAACGACATCAACGGCGGGTACCTGCGGCAGCTCGCGAACGAGGAGCAGAAGGCGCGCTGGATCCCCGGGTACTGCTCCGGCGAGCTCGTCACCGCCATCGCGATGACGGAGCCCGCCGCCGGGTCGGACCTCCAGGCGATCAAGACGACCGCCGTCCGGGACGGGGACGCCTACGTCGTGAACGGTTCCAAGACGTTCATCTCCAACGGCATCCTCGCGGACCTGGTGATCGTCGTGGCGAAGACGGACCCGTCGGCGGGGGCGAAGGGCGTGAGCCTGCTGGTCGTCGAGCGGGGCATGGACGGGTTCGAGCGGGGCCGCAACCTGGAGAAGGTCGGCATGCACGCGCAGGACACCGCGGAGCTGTTCTTCGACGACGTCCGGGTGCCGAAGGAGAACCTCCTCGGGGAGGAGGGCATGGGCTTCGTCTACCTCATGCGGAACCTCGCGCGGGAGCGGCTGTCCATCGGTGTCGGCGCGCTCGCCGCTGCCGAGGCGGCGTTCGAGGGGACGGTGGAGTACTGCCGGAACCGTGAGGCGTTCGGGCGCCCGATCGGCAGGTTCCAGCACAACCGGTTCACGCTGGCGGAGATGAAGACGGAGCTCACGGTGACGCGCGCGTTCACCGACCTGTGCGTGGTGAAGGAGGGGCGGGGCGAGCTGCCGGCCGAGGAGGCGGCGATGCTCAAGTACTGGAGCACCGAGCTGCTGAAGAGGGTCGTCGACCGCTGCCTGCAGCTGCACGGCGGCTACGGCTACATGACCGAGTACCCGATCGCGAAGGCCTACCAGGACGTTCGTGTCCAAACAATTTTCGGCGGCACGACGGAGATCATGAAGGAGATCATCGGCCGCTCCCTCCGCCTCTAGCCGGCTCTCCCGCCGTGGGCCTGGGACAATGGCCGGGAATGATCTGTTTCGCTTGTTTTCAGGTGGTCGTTCGTTACTCTTGGGCCCCGTGCCCGGCGTCCTCTGCCGCCGGCGTTCCGTCCTGCGCCGAAGGAGTACGAATGAATGGACGATGGGCCGGGTTGGCGATGGCGGCGCTCGTGTGCCTTTCGGCGTCGTGCAGCGACTCCGGAGCGGACGAGAAGGGGAAGGCGGGCACCGCGGGCAAGGCGCGGATCGCGTTCTTCGGGTTCGCCAAGGCCAACTCGTTCTCCGCCGCGACGTTCGCCGGAGTCGAGGAGTACGCCAAGGCCCACAATGCGGCGGCCGAGTTCCTCGACGCCAATCTCGACCCGCAGGCGCAGGTCCGGCAGTTGCAGGACGCGGTGACGTCCAAGCGCTTCCAGGTGTTCGTCGTCCAGGCCAACGACGGCGCCGCGGTGGTCGCGCCGCTGCGCGCGGCGGTCCGGGCGGGGATCAAGGTCGTGGTCGACTTCACCCCGGCCGGGACGCGCTATGACACCGCCGAGCCGCAGGTTCCCGGGACGATCACGCTCGTGGACGTGCCCGCGCGCAACGGCCGGACGCTCGGCGAGCTGGCCGTCCAGGCATGCCGGAGCAAGAAGATCGACCCGTGCGACGTCGCCTACTTCGAGGGACTGAAGGCGCTCCCGCTGGACAACGCCCGCACCAAGGCGGCGGAGGACGCGCTCGCCGGGCAGGCGGGCGTGCGGCTCAAGGCGCG
Organism: Actinomadura roseirufa; assembly: GCF_900659635.1. Classification (GTDB taxonomy): domain Bacteria; phylum Actinomycetota; class Actinomycetes; order Streptosporangiales; family Streptosporangiaceae; genus Spirillospora; species Spirillospora roseirufa. The sequence continues at coordinate 1,292 of NZ_CAACVB010000060.1, read as the reverse complement.
GATCGAGGGCGGGTACACCCAGCAGACCGGGCGCAAGGCCATGCAGGACCTGTTGCAGCGCGAGCCGGGGGTCGACGTGGTCGTCGGGTCGTCGCAGGCGCTCCTCGGCGCCGAGGCGGTCGCGAAGGGCAAGCCGATCCTCTACGTCGCCAACGGCGGGTCGCGGCAGACGGTCAAGGCCGTCCAGGACGGCCGCTGGTACGCCGCGTACTACCTGCCCGTGAAGACGCTCGGCGCGAAGACGGCCGAGCTGGGCCTGAACGCCGCGCGCGGGCAGAACGTCCCCGCGACGAACGTCATGACCGACCTGGTGCCCGGCCAGGGCAAGGGCACGCGTGAGGCGCTCGCGGGCGTCACGGGTGAGTACGACGAGTGACCCGGCGCCGGTCCGGCTCGACCGCGTCGGCAAGCGGTACGCGGGAACGGCGGTGCTCGACGGCGTCTCCCTGGACTTCGCCGCCGGGCGTGTGCACGGCCTGGTCGGCGAGAACGGGGCCGGGAAGAGCACGCTCCTGCGCGTGCTGTGCGGGCTGACCGCCCCGGACGGCGGGCGGGTCCTGGTGGACGGGCGGCCGGTGCGGATGCGCGGGCCGCGCGACGCGCTGGCGCACGGGGTCGCGCTCGTCCCGCAGGACGCGGCGCTGGTCCCGGCGCTGAGCGTGCTGGACAACGTGTTCCTCGGCCGGTGGGCGCGGCGCCGCAGCGCGGACCGTGAGCGGTTCGCCGCGCTGGCCCGCCGCGCCGGAGCCGAGCTGGATCCCGACGCGCCCGTCCGCGCCCTGTCCCCGGCCGAGCGGAAGTGGACGCAGATCCTGCGCGTGCTCGCGCTGGACGCGCGCGTGATCGCACTGGACGAGCCGGCGGCGCCGTTCACCCAGGGCGACGCCGACCGGCTGATGGCGCTGGTGGCCGACCTCGCGCGGGGCGGGGCCGCGGTCGTGCTCGTCTCGCACCTGCTGGACCAGGTGCTGGCCGTGTGCGACGAGGTGAGCGTCCTGCGGGACGGGCGACGCGTGCTCACCTCGCCGGCGGCGGAGCAGACGCCGCGGTCCCTGGTCCGGCACATGGCGGGGCGGCCGGTGGAGGTCCGCTACCCGGAGCCGGAACCCGTCCCGGTGGACGCGCCGGTGGTGCTGTCGGCGCGGGGCCTCGCGCGGGCCGGGGCGGTGCGCGGCGTGGACCTGGATGTGCGGGCCGGGGAGATCGTGGGGCTGGCCGGCCTCGCCGGGAGCGGCCGGTCGGCGACGCTGCGGCTGCTCGCCGGCGCGGACCGCCGCGACGCCGGCGAGATC
>NZ_CAACVB010000059.1 GCF_900659635.1 Actinomadura roseirufa | reverse complement strand
CCCTTGACCGGTCTCGTCCTCGAAACAGATCCAGGCGCCCAGGTCGCCCGCGGTGGTTCCACCCGCGGCCACACCCGCTCCTTCCACACCTGCACGGCCTGGTCGTCGCGCTCGACCGCCCGGCGTCCGGGGACCTGCACCGACCAGCCGTTACGCCGCAGCAGCAGCGACACCCCCGGCAGGGTGTAGCCGATCCCGAACAACTCGCGGATCAGCGCGGCGACCCGCCCCAGGGTCCACCGCTGGTCATCGGCGTAGCCGTGCGCGGCCGGGCCGCGGTTCAACTCCGCCTCCAGCCGTGCGAACATCGCCTCGTCCAAGCGCTGCCGCCGGTGCGGGCCCCTGGAACGCAGCGCCTCGGCCCCGCCCTGCCGCCAGGCCTGCCGCCACTTCTCCACCTGCCGCAGCCCCACCCGCAACTGCGCGGCGATCCACGCATTGGGCCGGCCCTCACCGAACCATTGCGCGGCCTGCATCCGCACCTGTTCTCGTCTCCGGCGGCCCGCGTCGGTCATCCCGCCGCCCTGGGGGTATCTGGCCATGCCACCGGCATACGCCCACACCACCGGCCCGTCCACTCACCCAACCGCTATGACCAATTAACCCTGGTTAGCGCCTGACGCCGATGGCACTGCTTTAGACTGAGCATCTTCGGCTGGTCGTGATGCCCGCACCGATCGCGATCGCGTGCGAAGCCAGGTTCGAGCTTGCGAGAACCTGATCGCGCAGCGAGCCCTCTGGGGCGAGTCGGAGCGATGCTGCGATCGCGCAGTGTCCGTTGAAGGGAGGGCCCCCAGGGCCCGACCGCCGAGGATACTGCAAGCAAATACGAACACGGAGGGCTGGCATGGGGTGGCTGGCGGGTGTGTTGATCTTGTTCTTCGGCCTGCTGGCGTCCATCGCCCTTCATGAGCTGGGGCACTTCTCGTTCGCCAAGCTGTTCGGGGTTCGGACGACGCAGTTCATGGTCGGGTTCGGGCCGACGATGTGGTCGCGGCGCAAGGGGGAGACCGAGTACGGGGTGAAGTGGATCCCGCTCGGCGGGTACATCCGGATGATCGGGATGTTGCCGCCGCGGAAGGGGGACGCGCCCGGGAAGGTCCGGCAGATCAGTACGGGGCCGTGGCAGGGGCTGATCGAGTCGGCGCGCGGGGCGGCGCTGGAGGAGGTCAGGCCCGGCGACGAGGACCGCGTGTTCTACGCCAAGAAGTGGTGGCAGAAGCTGCTGATCATGTTCGGCGGGCCGGCGATGAACCTGCTGCTGTCGGTGGTGTTCTTCTCGATCCTGCTGATGGGGCTCGGCACGATTCAGCAGCAGCCGGTGATCCAGCAGGTGTCGGACTGCATCGTCCCGGCGAGCCAGGCGGCGAAGGTCGGCTCGTGTCCGGCGGGCGCCACGCCGACGCCGGCCAAGCAGGTCGGGTTGCGGCCCGGTGACCGCATCGTGTCCTACGACGGGCGGGGCATCTCGGACTACAAGGGGCTGCAGCGGCTCATCCGCGACTCGGGTGGGCGGACGGTGCCGATGGTGGTGCGGCGCGATGGGCGTGACCTCGCGCTGAACGTGCCGATCACGCGCAACTCGATGTACGACCTGAAGGACCAGGACAAGATCGTCAACGTGGGGTTCCTCGGCATCACGCCGACCAGCGCGCTGGAGCGGCAGGGGCCCGGCGCGGTGGCCAGGACGATGGGCGACCTCACCGCGCACACCGCGGGGGCGCTGCTGCGGATGCCGCAGAAGATGGTCGGCATCTGGAACGCGGCGTTCAGCGGCAAGGAGCGCGACCCGAACGGGCCGGTCGGCGTGGTCGGCGTCAGCCGGATCGGCGGGGACGTCGCCGCCTCGCACACCCTGACGGGGACGGAGAAGGTCGCCTACTTCGTCATGCTGCTCGGTTCGCTGAACCTCGCGGTCGGGCTGTTCAACCTGGTGCCGCTGCTGCCGCTGGACGGCGGGCACATCGCCGGCGCGCTGCTGGAGGCGCTGAAGAAGGCGTTCGCCCGGGTGTTCCGCAGGCCCGATCCCGGCTATGTGGACGTCGCCAAGGCCCTGCCCGTGACGTATGTGATGGCCGCCGTGCTGGTCGTCATGGGCGGGCTGCTCATCTACGCCGACCTGGTGAACCCGATCCGTTTCAACGGCTGAGCGGGTCCGTCAGCTCGCCGGTCTTGAGGAAGCCGTCCAGGGCCGCCCGGTACGGGGCGATGTTCAGGCCCTGGGCGCTCAGCCACGCGTCGGAGCCGTAGGTGCCCGCGTAGCGTTCGCCGCCGTCGCAGATCAGCGTGACCACGCTGCCGTGCTCGCCGCTCGCCCGCATCTGGGCGACCAGTTCCGCCACGGCCCACATGGCGGTGCCGGTGGAGCCGCCGACGCCGCGGCCGGTGACCTCGTTGGTCCAGCGCATCGCGGCGACGGACGCGGCGTCCGGCACCTGGACCATCCGGTCGATCACGGTCGGGAGGAACGACGGTTCGACGCGGGGGCGGCCGATGCCCTCGATGCGCGAGCCCGCGGCCGTGCGGCCGGGGTCGCCGTCGGTGAACGAGCCGAAGAACGCCGAGCCCTCGGGGTCGACGACCGCCAGCCGGGTGTGGAACCGCCGGTAGCGGACGTAGCGCCCGATGGTGGCGGAGGTGCCGCCGGTGCCCGCGCCGACGACGATCCAGGACGGTTCGGGATGGCGCTCCAGCCGGAGCTGCTCGAAGATCGACTCGGCGATGTTGTTGTTGCCGCGCCAGTCCGTCGCGCGTTCGGCGTAGGTGAACTGGTCCATGAAGTGGCCGCCGCACTCGGCCGCCAGGCGGTGCGACTCGTCGTAGATCGAGGACGGGTCGTCCACCAGATGGCAGCGGCCGCCGTGGAACTCGATCAGGCCGATCTTCTCCGGACTGGTGGTGGCGGGCATCACGGCGACGAACGGCAGGCCGACCAGCCGCGCGAAGTACGCCTCCGACACGGCGGTGGAGCCGCTGGACGCCTCGATGATCGTGGTGTCCTCGTGGATCCAGCCGTTCGCCAGCGCGTACAGGAACAGCGACCGCGCCAGCCGGTGCTTCAATGACCCGGTCGGGTGGACGGACTCGTCCTTGAGGTACAGGTCGATGCCCCACTCGGGCGGAAGCGGGAAGACGTGCAGGTGCGTGTCGGCGCTGCGGTTGGCGTCCGCCTCGACCTTGCGGATGGCCTCGGCGATCCAGGCGCGGCGGCCGGGATCGCACCGGTCCACAGTACGACTCATGGTGTTTTCCCCCTTGATCGCCATTGATCGGCGGTATCCCACGATATCGCCGCATGTCACCAGGCATGATGGAGTCCACGGGGGGTAGATGATCGACCTGTTCAGAGAACGCATCGTGGACACCGGACGGCTGCCGCTGTTCGGTTTCTTCGCCGCGTTCATCGTCACGTTCGTGCTCACGCGGGTGAACGTCCGCCTGATCCGCGCCAACGTGCGGTGGTGGTTCCGCAACGTACAGGCGGGCGACCTGCACATCCACCACGTCGTGTTCGGCGTGGTGCTGATGCTCGTGGGCGGGGTGTCCAGCCTCGCGGTGCCCGACCCGTACGTGGGCCTCGACCTGCTGTCGGCGGTGGTCTTCGGGATGGGGTCCGCCCTGGTGCTGGACGAGTTCGCGCTGATCCTGCACCTCAGCGACGTGTACTGGACGGAGAAGGGGCGCACGTCGCTCGACGCCGTCTTCGTCGCCATCGCCGTCACCGGGCTGCTGCTGCTCGGCATCCGACCGCTCGGCTTCGAGGCGACGCCCGCGCCGGCCGGCGGGGCGCTGACCGGCGTGTACGTGACCTCGCTGGTGGTCAACCTCGGGCTCGCCGTGGTCACGCTGCTCAAGGGCAAGATCTGGACGGGGCTGATCGGGCTGTTCGTGCCCGCGCTGCTGATCGTCGGCGCGGTCCGGCTGGCCCGTCCCGGGTCGCCGTGGGCGCGCTGGTGGTACGCGCCGGGATCGCGCAAGCACCTGCGGGCCGTCCGGAACGAGCGGCGGTTCCGCCGCCCCCTCATCCGGGCCAAGATCTGGGTGCAGGAGTTCATCGCCGGGCGGCACGACCTGATCCCGCCCGAGCTGCTGCAGCGCCGCACGGCCGCCGAGCGCGCCCGCCGCCACAAGAACGCCCGCGCGCAGCGCAAGGCGGCCGCGCGCGACCGGCGCAGGGACGCCGCCCGCGCGCACCGGCGCGTCCTGCACCGGACGGGACGGCGCCGGACCGTGGCCCGCACCCGCCGGTCCAAGGCGGAGTGACGGGCGCGCGCCGGGTCGCCGGGCCCGCGCCGGGTCATTCGTCCAGGACGGGGGCGACGGCGCGGACCGTATCGATCGTGTCGGCCTCGGCCGCGGGCTTGTCGGGGCGATAGCGCAGCACGCGCGCGAACCGCAGCGCGATGCCGCCGGGGTAGCGGGGGCTGTGCTGGACGCCGTCGAAGGCGATCTCCACGACCAGTTCCGGGCGGACGTGCACCGTCCACCCGTCCTCGCGGACGGCCAGTTCGCGCAGCGTCCTGGTCTGCCAGGCGAGCAGCTCGTCGGTCAGGCCCTTGAACGTCTTGCCGAGCATGACGAACCCGCCGGTCGCCGGGTCGCGGGCGCCCAGGTGCAGGTTGGACAGCAGGCCCTCGCGGCGGCCGTGGCCCCACTCGACCGCGAGCACCACCAGGTCGAGGGTGTGCCGCGGCTTGACCTTGATCCATCCGGCGCCGCGCCGCCCGGCGGTGTAGGGGGTGTCGAGGGACTTGACCAGCACGCCCTCGTGGCCGAGGGCCACGGCCTCGTCGAAGAACTCCTTCGCCCTGGCCGGGTCGCCGGTGACGACGCGCGGCATGCGCAGCCCGTCCGGGACGGCGCGGGCCAGCGCGGCGTTCCGCTCGGCGCCGGGTGCGTCGAGGAGGTCGGCGCCGTCCAGGTGCAGGACGTCGAACAGGAACACGGTCAGCGGCACCGGCTCGGTGGCCTTGGCGGTGCGCGTGGCGGTGCGGGCCGCGGTGACCTGGAACGGGTGCGGCCGCCCGTCCGGCCGCAGTGCGATCAGCTCGCCGTCGAACACCGCGGCGCGCACGGGCAGCCCGCGCACCGCCGCGACGACCTCGGGCAGCCGCTCGGTGATCTCGTCGAGGGTGCGGGTGAAGACCCGGACCTCGCCGCCGGTGACGTGCACCTGGGCGCGGACGCCGTCCAGCTTCCACTCCACCGCGGCGTCGGCGGCGAGCCTGCCGAACGCCTCCTCGACCGACGGCGCGGACGCCGCCAGCATCGGCTTGACCGGCCTGCCGACCTCCAGCGTGAACGCTCGCAGCCCCGCGGCGCCCTCCGCGAGGGCCGCGGCGGCGACCGGGCCGAGCGAGCCGCGCAGCATCACCGCGCGCCGCACCCCCGCCGCCGGGACCGCCGCCGCCGCGGCGATCGCCTCGGCCATCACGCCGTCCAGCGCGCCCTGGCGCAGCTCGCCCGCCAGCAGCCGGACGAGGAAGTCCTGCTCGGGACGGGTGGCGCGGCCGAGCAGCGCCGCGACCAGCGCGCGCCGCCGGGCGACCGAGCCGGGGCCGGACACGGCGCCGATCTCGGTGAACGCCGCGTCGACCTCGGCCACGGTGAGGACCGGTTCCGCGGCGGGCGGCGGGACGTCGCGCAGCGCCGCGTACCCCACCCCGATCTGACGCTGCGGCAACTCCCCCGACAGGTAGGCGACGACGATCGCGGCCTCCGCGGGCCCGGCCGCGCGCAGGCACCCGGCGAGGGCCTCGACCTTGGCCTTGCGGCCGGACGTCGCGGCCACCGCCCGGGACGTCTCGGCGACCTCGGCGATGAGCACCCGTCCATTGTGTCCACACGGCCCGGCAATTGGTCCCGCCGGGGGGTTGGTGGCGGCGGGGGCACCTGGCTACGTTGGGCGGCGGGGGTTCGGACGGAGGAGTGAGGAGCGCGACGGGGCGTGGGTCTGCAGCGTGGTCCGGAGCCGTTCCAGCGGGTCTACTCCGCACCGGAGCCGCCGGCGCCCGCCCGCCGGCCGCGCCGGGTGGCGCTGGCCGTCGCGCTGGCCACGTTCGTGGTCGCCGGGGTGGTGGTGTTCCTGCTGCTGCCCGGCGGGGGCGAGGAGCACGCCGCGCGGAGACCGCGGGCCTCGGCGTCCGCTTCGGACGCCCCCACGTCGGACGACCCGTCCGGCCCGCCGGCCGCGCGGCCGGTCACCGCGCTGCCCGCGCCCTGCGCGATGGTCACCCAGGGCACCCTCGGCAGGATCGTCCCCGCCGCCAAGCGTGAGGGCGGCGGCGGCAACTCCACCCTGACCACCTGCACCTACACCTCGTCCGCGCCGGGTTCGCGGTCCCTGCGGGTCGAGGCGCACCTGCACCCGCCCGGCGCCTCCGCCGACCCGGTGAAGGACGCCGAGGGCTACTTCGACGCCCACTGGACCCAGGCGCACGATCCCGATCTGGAGCGCACCATCTCGCTGGAGAAGGAGACGGGCATCGGCGACGAGGCGTACCGCTGGCTGAAGGCCGACAAGGGGCTGCCCACGATCATCGGGCAGGTCACGGTGCGGCTGCGCAACGTCGTCGTCACGGTCAGCTACAGCGAGGAGACCCCGGCCAAGGGTGCGGGGGAGGACCGCCGGCGGGCCTGCCTGGCGATGGCGGGAACGGCCGCGCGAGAAGTGCTGCGCGCCCTCGGCTGAACCGTTCCTGACCTGAATCGGCCGATCATGGCTTTTTCTCTCTCGCCGGCTTCTATGGTGTTCCGGTAAAGGGGAGGGGTATGCCGATCATGCTCCCGCTCATCATCTGTGACCGGCATGCCGAGCACCTGGGAAGAGGAGGTCGACGACGTGGCCGTTCAAGCGGTGGGTGTCTCCTGGGTACGGTGAGTCCCAGGTAGCCGACGCGTTCTCGATGACGGGCCGCGAAGTGGACCTCGCTTCGCGGCCCTTTTGCCGGCCACGCCGGGACCATTGAACTGTCGTTCATGAGTTCATTTCGCGTCCACCGAAAAAGGGCTTCGAATATACGATGTCAGATCTGAAGTAAAGGCCGGGCGGGGTTCGCGGGCGTTCCCGCGGTCCTACTGCGGGATGGGGATCTTGGCGAGCAGGCGCATGGACGAGGGGGAGATCCGGGACAGGGTGTGCAGCAGGTGCCCCTCCAGCGTGACCGGGACCATGGGCTTGTTCTTGATGACGGCCTGCACGATGCGCTCGGCGACCCGCTCGGGCGCCTGGTCGCGCATCCGCAGGGCCTTCTCGCCGCGGCGGCGCAGACGCTCGCGCGCGTCCGTCCCGAGGCCGAGCAGGGCGGCGTTCGCGACGATGTTCGTGCCGGTCGGGCCGGGGCAGACGGCGGTGACGCCGATGCGGTGGCCGGCCAGTTCGGCGCGCAGGCACTCGCTCAGCATCAGCACGGCGGCCTTGGACGTGCAGTAGGCGGGCATGCCCCGCCACGGCGCGAACGCGGCGGCGGAGGCGATGTTGACGATGTGGCCGCCGAGGTTGGGCTTGTCGGGCCGGTTGGGCAGGGCGTTCACCCGGTCCACCATCTGCCGGGCGAACAGGCGGGAGCCGTGCACGACGCCCCAGAGGTTCACGCCGAGGACGCGGTCCCAGTCTTCGACGCCGGTGTCCAGGAACGAGCCGGCGGCGGCGATCCCGGCGTTGTTGACCAGGATGTCGGGAACCCGGTACGTGCTCCGGACCTCGGCGGCGAACGCCTCCATCGCGGCGGCGTCCGACACGTCCACGCGGTGGGCGGCGCCGCCCGCGCCGAGTGACTTGGCCAGCGTGACGGTGTGCTCCGCGGCCGGCAGGTCGATGTCGGCCGCGACCACGGTCGCGCCGCGCTCGGCCAGCGCCAGTGCCGTGGCCCGGCCGAGCCCGCTGCCGGCTCCGGTGACGACGGCGAGGGCACCGTCGAAGTGGGCGAGGGGCATGGTGACCTCCCTGGGTAAAGGTGATCCAACCGTACTCAGCGACGGCGCCGGCCGCGTGGCTCAGCGCGGCGTTTCGGGGCGGTCCGGACTGGGCCGGGGGCCGGGGACGAGATGGGGGCCGAGCCCGTTCCGGCAGAAGTCGGTCATGTACCGGGCGGTCTCCTCGACGGGCACGTCCGGGCGCCGGGTCCGCCACAGCGCCAGCCGCTCGCTCGCCCCGATGATGATCTCGGTGTAGGCGTCGATGACGGTCGGCGGCGCGGCCGGGGCGAACGCCGCGAGGACCCCGGAGATCAGGGCGCTCTGCTGGCGCCGCGTCGCCTCGACGGCCTCGGCGGTCTCGGGCGACCCGGCGGGCGGCTCACCGAGGAGCATGGCGAACGACCTGCTGTGGGCGTCGATGAAGGAGAAGTAGGCGACCATCCCGCGCCACAGGACGTCCTCCGGTGCGGTGGCCCCGGCCATGGCCTTCTGGGTGACGTCCAAGAGTTCGGCCTTGGAACGGCAGACGCACGCGGTGAGCAGCCCGTCCTTGGAGCCGAAGTACTCGTAGAGCATCGGCTTGGAGACCCCGCAGCGCTCGGCGATCTCGTCCATGGAGGCGGCCTGGTAGCCGCGCTCCCCGAAGACCTCCTCCGCCACGTCCAGCATCTGCCGCTCGCGGTCGGCGCGCGACATCCGCCGCCGGGGGGCGCGGGACCGCGGTGTGGCGCCATTCACAGGAGAATCCTATCTGTTGGACTTATCGTCAATAGCCTACTCCCGGTAACTTACCGAGAGTAGGTCAGCGAGAGGATCGAGCATGAGCGAGCGCCCCCCGTCGATCGTCATCATCGGCTCAGGCTTCGCCGGGCTGGGGATGGCGATCCACCTGAAAAGGTCCGGCTTCCACGACTTCACCGTCCTGGAGAAGAGCGACGCCCTTGGCGGGACCTGGCACGACAACACCTATCCGGGCTGCGCCTGCGACGTGCCCTCGCACATGTACTCCTTCTCCTTCGAGCTCAACCCGGGCTGGACGCGCATGTTCGCCCCCCAGCCGGAGATCCGCTCCTACATGGAGCGCACCGCCGCCAAGTATCGCGTCCACGAGCACATCCGGTTCGGTGCCGCCGTCGAGTCCATGGAGTACGACGACACCGCGCGGCGCTGGAACGTCGCGCTAGCGGACGGCACCGTCCTCACGCCCAGGGCGGTGGTGTCCGGGGTCGGCGCGCTGCACATCCCCTCGTTCCCCGACCTGCCCGGCATCGAGCGTTTCCAGGGCGCCACGTTCCACTCCTCCCAGTGGGACCACTCCTATGACCTGACGGGCAGGCGCGTCGCCGTCATCGGGACGGGCGCGTCCGCGATCCAGTTCGTCCCGGAGGTGGCCCGCCGGGCGGAGCGCCTCGTGGTGTTCCAGCGGACCGCGCCGTGGATCCAGCCGAAGCCCGACCACGCCTTCCCCGCCCAGGCACTCAAAGCGTTCGAGAAGGTCCCCGGCGCGGCCCGCGCGTTCCGCAACGGCATCTACTGGGCGCTGGAGGCCCGCGCGGTCGGCTTCACCATCGACCCGCGGCTGTCGCTGCACCAGGAGGCGATCGCCCGCAGGCACCTGCGGAACCAGGTCGCCGATCCGGACCTGCGCGCCAGGCTGACGCCGGACTACACGATCGGCTGCAAGCGCATCCTGCTGTCCAACGACTACTACCCGGCGCTCGCCCGTCCCGGCGTCGACCTGGAGACCTCCCCGATCGCCGAGGTCCGCGAGAACTCCATCGTCACCGCGGACGGGCGCGAGTACGAGGTCGACTGCGTCATCTACGGCACCGGCTTCAAGGTGACCGACGCCTTCGGCGAGCTGCCCCTCACCGGCCGGGACGGGGTGAAGCTGCGGGAGGTGTGGGCGGACGGCATCGAGGCGCACCACGGCACCACGATCCCGGGGATGCCGAACTTCTTCATGCTGCTCGGCCCGAACACCGGGCTCGGCCACAACTCCGTCGTCTTCATGATCGAGGCGCAGATCCGGTACGTGCTGGGCTGCCTGCGGCTGCTCCAGGAGCGCGGCGCGGACACCATCGAGCCGAGGCCGGAGGCGTCCCGCCGCTTCAACGACCGCCTGCAGCGGCGCCTGCGCCGTGCCGTCTGGAACGAGGGCGGCTGCCAGAGCTGGTACCTGGACGAGCGGGGCGTGAACCGCACGCTCTGGCCCGGCCACACCTTCGAGTTCTGGGCCGCGACGCGCAAGGTGGACCCCGACGAGTACATCTTCACCTGAGGACCGGTTCCGGCCGGGCCCGCTCCACCGGGGGAGCGGGCCCGGCCGGGTCACCGCGTCAGCCGATCACGTCGGCGAACCGGTCGACCTGGTGCGGGTCGCGGGCCCAGCAGTACAGCATGACCTCGTCGGCGCCGAGGTCGGCGAACCGGGCGATGGTGTCGCGGATCTCGCCGGGCTCGGTGAGCATGCCGTCCGCGCCGAATCCGGGACGTCCGGTGAAGGCGTAGTAGCCGAGCGCGGCGCGGCGCGCGTCCTCGACGACGGCGTCCGAGCCGAGGGCGGCGTTGACCTGCGCGACGATGCGCGGCCGGCCGGTCCGCCCGGCCTCGTCCCACGCCGTCTCGACGGTGCGGAACAGCTCGCCCGCCCAGGCCGGGGGAGCGGCGGCGAGGAACCCGTCGCCCCAGCGCGCGACGCGGCGCAGCGCGGCGGGCCTGAACCCGCCGAACAGGACCTCTGGCCCGCCCTCCCGCGTCGGCGCGGGACCGATCGGACCGGCCTCGTCGCTGTAGGGGGCACCGGACCAGATGCGCTTCATCACGCCCATCTGCTCGTCCAGGCGCCGCCCGCGGGTGCGCAGGTCGACGTTGGTCACGACGTGGTCGTCGGGGCGTCCGCCGACGCCGAGGCCGAGGGCGAACCGCCCGCCGGACACGCGGTCGAGCGTCGCGGCCTGCTTGGCGAGCAGCGCGGGCTCGCGCAGCGGGGCGAGCAGCACCTCGGTCTGCACGCGGACGCGGGACGTGGCCCCGGCGACGGCGGCGAGCGCCACCAGCGGCTCGGGGTTGTCGTAGACGAGGCGGTCGAGCAGCCCGAGGGTGGAGAACGGGCCGGTGTCGGCGGCCGCCGCCCAGGAGAGCAGCGACGCGGGGTCGCTGATGGGCAGGCCGAGTCCGACGTTCATGGAAGTACCTCCGGAAGGGAAGGGTCGCTGAGACTGCCGCCCCTCCGGCACCTCGTGATCGCGAGGCGTGCTCCCCATCTGCGGCGTACTTCCAAGGGAGCGCGTACTTGAAGTGATCACACTCTACCGCCGCGGCGGACGTGGTCCGGCACGGGACGCCGGGCCCGTCGTGGTAGGCAGGGGGCATGCCGAAGCCGTTGCTGCCGAGATCGCTGGCCCGTTTCAACCGGCGCGTCACGAACCGGATCCAGGGGCCGTACGCGGCCTACCTCCCGCCGCTCGCGGTGATCGTGCACCGGGGGCGCCGGTCGGGCCGGGAGTACCGGACGCCCGTGACCGCGTTCCGCAGCGGCGGGCGGCTCGTCGTCGGGCTGCCGTACGGGCCGGGCACCGACTGGGTGCGCAACCTGCTCGCCGCGGACGGCGGCGGGGTCGAGCGGGCCGGCCGCGCACGGCGCATCCGCCGTCCCCGGGTCGTGCGCGGCGCGGCCGCCGCGGACCTTCCGGCCCCGATGCGGTTCGCCGCCCGCCATGTGGACCTGCTCGTCGCGGACATCGACGACTGACCGGCGGCCCGGCGGGCGGCCTGCCGGGCGGCCCGGCCGGGGCGTGGCGCGTTCCCGCCGCTACTTGACCGGGGCGAACATCGGCCTGATGCCCGCGATGAGCTGGCGCACCACGGGACGCTGCTCGGCGGGCGTCCTGCCGCGCAGGTCGTGGATCGGGTCGAGACCGTCGTAGTAGGGGGCCAGCGCGAGGAACGGCAGGATCGTCAGGATCAGCGTCGCGAGCACGTCGAGGTCGGCGTCGTCGCGGATGTCGCCGTGCTCCTGCCAGAGCCGCAGCGTCGGGTGGATCACCTGGAGGTAGTGCTGGTTCGCGGTGTCGCGGACGACGGAGCGGACCCCGTTGTCGAGCTCGAAGTTGGTCGCGGCGGTCACCGCCCGCTCCAGCGGGTGGTCGGCCATGTACTCGGTCCAGTCGCACATGACGTCGAACAGCCACTCGTCGAAGGGCTGGTCGAAGTCGACCCGGGCGATCCGGCGCTCCATCTCCTCGCGGATGCGGCGGGACGCCTCGTCGCAGACGAAGGCGAAGAACTCGAGCTTGTCGCTGAAGTACTGGAAGAGGGAGCCCTTCGCGATGCCGGCCTCGCGGGCGATGGTGTTCAGGCTGCCGGTGGAGTACCCGTGCTCACCGAACTCGCGCATCGCCACTTCGAGGACCCGCTCCCGCTTGGCGACGTTGAGCCGGAACCACGTGGACGTTGGCATGGACCCCCTTCGACTTTCCGTCAGGAAGCGGTAACCCAGAGGTCAGGATAACGGTCCGTGGCGTCCCGTGTGACCGGAAACATCACCCGCGCCCGATGGGGTCGTCAAGGAACCGCGAGGTGAACTCAGGTGCGGCGAAGGCGCCGCCCTGCGGAGTGTTCTCGGCGACGAACGTGTCGGGGATCCCGTAGGACGCCGCGTCGTCCTGTGGCTCGTAGCCCAGTCGCGGGTCCAGCTCCCAGAAGCGGCGCGCGTTGGCGGACACGGCGTAGGCGGCGAGGAAGCCGGGCGACGGGACGGTGAGCGCGGCGCGGACGAACCCGGCGCAGTCACGGTGGCTCAGCCAGGTCGCGAGGTGACGGGGATCGGCCGGGCGGAGTTCGAGGCTGCCGATGCGCAGGCACACCACGTCCAGGCCGAACTTGTCGGCGTAGAGCCGGCCGAGGGCCTCGACGGCGACCTTGCTGACCCCGTACAGCCCGTCCGGGCGCGGGGGCATGGCGGCCGAGACGGTCTCGGTCGAGGGGTACCAGCCGGTCAGCCGGTTGCTGCTGGCCAGGACGACGCGCGGGACGCCGGCGCGGCGCGCCGCCTCCAGGACGCGGTGGGTCCCGAGGACGTTGCCCTCGACCAGCTCCGGCAGCGGCGCCTCGTCCGGTACCCCGGCCAGGTGGACGATCGCGTCGGCGCCCGCGACGATCCGGGCGGCGTCGGCCGGGCCGAGGTCGGTGCGGTGGACGACCTCGTTCGGCCCCTCGACGTGCAGCGGCGCGCGGTCGGCGAGGACGAGCCGGGCCGCCTCGGCGCGCAGCGGCGTCCGCAGCGCGGTGCCGACCCGTCCGGCGGCGCCGGTGAGCACGATCGTTCCAAGAGTCATGCGCGCAGTCTCGCACCCGTCCGCCTCACCGGACCGTTCCCATGCGCATCGCCGAACGGGATCGGGCGCCGGGGGGAAAATGGGAAAGCCCTACCCAATGCGATCCGCACAAACCATATGAATCGTTATAACCATCACCGGCCACGTGTCGCGCCGTCTCGGCCAGGGCGTCCGCACTGGACGATCTCCGAAGAGAATGGATCACGCGGCCGTTCGGGAGACGCCGGGCTCAGGGGGCCGTTCCGTCGATCGTCTCGCCATTGTCCCGCCGATGCGGAGGTCGGCACCGCTGGTCATGGCCTCGCTGATGGGCGGTGGCGCCCCGCCGCGCGGGCGGATCCGGAGCGAGAGTGAGATCCCGTGTTCGGGCCGGAGGATGTGCAGCTCAGTGCGAGAATGGGAGCCGGTGCGCACTCGGTGACAACTCCTCCCGATCATCCCGGTCCGCGATCCGCATTACGTGCGGGAGCCGGGGAGCGGGGTTGATTTCTCCATTCATCGCGTGATTGCATCATTTCTGTACCATTCGCGGACGAACGGAGGTGGACGAGGTGCGGTCACGGCCGGCCGGCGGCAGGGTCCTCGCGGGGGCCGGTGCGGCGGCGATCATGGTCGTCTCGGTGACGGCTCCGGCGCTCGCCGAGCAGACGCCCGCCCCGGGTTCCGGCCACACGCCGGCACCCTCGCGCACCCCCACTCCCACGCCGACTCCCACCCCGACTCCGACGCATTCGGCCACCCCGACGCCGAGCCACACGTCGAGCCCGACGCCCACGTCCACCCCCACGCACACCTCCTCACCGACGCCCACCCCGTCCGACACCCCGACGCCGACCACGTCCCCGACCAAGTCGCCCACACCGACCCCGACCCCGACCCCGACGCCGACCAAGACACCGGCTCCGACCGGGAAGCCGACGCCGAGCGCGCGGCCCGTTACGCCGGGCGTTCCGGTGCTGTCGATCGGGGTCACGGTCTCCTCCACCACGGTCCGGCCGGGCGAGTCGGTCACCGCGACGGTGCACGTCGCGTCGGCGGGCGCGACGGCGGCGGGAACCGTGCTGCGGGCGTCGTCCGCGCGCGCGTCGGCGGGTCCGGCGACGCGGGGGCTCGGGAACGTCGGGTCCGGCGGCGTGTCGGTGCCGGTCGCCGTCAAGGTGCCGGCCGGGGCCGCGCCGGGCGCCCTCACCGTCGACTTCTCGGCGTCCGCGGCGCGGGCCGCCACCCGTTCGCGGACCTGCACGCTGGTCGTCACCGGCGCCGCCGCCGCGCTGCCGCCGCGCGTCGCCGCGAAGGCCGATTTGCCGCCCGGTCTTCCGGCGCCGGCCGAGGGCGTGTCCCCGCCCGTGGTCGCGGCCCCGCAGGTCGCGCTGCCGCCGGTCGCCCCGCCGCAGATCGCCTCGCCGCGGATCGCGCCCGCGCGGCGGCAGACCGCCGTCCCGGTGTCCGCCCTGCGCGCCCTCCGGGGCGGGTCGTTCAACGCCGACGAACTGGGCGCCCTCCAGGCGGGCGTGCTCGCCGCGATGGCGTCCGCGGTGGCGCTGCTGCTGCTCAGGCTTCGGCTGGCGCGCCGTGCGCGCGCCGCCGGACGGCACGCCCTCGTCCGGCCCGGCGGCGCCGTCAGCGGGCCAGCCGGACCAGGATCCGGCACACCTCGTCGATGATCTCGGTGGCCGCGGCCGCGTCCGCCGCGGTGGCGATCTCCCGCCCCGCCTCGCCGATCACCGTGGTGAGCACCAGGCCCAGCACCTGGGCGGCGCGGTCCGGGGGCGCGCCCTCCACGTCCGCGGACACTCCGCCCAGCAGCCTGGTGTTCTGCGCGATCCAGCGCCGCGCGCGGCCGCGGCGCGTCAGCGAGGACCCGGACGGGCCCTCCCCGCCGTGGAACAGCCGCGCCGCCTCCCGCCGCTCCCAGCACACGCGCAGGTAGGCGCGGGCGCCCGCGACGAACAGCGCGATCGGGTCGCGCTCGCCCGCCGCGCGGGACGCGGCGACGGCCCGCGCCGCCGCGTCCTCCTGCTCGGCGCTGAGCTCCTCCCACAGCGCCGCGTACAACCCGGCCTTGCCGCCGTAGTGGTGGTAGAGGCTGCCGACGCTGATGCCCGACCGCTCGACGATCTCGGCGATTCCCGCGTCGGCGTAGCCGCGGTCGGCGAACACGTCCAGCGCGGCGGTCAGCAGCGCCTGCCGCGTGGCGTCGGCCCGCGCCCACTGACGGCCCGTCCCGCCCGCCCTGTCACCGCCCGCCCTGTCACCGCCCGTGTCGTCCGCGCGGCGCGTCCTGCCCGTCCGCATCCCCACATCGTGCCCGCGCGGGACGCGCGGTTCCAGCACTCAGTACCAGTGGTGCGCCGACCACCACGCCCACGCGCCGCAGGGGTCCTTGTACCGGGCCTTGATGTAGCCGAGCCCCCAGGCGATCTGGGTGGGGGAGCTGGTGCGCCAGTCCGAGCCCGCGCTGGCCAGCTTGGATCCGGGGAGCGCCTGCGGGATGCCGTACGCGCCGCTGGACGGGTTCACGGCCCGTTCGTTCCAGCCGCTCTCGTGGTCCCAGAGCGTCTCCAGGGACGACCAGCAGCCGCCCCACCCCTTGAGGGCGCTCATCTTCCTGCCGTACTTCTTGTTCTCCGCGGAACTGGGGTTGGACTTGGCGAGCCGTTCGCGTTCCCGCTCGGCCTTCAGCTTGGCGCGCGCCTTGGCGTCCCGCTTGGCCTTCTCCTTCAGCTCCTTCAGCTCGCGCTGGTGCTCCTCGTAGGCGCGCTTTTTGGCCGCCGCGACGGCGTCGGCCGCGATCGGGTCCATGTCGGAGCCGGTCAGCCTGGCGAGCATGTCGTTGGTCGACAGGCCGCCGGCGGCCATCTTCGGTGGGCGGCCGCCGCCGGTCAGCCCGCTGAAGTCCACGAACACCAGCGCGGCCACGAGCGCGCCGATGGCGGCGATCGTGATGGCGACGTTGCCGGTCAACGCCCGCCACACCCGGCGGCGGCGCGGCCGTTCCGCGGGCGCCCCGTACCCGCTCGCCCCGGTCTCCTCGGGCGACCGTCGTGGGGACGGTACGACCGGGACGTCCGCGCGCCCCCGCCGCCGGTCGGAACGGGTGCGGGACGAGGAGGCGCTGGGGCGTCTGCGCGTGCCGTGACTCTGTGGCATAGGAGAAGAGTGCCTCATCACCGGGGAGTTCCGTCACCCCGCCGTGCCACGGGACACCCGCCCGCCGCCGAAGACGTCCGGTGGAGCGGTGAGCGGGAAGGATGAGACCGCCCGGCCCGGAAGCGCAGGTCCGGCGGAAGCCGCGGGGGACGCGGCGCGTTGGATCGGTGAAGGGCGCGGGAAGGCGGGATGATGGCGGCGGTGACGGAGCAGAGCGGGCGCGGAGAGGGCACGGTCGTGCCCGACGACGTGGTCCACGAGTTCGGCGCGCTCCTCGGCGCCGCCACGATGCTGGAGCGGATCGCGGGACGCGAGCTGGAGCGGCGCTGCGGCATCCGGCACGCGATGTTCGAGGTGCTGCTGCGGCTGTCCGGCGAGGGCGCCGAGTGCGCGCGCTCGATGGGCGGGCTGGCCGACGAGCTGATCCTCACCAGCGGCGGCATGACCCGGCTGGTCGACCGCATGCAGGAGGCCGGTCTCGTCCGGCGGCGGGCCGCGCCCGGCGACCGCCGCCGGCATCTCGTGGAGCTGACGCCGGAGGGCCGCGCGAAGCTCGACGAGGCCCTGGGGGTCCATGCCGAGACCCTGCGCCGCCATTTCGCCGGTCCGCTCACCGAGGAGCAGCGCGGCCTGCTGGTGGACGCGCTGCGCACCCTGCGCGCCTCGGCACGCGAGGAGCTGGGCGACCTCCCCTGAACCGGACCCCCGGGCCGAACCGCCGGGCCGTGCCGTCGGGTCAGCGCGAGTAGTGCTCCACGACGAGTTGCTCGTCGCACACCACCGGCACCTCGCCGCGCTCGGGCAGCCGGGTCAGCCGCGCGGCGAGCGCGTCGTGCCGCACCTCCAGGTACGGCGGGACGGTCTCGGTGTGCCCGCCCGCGGCGGCGACCTGGAACGGGACCATCGCCCGGCTCCGCTCGGCGACCGTGATGACGTCGCCCGGCCGGAGCCGGAAGGACGGGCGGTCCACCCGCCGCCCGTTCACCAGCACGTGCCGGTGGACGACGAACTGGCGGGCCTGGTAGATCGTGCGGGCGAGGCCGGAGCGCAGCACGAGCGCGTCCAGCCGGCGTTCCAGGTCGACGATGAGCGCCTCGCCGGTCTTGCCCTCGGCCTTGGCGGCCTTCTCGAACGCGTTGCGCAGCTGCGCCTCGCGGATGTTGTACTGCGCGCGGAGCCGCTGCTTCTCGCGCAGCCGCACCTTGTAGTCCGACTCCTGCTTGCGGGCGCGGCCGTGGACGCCGGGCGGGTACGGGCGGGCCTCGAAGTACTTCACGCTCTTCGGCGTCAGCGGGATGCCGAGGGCGCGCGACAGCCGGACCTTGGGACGGGGGTTGTTCATCATGCTCCAGAAGTGATTAGGTAAGCCTAAGTTAGGCAAGCCTAACCTCTAACGTCAAGGAGGGCGCGGTGCGGCGAGCGGACCCCACGCAGATCACGGACGGCCCGGGACACGGCCCCGGCCCCGCCGAGCGGGCGCGGACGCTCGCCTACGGGATGGCGGACGGCGTGCTGGTCGCGCCGGGCGTCCCCTACGCGCCCGTCACGGCGCACACCACCGACCGCGACGGCCGCCCGCTGCTGCTCGTCCCCGCCGCCGCGCCCATCGCCGCGGCCGTCGCGGGCGAGCCCGACGACCTGCCCGCCACGCTGCGCGTCAGCGACGTCGCGCCCGTCGCGCTCGCCGACCGCGTCCGCGGCCGCGCCCGGCTCCACGGCTGGCTCACCGAGCTGCCCGCCGGGGAACTGCGCGCCGCCGCGCTCCGGCTCGCCCACCCGCACCCGCGAGCCGAACTGCTCGACCTCGCCGCCGGGCGTCCCGACGGTGAGTGGACGGTCCTCGCCCTGGAGGTCGCGCAGGCCGAGGTGCAGGACGCGTGGGGCGACGCCGTGGTCGAACCCGAGGAGTACGCGGCAGCCGCGCCCGACCCGTTCGTCGCCGTCGAGCCGGGCATCCTCTCCCACCTGGACTCCTGCCACCGCGACGAGCTCGCGCGCCTGCTCCCCGCCGCCGAGGGGGCACCCGGACCGGTTGTCCGGCCGCTCGCGCTCGACCGGTACGGCCTGTGGCTCCGCTGCTCCGCGCCGCCACCACGGACCCCCGATCCGTACGACGTCCGCCTGCCGTTCGCCGAGCCTGTCAGTGATCTCCACGGTCTGCGGTGCGTCTACCGACGCCTGTTCGCGCACGCGACCCCGTAGTCCCGCGCGGTACGGGACGGGAGAAACCGTCCATATGACAGTGGTCCCCCGGATGTCGGCGGGGCCTCCGCCGCGACATGCTCGGGTCTCCGGCCAAGGGACGCCGACCGTCACCGCGAGGGGCGGCCCCAGGGCACCGGTTCGCCCTCGCGGGGTGGGTGGACCGGTGACGGGAGCCGCACCGGACGGACCGGCGCCGGCGTCCCTGGCCGGGCCGGTGGTCCGGTACCGCGTGGAAAGACGGGGGCGTGGTCCGGGCCACTGGCCGTCATTGGACGTTCCGCCGCCGCACCCTTCGCCCGCAGGCTGGGACCATGACCGCACATCACCCGCAGACCCGCGCCGTCCACCCACCGGTGATCTCCCCGTCCGGCAGCCGCCCGCTCGGCCAGCCGATCTACCAGGGGCACCTGTTCGCCTTCGACGGCGCCGACGACCTCGCCGCCTCGTTCGGCGGGCCCGACGAGGCGTTCATGTACGCCCGGATGAGCAACCCGACCGTCCGCTCCCTCGAACGGGCCGTCACCGAGATGGAGGGCGGCGCGGGCGCGCTCGCCACCGCGTCCGGGATGGGCGCGATCAACGCCGTGCTGACCGGCCTGCTGCGCTCCGGCGACCACGTGATCGCGCAGTCCGCGCTGTACGGCGGCACCTACGCGCTGCTCCAGGACCTCGCCGAACGCTGGGGCGTCGAGGTCACCTACGTGCCGGGCGACGACCCCGCCGAGGTGCGCGACGCGCTGCGCCCCGCCACCCGCGTGCTCTACCTGGAGACCGTCGCCAACCCCACCACGCACGTCACCGACATCCCCGCGTTCACCGCCGCCGTCCGC
Source organism: Actinomadura roseirufa (assembly GCF_900659635.1). GTDB lineage: Bacteria > Actinomycetota > Actinomycetes > Streptosporangiales > Streptosporangiaceae > Spirillospora > Spirillospora roseirufa. Next base: position 16,920 of record NZ_CAACVB010000059.1, on the reverse strand, counting down.
GGGACGGGCGTCCGCACGGTCGTCGACAACACCTTCGCGCCGCTGCTGTTCGCGCCGCTCGGCCACGGCGCCGACGTCGTCGTCCACTCCGCGACCAAGTACATCGGCGGGCACGGCGACGTCATCGGCGGGGTGGCGGTGTTCGCCGACGCGGACGTCCGCCGGCGCGTCTGGGAGCACGCCGTCGAGCTCGGCGCCACCGTCGACGCGTTCACGGCGTGGCTGGCGCTGCGCGGCATCGCGACGCTGCCGATGCGCATCGCCCGGCAGAGCGCCACCGCCCTCGACCTCGCCCGGCGGCTCGGCGCGCACCCGTCCGTCGCCCGCGTCCACTACCCCGGGCTGACCGAGCACCCGCAGCACGACACGGCCCGCCGGCTGCTGCCGGACGGCGCGGGCGGCGTCCTGGCGTTCGAGGCGACCGGTGGCCGGGACGCCGGGCGCGTCTTCACCGAGGCGCTGCGGCTGGTGACCCTCGGCCCGTCCCTCGGCGCCGTGCAGACCCTCGCCATGCACCCGGCGAGCACCTCGCACCGGCAGATGGACGCCGCGTCCCTCGCCGCCGCCGGGATAGGCGAGGCGACCGTCCGCCTCGCCATCGGCTTGGAGCACCCCGACGACCTGTGGGCCGACCTGGAACAGGCGTTGGCGAAGACACGCTGAGGCGTGCTTCACGGCGTTGCCCGCTCGCCTCGCGAGGAGGTATCAGGACTCCGCTGACGAGGGCCGCCATCGGGGGTTGCGGCGGACACCGATGTCTTCCAGGGCGACGGGGTTTCCCGCTTCGCTGCGCAGTTCGGCCCGGACGGCGGCACCGGTGTCGTGTTCGACGTGCAGGACCGGTGGACGACCGTTGTGGACGTACTTGTCGCCCCACTGGATGAGGCCGAAGACGGCCGGCAATAGGTCGCGGCCCATCTCGGTCAGCACATACTCCTCGCGTGTGCGGTCGCCCTCGTCGCGGTAGGGACGCTTGGTGAGAAGACCGGCCTCGGTGAGCCGGCGCAACTGCTGCGAGGCCGCCCGCTCGGTGATGCCGACGCGCTGCGCGAAGCCGCCGAAGCGGGTGGTCCCGTAGTAGCACTCGCGCAGTATCAGCAGGGCCGACTGGGTTCCCACGACCTCCAGGGCCTTGACCAGCGAGCAGTGGACCGGCTTCCAGGATCCGAGGTCGGCGAGCGCGCCCTCCATGACAGCAGACATGCCCCCCATGGTACCCATGCTGGCTTGACTCAGTTATAGTCAGCGCCATGCTGGCTATACCAAGCTTCAGTCAGACTGACACTGTGCAGGCTCGACCTGGAACACCCGCCCGGAATGGAAACCCCCATGCCCACTGACGCACCGGCGGCCCGGACGTCACCGGCGCGGCGCGAGCACCCGTCCGCCGTCGTCGTGGTGCTCTGCGCGGCGTCGTTCACGGCCATGCTCGACGTCTTCGTGGTCAACGTCGCGTTCGCCGCCATCGGACGAAGCTTCCCGGGTTCGTCGTTGCCGGACCTCAGCTGGATCCTCAACTCCTACGCCATCGTCTACGCGGCGTTGCTGATCCCGGCCGGGCGCCTGGCCGACCGGCACGGCCGCAAGCGGGGATTCCTGGCCGGCCTGGCGGTGTTCACCCTGGCCAGCGCCGCGTGCGCGGCCGCTCCCTCGCTGTGGTGGCTGGTGGCGTTCCGGGTGCTGCAGGCGGCCGGCGCCGCCGCGCTCACCCCGGCCGCCCTCGGGCTCATGCTCACCGCGCTGCCTCCCGGACGGCGCGCGGGCGCGGTGAAGATCTGGGCGACCAGCAGCTCCCTCGCCGGGGCCCTCGGCCCCGTCGCCGGCGGCGTGCTGGTCCAGGCGTCCTGGCACTGGGTCTTCCTGATCAACGTGCCCGTCGGGCTGCTGGCCCTCGCCGCCGCGCTGCGGCTCGTCCCCGGCGACCGTGCCGAACCCGTCGTCCGGGCACCCGACCTCACCGGCGCGGCCGTCCTCGCCGTCGCGATCGGGGCGGCCGCGCTCGGCCTGGTGAAGGGCGGCGAATGGGACTGGACGGGCGCGCGGACCCTGACCGCCTTCGGCGTCGCGATCCTCGGCGGCGCCGTCATCGCCGCCCGGATCTCACGGCGTCCCGACCCGATCATCGACCCCGCGCTCTTCCGGGTACGGACCTTCGTGTGGGCCAACCTCACCGTGCTGGTCTTCTGCACCGCGTTCGGCGCGCTGTTCTTCAGCGTCGTGCTGTGGCTGGAGAAGGCCGCCGGATACTCCGAGATCCGCACCGGACTCGCCATCGCCCCGGGTCCGCTGATGGTGCCGATCTTCGCGGCCGTCGGCCAGCGCGCGGTGCGGCGCGTGCCGGTCGGTCTCCTGGTGGCCCTGGGCAACCTGCTGGTCTGCGCGGGCGCGCTGATGCTCGCCGCCGGCGCCTCCGACCCGCGCTACCTGACGCGGATCCTGCCGGGATGGATCATCATCGGCGTCGGCATCGGGCTGGCCCTGCCCAGCATGATCGGTGCCGCCACGGCCGATCTTCCGACGCACCAGGCCGCCACCGGCAGCGCCGTGGTGAACACCTGCCGGCAACTCGGCTACGTCCTCGGCGTCGCCGTCCTGATCGCCGTCCTCGGCTCCCTCGACGGCTCGTCCCGCCACCTGCGGACGGCCTTCCAGCACGGCTGGTGGGCCATCGCCCTCGCCGCGGCCCTCGGCGCCGTCACCGCGCTCGGCATCACACCCGCGCGAACGCCCGCCGGCCGGCGGGGCGACCCGCCCGGCGACTCGCGCCGGGCGGATCGCGAAGCGACAGCGCCTTCGAACAAGAAGGGAGCGAGCCCCCGTCCGAGCCCCCCTGGGCCGGACCTCGAATACACGGACTAGAGGTAGAAGCCCGTCGCCGAGGTCGGGGCGGTGGCGCCCTCGGGACGCTTCTCGCCCTTGCGCAGCGCCGCCAGCTCCGCCAGCGTCGCGCCGTCCGGGCCGATCTCGTCCGCCGTGACGCCCGCGCCCGACAGCCACCCGGCGGCCTCGTCCCGGGTGAGCGGGCCCACCTCGATCTGCGCGAGGCAGCGGCCCGGACGGACCACCGCCGGGTGCAGCATCGCCAGGTCCTCGTTGGTGGTGATCGCCACGAGCACGTCCCGGCCCTGCCCGAGCATCCCGTCGGTGAGGTTGAGCAGCCGCGACAGGCCCTGGCCCGTCGACTGCTTGGCCTCACCGCGGATCAGCTCGTCGCAGTCCTCCAGGATGAGCAGCCGCCACCGGCGGTTCTCGTCCTCGTCGTCGCCGACCGCGACCTCCATGAGGTAGCTCGGCGTCCCGAACAGCGCCTCCGGGTCCAGCACGCAGTCGGACTGGCACCAGTCGTTCCACGCCCGTGCGAGCGCCCGCAGCGCCGTCGTCTTGCCGGTGCCCGGCGGCCCGTGCAGGAGCAGCAGCCGCCCCGACACCTCCTCGCGGGTCAGCCCCATCACCGCGTCCAGCGCGGACGCGACGTCGGCGGTGTAGTTGCCGCGGATGTCCGCCCACGAGTCGGCGGAGATCGCCCGCTCGGTCCGCACCGGCCCGTGCGAGCCCATGTGCCAGAAGCCCATCTCGACGTTCGTCTCGTCGGTCTTCGGCGGCTCCGTCGCGTCCTTCACCGACTCCGCGAGGACGGACTCGGCGAGCTCGTCGGTGACCGCGGACACCGCGAGATAGGCGGCGCCGTTCTTCCACCGGTTGGTGAGCAGCGTCCAGCCCTCGCCCTCGGCGAGCACCGACTCCTTCCCCTTCTCGTGCGCCACGCGGACCAGCCGCGCGCGCTCGGGGCGCAGCGGCGCGTCCGGGCGGACGTGGTCCAGCCGCGTCGACCGCGACCACGGCTGCTCGCCGGACGCGAACGGCCGCAGCGACAGCACGTCCATCACGTCGGCGGGGGAGTTGCTGTCGCTGAGGTTGAGGACCACGGGCAGCGCCGGGCCGGCGTCCTCTCTGGGGCCGATGAGATGCAGGACGTCCCGCGTCCTCTCCTGCGACATGGTCATGGCACCGATGATCAGGCGCGGCGGCGGACCGCGTCCACCGAATTAGCCGAGCCGTCGACCGCTGTTCCCGTCAGGACTCCGCGCCCTTGCGGGCACTGCGCTCCTCGCTCTCGCGCAGGTCCAGCTTCTCCGCCTCCTCGGGCGTCGGCGCCGTCCCGCCGAGGTGGGCGGGCTGCCACCACGTCTCGCCCTTGCGCGGGACGTCGGGGTACTCGCGCTGCGCCTTGTCCAGCAGCTCCGAGATCGCGGCCCGCAGATCCTTGGTGACCTGGTCGTAGTCGTCGCCGCGCTTGGGGTACATCGGCTCGCCGACCAGGATCGTCACCGGCACGTTGCGCTGCAGCAGCCGCCGCTTGCGGCCCTTGGTCCACAGCCGCTGCGGACCCCAGATCGCCACCGGGACCAGCGGCACCTTCCCGGCCACCGCCATCCGCACCGCGCCGTTCTTGATGTCCTTCACCGTGAACGAGCGGCTGATCGTCGCCTCCGCGAACACCCCGACGATCTCACCGCCCTTCAGCGCCTTCAGCGCCGCCGCGTACGAGGAGGCGCCCGCCTCCCGGTCCACCGGGATGTGGTGCATCCCTCGCATCAGCGGCCCGCCGACCCGGTTGTCGAAGATCTCCTTCTTCGCCATGAACCGCACCAGCCGCTTGGCGGGGTACGCGGCCAGCCCCGCGAAGATGAAGTCCAGGTAGCTGACGTGGTTGCTGACCAGCACCGCGCCGCCGGTGCGGGGGATCTGCTCGGTCCCCTCAAGACGGATCTTGATGTTCAGTGCCTTGAACACACCGAGCGCCGTCTTGATCACCGGCGGGTACACGATTTCGGACATGGGAGCACCGTACTTGAGGTGTACATGATCAGCGACCGGGGAGCAGGATCCCGTTGGATCACACAACCGGCCGGAACTCTGAGAAGGTTGGGTTGTGACGTGATCGGTGAAAGGGGATGAGCATGGAACCGTTGGACGCGGCGGCGGACGTGCACGCGCTCATCCGCGACGTCCTGCCGGACCTGGCGCCGAGCGCGTGGTTCGACTCCGGCACCTCCGAGGTGGTGCTGCCGGTCGGGCGGTCGGAGGCGCGGGCCTCCAGCTGGACGGTCCTGGAGCGCTGCGCCCGCGAGCCGCGCTCGGCGTGGCCCAAGGTCGTGGACGAGTGGGTCCGCGAGGTCGGCGACCGCGCCTTCCTCGCCGTCGGCGAGATGGAACTGTTCGGCGACGTGCGCGAGCTGCTGCGCCTGCGCATCGTGCCCAAGCTCGACCCCCGCGACCGCGAGGGCCTGGTCGTGGTGCCCGCGGGCGACCACTTCGACGCGATGGTGATGATCGAGCACCCCCGTTACGGCGGCCCGCTCACCAAGGCCCGCGCCGGCCTCCTCGGGCTCCGCAAGCTCGGCTACGTGATGACGAACACCCATGACCGGGAGCTGGCCGACGTCGCCGTCCGCGACCAGCCGCTCCTGCCGGGACGCAACGTCCGCGTGGTGACCAAGCCGGGCAGCCGCTACGTCTCGGCCCTCCTCAGCGAGGTCGACCAGTTCCTCCCCGGCCCGAACCGCCACGGCGCCCTCGTCGGAGTCCCCTGTCACAGCACCCTGCTGCTCTACCCGATAACCTCCGCCGCCGTCCGCGAGGTCCTCCCCGTCTTCGCGGACGTCGTCGAAGAGATGCACGCCGCCGCCGACGACCCCTGCGCCCCCGGCGTCTACTGGAGCCACGGCGAGCGCCGCCTCACCCCCCTCCCGCCCTCCTCCCCGCCCCACGGCTCCGGAGAGTTCGCGACCCTCCTCCGCCGCCTCCCGGCCGAGGAGTAGCCCCCATCGCGGTGGCCGAGGTTCAGGCCCCCTAGGCGATGCCCCGTGGATCACGCGCCGGAGTGATCGGGCTTTGCTCGTCCGGCGGCCGGTGCCGGGCGCCCCAGTCCCAGAGTTCCTGGAGGACGGGGCCGAGGCGGTGCCCTTGAGGGGTGAGCCGGTAGAGCGTGCGAGGTGGCCAGCCGGCCTGGCGGTCGCGATCGACGACACCGGTTTGGGCGAGGTGAGCCAGCCGATCGGACAGGACCTTGTCCGACAGCGTGGGCAGTGCCCGGCGGAGGTCGGAGAAGGAGCGGTCGCCCTCCAGGAGTTCGCGGATCACCAAGGTCGTCCAGCGGCCGCGCAGAGCACCGAGAGCGATCTCCACCGGACAGGACGGGCTGGGTTCGGCGACGTTCGCGCGAGGGTCGTCGGGCAGGCCCGGCCGCGCCGGGTGACCAACCGTTTGGTGAGCCACGAGGGTGCCTCCTAGCTTTTGCGGCGTCCGGGTGATTTCTACCTGCCGGAAGGAAATGGGTCGACCATGCGCCAGCTTGCTGAACGTCCCGAAGACGTGCCGATGGTGTTCGCCGAGCGCTTCAACAGCGGTGATCTGGAGGCGGTGGCGGAGGTGTACGAGAGCGGGGCGGTGTTCGTCCCCGAACCGGGCACCGCGCTGACCGGGACACAGGCCCGCGCCGCCAACGGCGAGTTCGTGGCCCTCGGGCTGCCGATCACCGTCCGGCCGCGCCACGTCTACCAGACGGGCGACATCGCCTTGCTGATCGTGGACTGGGTCATCGACGGCACGGGCCCCGATGGGCAGCCCGTGCACATCGAGAACACCGCCACCGATGTCGCCCGGCGCGGCCCGGACGGACACTGGCGCTACGCCATCGACAACCCCTTCGGCGTGAGCCCGGAAACCGGCGGCCAACACTGATTCCGATCACAAGCAGGCCCCCGGGTCCCCCGCGCCCGGGGGCCGTCCGGCCCGTATTAGGGGCGGCTGAGGGGCGGGCGCGGGGGGCCAGGCTCACAAAACCGGAGCGTTTCGTGTCACGAACAGTGAAACGACAGACACGCCGCGCAGGCGGCGGGATGATGGCGAGCGCCGGAGAGCAGGTCAGGAGCAGCGCGAACCGAAGGGCATCCGCACATGGCCACCGACGCCGCCCCAGAAGCCGAGGACGAACCACGCCCGACGGCGGGCCCGCGCCTTCGCGCCGAACGCAAACGCCGAGGCTGGTCGTGCGCCAAGATGGCCCGTCGACTCGCCCAGCACGTTCCGGACCAGTGCCCCGACCACGAGACCTTGACCTCCTACATCAAACGCTGGGAGGCGGGCAAGGTCACCCGCATCTCCGACCGCTACCAGTACGCCCTGGCCGCCACTTTCGACATGACCGAAGAAGACCTTTTCGCCCCTCCTGCACCCCCGCTGTCCGAACCGGGCGGCGCACCTATGGGTACCGTGGAGCACGGCAGCATTCCCGACTCCGGGGACGATGACGTGAAGCGACGCGCCGCAATCCAGCTCATCGCCGCGATCAGCGCCGGCACGGCCATTCCCCCCGGCACCGTCGAGATCATTCTCTCCGGCGTCGAGGACGCCCTGGGCAACCCCCTTGACCTGGCTGAATGGGAGCGGATCGTCCACGAATACCCCCGACTGATGGACCGGCGGCCGGTGGGTGCGGTGATCAACGGTCTGACGGCCGACCTCATCGCCGTGGGGCAGCTTCTCAAGCAATCGCATGAGGTGTCGGAGAGGGCGGGACTGCTGAGGATGCGCGGCGGGCTCGCGGGGCTCCTGGCCATGGACCTCGATGGTCTCGGCGAAAGGCGAGCCGCGGAAACCGCGTGGAGGACCGCCGTCCGTGCGGCTGACGCCTCGGGTGACCGGAATTTGGCGGTCTGGGTGCGAGGCCGCCAGGCCGAGGTAGGGATATTTGCAGGAAGATCGGATTTGATCGTCTCCGATTTGGCAGACGAGGCGAGACAACGTGCCGGCAAGGCGCCCTCAGGCGGGCTCGCCAGAGCTCACGCGGCAACCGCGATCATGGCTGCGGAGCAAGGGAACGACACGGCCGCCCGAGCGGCTCTCGTCAACTGTAGGGCCGTGACGGGCAAAGTGGCCGGGACGGGGCAGGCAACTGTCGTGTGCTCGGGCTGGAGCGAGAAGAACATGTGGTGGACGGAGTCGTACGCCTTCACCCTGATGGGAGATCGGCGGGCGGAGGCGGCGCTCGACCAGGCTCTCGCGCTCTATCCGTCCGGCACCTTGGGGCCCGTGACCAACCTGCATCTGATGCGCGCGATGACCATGGTGAAGAACCGCGACATCGATCACGGCTTGGGCTATGCGATCTCCTCACTCCACGAGGGGGACGCCACAGGAACCGTGCGCCGTCACCTGGTCAGGCAGATCGTCGACGCGTTGCCCGAGAAGGCGCGGACGCTCCCGGAGGCGCGGGAACTGCGGGTCCTGACCTCCCGCCCGGCTGGCACCGCCGTCCTCTAACTCTTTCGACATGAGCTGTCCGGCATTGCCTCGGCCAGCAGTCGAAGAACAACTGGCGCAATGGGGGCCTCCTCGATGCCGAGGTGCCGCCCTAGCCGATGCCCTGCGCCCGGAGAAGGGTCTCGCCCTTCTGCCAGGGCGTCCGACCGGGCGGCGCACGCCCGATGCCAGCGATAGTGCGAATCTTCACTTCACCAGCGGACACAGGAAGGCTGCCGTATGAGGTTGCCCAGGTGGGCGCCCTGGATAGCCGAGGTGCTTGCAGGCTCCCCTGCCATCAGCGAAGTCCAATCCTTCGAACAGGCCGGCATTCGCGACAAGCCGTACGGGCACGTCATCACGCTGCGGACGGGCGCCAAGCTCGCGGTGCAGTGGGTACGAACGGCCCCCAACGGCGGAGAGGACCAGTCCCAGCCGGAGACGCCGGTCACCGGCGCACCAGCCGTGGCAGTCGAGGTACCGGATCTACCCGCCACGGGACGGATCCCCTTGACGCGGGTCGAAGCGCACCTCGCGGCACTCATCCTCGGCGCCGGAAACCCTGAGATCCGCGCCGTCGAGTGCATCTCGCAGCGACCTGACGGGAAGAAAAGCGGCATCAACGTCTCGATGCACTCGACCGCCGTTGTGTACGGGATCCCTTTGTACACAGCGTCTGCGGGGCAGGCTCTCAGTATGGAAGGCGCGTATCAGCAGCGTAAGGACGTGTAAGCACCATGGCCAGGCGTCCCGACTGCGGCCAGTCGACCGCTGTGGAGACGGGAGCATCGACCCCGCAGCATCAGCCGTCCGGCAGCCGGGAGGCATGCTCGGGAGTGGGCAAACCCGCCAAGTGAGCCCGGTGCTCCCGCTCAGCCGAATCGAGCGGGAGCGTCCGCCCGGCACCGACACCCCGCAACCGGCGCCGCCACGTTAGGGCCACCGGGGCGCCATCGCTGCCAAAGGCGGCGCTCGACCAGGCTCGCGCTGGATCCGTCCGGCACCTAACGGCGGAGAGGACCAGTCCCAGCCGGAGGCACCGGTCACCGGCGCACCAACTGCGGCAGTCGACGTACCTCTACCGCCACCGGACGGATCCCGTTGACGCAGGGCGAAGCGCACCTCACGGCACTCATCCTCGGCGATCAAGTGCGGTCGACCCTCGTGGAGGCGATCGCGCCCCGCTCCGCCTCGGGCATTAGAGGTGGGTGGTTGAGCGCGCCTTGGCAATGCTGCACCACGTGCGCCGGCTGCGGATCCGCCGGGAGATCCGGAACGATATCCACGAGGCTACTCAGCTCGGAGTGCGCGCTCATCTGCCGGCGGCGGCTCACCTCAGTGCGCTGACACCGACCAGGCGTCCAGCAGTGCCCGGAGCCGCGCTCGGTGGTCTTCAATCCAGTCATCGGGCAGCACGACGGGCACGTGCACCGTGACCATCGAATAGGAGTCGTCATTCACCACGACCTCCGGGCAGTCCCGATCACCGGTGAGCCGGATGGAGACGCAGGGCCCACGGTCCCACTCCATCCACGCGACGTCCTCGCCGGCCTCAAGCTTGTTCAGTGCCTCCACCCAGGATCGCAACTTGCGTTCAGACAGAAACAGATTGGTCCGACCGGTCACGAACGGCGTCTCGACCACGATCTCGGCCGCAAGTCCCTTCGACCAGGACGGCTCCGGTCCGAGCACACGAATGCGAACGCCGTTGCCCTCGTCATCGGCAAGGACAACAAGATCCATCGGCTCCATGGCGGCCACGAGACCCTTCTCGGCAGGAAACCCTGAGTGATCCTCGCTCATGGCCTAGGGTCGCGCCATCGAATAACTCCCGTGACGGCGCCCTACTTGATCACTCCGTCGGGAGTGATCAGGAGTGACGAGGGCCTGCGGCGGCAGCGTCCCGCCGGGTTGTGAACCCTTTTGAAGGGCGTTGCCTGGTGAGGAGGGTGTTGCGGGGTTCCTGGCGGTGCTGCGGGTGGAGTTCCTCGGGATGGGGTTCGTGGCTGATCGGGGCTGGTCTGCGGCCAGGCGAGGCCCGGGTGGCGGATTGTGGGGAACTCCAGCGACGGGAAGAAGTAGCGGTGACCGACTGGCGTGAGGTGATGGCGCGGGTGCCGCGCAGCCTGTTCGCGCCGCCGGTGGTCTGGGCCGATCTGGGCCCGGGCCCCTGGGCGCGGATCGACCGCGATGTCGACCCCGGTTAGTGGGAGCGGGTGGTGGCGCTGGACCAGCCGCTCATCACCCAGTTCGACGACGGGCAGACCGAGGGGGAAGGGCCGGCCAGCTCGTCGCTGTCGATGCCGACGGTGGTGGCCGAGTTCCTGGACCAGCTCGCCCCGCTGGACCATCACCGGGTGCTGGAGATCGGTACCGGGTCGGGGTGGACGGCCGCGCTGCTGTCGGCCCGGGTCGGAGCCGGGAACGTCACGACGGTCGAGGTCGACCCCGCGCTGGCGATGCCGGCGGCCGGGCGGCTCAAGGCCGCCGGATATGACTGCCGGGTCGTGGTGGGCGACGGTGCCGAGGGCTGGCCCGCCGGGGCGTCCTATGACCGGGTTCATGCCACGTGCGCGGTGGCGCGGGTCCCGTATGCGTGGGTCGAGCAGACGCGGCCGGGTGGGGTGATCGTCGTCCCGTACGCGCCGGGGTTCGGGTGCGGCGGGCTGCTGCGGCTGGACGTGGTGGGGGACGGGACCGCCGTGGGACGGTTCGCCGGGTCGGCGGACTACATGATGCTGCGATCCCAGCGTCCGGCGGCCGGGCAGGCCCACGACTGGCGGCAGGCGGCCGACCGTGAGGTGCGGACGCGCCGGACGCGCGTCGATCCGCGCGCCCTGCGCTACGAGCCGGTCAGCGTGGACGTGACGGTCGCCGCCCTGGTGCCGGGCGTGGTCTGGCGCTACTACGAGGACGAGGACGGTGCGACGGTGTGGGCGCTCGACCGCGACGACCACACCGGCCCGTGGGCGTCGGTGGACTACGAACCCGGACGCGAGGACTTCGAGGTCCAGCAGGCCGGAGCCCGCTCCCTGTGGGACGAGGTCGAGGACGCCTACCGCCAGTGGCTGAAGTGGGGCCGTCCCGACATCACCCGCTTCGGCATGACGGTCACCCCCGACGCGCACATGGTGTGGCTGGACGAACCCGACCACGTCATCTGACAGGTTGAACCGCGACCCCCGCATCCGAACCTCCGTCGGTGTGATGTCGCCATATTGGTTGTCTTGGGACGGTTCCAAAAATCGGAAATTTATCCCGGAACGCTCCTGTCCTGCTTTCTTTGTTTCGCGACTTCTGCTTTCCGTGTCCGGCTTCCAGTTCGGGTAGAAGTTGTCCTTGATTGGACGGCGAGCCTTGTCGAAATGCATGGTTGTGGTTCGGTGTGGTCGTTGCTGTAATGACCGCATGAGAGATCTTCGAAGATCGAAAAGGGTGGTGCTGGCGGGGCTCGCCACTGCCGCGATAACGACGAGTGGACTGCCTGCGAGCGCGGGCGCGGCCCCCTCGTCCGGGCTGGACATCGTCCAACTCGGCGAGTTACCCGGTGGCACGGGCAGCAGGGCGGCGGCCGTCAATGATCGAGGTGTCATTGTTGGTTCCAGTAAGACGGCCGATGGGCACGACCACGCTGTCCGGTGGGACCCTGACGGGCGCATCACCGACCTCGGTCTCCTCCCCGGCGGTGGCCACAGCCGCGCCACAGAAATCAACAACAACGGCGACATCGTCGGCGCCGGGGACGCCGCCGGCGAGAACGAGCGCGCCGTGCGCTGGGCTCCGGACGGAACCGTCACCGCTCTTGACAGGGTCCCCGGCGAGCACAATAGCGGCGCAAACGGAATCAACGACGACGGGTACGTGGTCGGCTCCGCGAGTGTCGGCCACCTGATGTCCCTTGCGGTGGTGTGGGAGCCGGGCGGCACTGCCGCCCCCATTGGACCCGCCTCGCTGCAATCGACTTCCGCCGCCGCGATCAACAACCACGCCGTCGTGGCCGGTTCCACCTTGGAGTCAAGCCGGTTCAACATGTTCTGGGCCGTCACCTGGACCTTGGGAGACGCCAGGGGGGTCGTTCTTCCCCACTTGCCCGGCGCCCGCGTGCGAGACACGGCCCTGAGCGTCAACGACAACGGCCTGGTAGTCGGCCGTGCGGATTCCTACCTCGGTTCTTCCCCCTACTACCCCGATCACGCGGTTGTGTGGAGCCCCGGCGCCGACGTGCCCACCGACCTCGGCACGTTGCCCGGCGGTGGCGACTACAGCGTCGCGAACGATGTCAACGACGAGGGGGTCATCGTCGGAACGGCGGCGACGAACACGACCAACGGCCGCCAGGCGGTGCTGTGGGAGCGAGAGGAGAACGGCTGGCGCATCGTGCCACTGCCGCAGCTGCCGGGTGGCACCTGGAGCGAGGCGACGGCGATCAATGATGACGGCGACGTGGTCGGTATTGCTGGCAACGCACAGGGCCAGTGGGTCGCAGTCCGCTGGGAACGGTGAACTCCTGTCGACGTGACGTGGGCGGCGCCTCGGTGTCCTTTGCGCGCCGTCGCCTGGTCGTGCCGGGCTGGGCGTTCGTCGTCCAGCCCGGCACGACCGAGGCGGGTCCGGCTACTGGGCGAGGGGCTTCACGGTGAAGTGGTAGTCGCGCTCGATGAGGCCGTCCTTATCGAGGACGAGGAAGACGCGCGCGATCCAGGCGATCTCACCGGCGTTGTCCCCGGTGTTGGTGATGAACTGAATGGTGAAGGTGACGGCGCCGTGATGGCCCATCACGTCGTCGGCGCAGGTGATGGTGAACTCGCCGCTCCCCATGAACCGTTCGTACGCCTCGGTGATCCGCGGGTAGAGCTCCTGGTGTCCGCGGAACTGGGCTCCTTCGATGAACTCGATACCGTCCGGTGCCCACAGGCCGGCGACGGCGTCGCGGCGCTCTTGGGGGTTCGGCAGGCTCCACACGGCGGTGTACCGCTCCGCGATGGCGGCGAATGCCGTCTCTTCGGTGACCTGCGACATGAGAGTCCGTCCTTCCGTTGGCCGTTGGTCGGTCGGGATCGACCCTCGGGCCTGCCATAACGGGAGAGGCAAGCCGGACGCGGCGGGAGGACTCTCCCCTAGGGGGAGACCTGCGGCACTACCACCAGATCGGGCTGCTCGAACCCGCTGAGATAGACCCGCACACCGGGTATCGGCGCTACACCGCCGAGCAGATTCCCAGCGCCCAGGTCATCCGCCGGTTCCGTGACCTGAACATGCCGTTGGAGGAGATCCAAGCGGTCCTGGTCGCACCGGACCCGCGGACCCGCAACGAGCGCATCAGCATTCACCTCCGGCGTCTGGAGGAGGAGCTCGGCCGTACCCAGAACGCCGTCGCCTCGCTGCGCGACCTGCTGGCGCCTTCGCCCCAGGCCGCCGAGGGCATCGAGCTGCGCAGCGTGCCGCCGGTCCCCGCCGCCGCGATCACCGAGGTCGTCAACACGAAGGACTCCCCGATCTGGCTCCAGGGGGCGCTCGGCGAGCTGTACGCGACTCTCGAAGCCCAGGACGTGCTCGCGGACGTACCAGCGGGCGGCATCTTCGCCGATGAGATCTTCACCCACGATCGCGGGGAGGTGACCATCTTCGTCCCCTGCGCCGACCCCCTGCGGCCCATGGGCCGGGTCACCTCCCAGGTCATACCGGCGACCGAACTCGCCGTCATCACCCACGCGGGATCGGCCGACTCCTCGGATCGTTCGTACGGCACCCTGGCCGCGTACGTGGCACGCCACGCGCTCGCGGTCGACGGCCCCATTCGCGAGTACTACGTCGTCGGACGACGCGACACCACCGACACCTCCCGCTGGCGCACCGAGATCGGCTGGCCGGTCTTCCGGACCCACGCGAACACGAGCCCGCCGGCCGGCTGACACCGCCGCGGGCCGGCAGCGCATCGCCTCTCTCGGACCACCCCGAAGCTCCGCCGAGTGCTCGGTGGGGCTTCTGTGCGTGTGCCTCCTCTCGGCAGGGCTGACCGGCGCCCGTCGGGGGATTCGCGGCCGTAGGCAACCCCGCGACTCGGTCGTGTGTCTATAGCCGCATAACCGAGAGCAGGGAGCGAGATGGACGGCGAGTTCCGTGAGTGGGCGACCGCGCGGCTGCCCGCGCTGCTGCGGTACGCCCACGTCCTCACCGGAGACCGGCACCAGGCCGAGGACGTCGTGCAGACGGCCATGGCCAGGACGTTGACCGTCTGGCCCCGGGTGCAGCGGAAGGACAATCCGGAGGCGTACGTGCGGCAGGCCATCGTGCGGCTCGTCATCAACGGCCGCCGCGGGGCCTGGCGGGAACGGCTGACCGGTGTCGTTCCCGAACCGGCCGCCGAGCCGCCCGGACCCGAGGACCGCCTGGCGATGTGGGCAGCGCTGGCCGAGCTGCCGCCGCGCCAGCGGGCCGTCGTGGTCCTGCGCTACTACGAGGACCTGTCGGAAGCCCGGATCGCCGAGGTCCTCGGCTGCTCTCCCGGCACGGTCAAGAGCCAGGCGGCGAAGGCACTGGCCCGTCTCCGCACCCACTTCGCGACCATGGAGGTGTCCGAATGAGCCACGTCGACGACCGTCTCACCGAAGCACTGCACGACGAGGGCTGGGCGCTGCCCGTGCCGCCCGGCACCCTCGACGCGATCGAGTCGCGGTCCCGGTGGATGCGGCGGCGCAGGCGGCTGGGCATGGCCGCCGGCGCGGTGGCGGCGGTCACCGCCGTCGCCGTCGTGTCCGCGCGGCTTCCGTCCGGGGACTCCGGCGGGGGACCGGTGGCGGCCTCCCGATCTCTCAACACCTTCACTCTCCGCGGTCTCGGCGACCGATCGTCCGGCCCCGTCCTCCTCAACGGCGCGCTGTACATTCGCAAGCGGAACGGGGACGTCGTGAAGGTGAACCCCCGCTCCGGAAAGATCGTCAAGACCGGGCGGCCCAACATGGTGCCGATGGTGCCGAAATTCCCCATCTCGCCCGGATCATTGACGGCGAGCATGTTCGTCTCGGGCGGGTCGCTGTGGATGTTCGGTTTCCACAAGCGCCAGTTCGCCATTTACCGTCTCGACCCCGGTACCCTCCGGACCACCCTGAAGGTCGTCCTCCCCCCGGGCTTCTACATGGGTCTGGCCGCGACACCCGACTCGATTTGGGCGGTCGGCGACGACGGCCGGAACATCTACCGGATGGACGGACGGACCGGCGCGGTCGTCGGCCGTTTCACGATGCGGCCTCCCCTCCTGTCGGACGTGGCGCTGGTGTCGGTCGACGAGAAGGCGGGCGTCGCCTGGATGTCCGGGCTGTCGAAGAACGGGGGCGTCGTCCTCGCCGCCCGCATCCGCCCTGGAACGCTGACGGTCGTCGGCGAGGAGCCCCACGACGCGTCGACCGTTCTCAACGCCGTGGTGCCCGGCGGCGACGGCTCCTTGTGGGCGGGCTCGCGCGGATCGCTCGACCGCTGGGCGCCGGAGGCCGCGGGCTCCGGGCTGAAGCGGCTGCCGGTCGACGGGGGCCTCGCCTCGGCGTGGGCCGCCGGAGGGGCGCAGCTCGGCCTCGCGGGCGGCCGGCTCTGGGCCGCCCGGCCCAACGCCGCCTTCACCACCGGCTCGCTCCTGTGCCTGGACCACACGACCGGCAGGACGCTGGAGACCTACAAACTGGTCGCCAACAACGGCAAGAGCGTGGTGAACCTGCTGCCCACGTCAGGTGACGCCCACCAGGTCTACCTCTCGCCCGGCCGGGACGTCCTCGAACTCCACGGCCCCGACCGCTGCCTTTCCTGACACCCGTGGATCGGCCGGCCGGGGGTGAGGTCCGGGCACGGTGGATCGGGTCCGCGGATACGGAGCGAAACCGCACGATCATCTCGCGTCAGCGCAATACTCATGGTGATCGATGACAATCCGCATCAGCGCGTGTCACCAGCGCGACAACGGCGAGGTGAGACCCATGTCCCCAAGCGACCCCCACATTGGCCGGCGGCTCAAGGCCACCCGCAAGGAGGCGGGCCTTGTCGTCGCCGACCTCGCCAAACGCTTCCGCGACATCACGCCCCCCGACATCACGTGGAAGCCCCCGGCGCTCACCGACATCGAACGCATGATCCGCTTTCACGAAAGCGGGGAATGCCACCCCGGCCCCCGCTACCGCCTTCTCTGGGCCGCCGCCCTCAACACCACCGAAGACCGGCTTTTCGGCGAAATCTCCGACACAGAGCCGGGACCGACCGGCGCGCCGATGGGTACCGTGGACCAGAGTCCTGCTCCCTATCAAGGAACCCTTTTCATCCTCGGGTGCTGTGGGTGACGCGGTGGTTTTGTAGGACGGCGATGGCTTTGACGATGTGGCCGGTCTTGCTCGGGCTGCAGCGCAGCTTCCGCAGGATCCACCATGACTTGAGCTGGGCGTTCGCTCGTTCGCCCGGTCCGCGGAGCTTGGCGTGCGCCCGGTTGGCCTGCTTCTGCGACTCGGGTTTGTCCCTGCCCTTGTAGGGCGTGATGACCACTGTCGCCCCGGCTCCCTGGTAGGCCTTGTCGGCCAGGGTGAGGACGCCGGCCTTCTCCAGTTCCCGCGGGATGCCCCATATGCGGGCGGCGGTGAG
>NZ_CAACVB010000058.1 GCF_900659635.1 Actinomadura roseirufa | reverse complement strand
AACCGGGCCCTCCGGAACCGGGCCCGCCGCGCGGGTGAGCGCGGGCGGGCGGACCGTCGCGATCCCGTCGCCGGCGGACCGGGACGGCCCCGGCTGGCTGGGGCTGCGCCGGGTGTCGGCCGACGCGGGCGGGCGGACGCTCGGCCTGCTCGTCGACGACGTCGACCCGTACCGCTTCCCGCCGGGCCTGCCGGTCGCGTCCCGGCTCGGCGCGGGCGCCCTGGAGGGGCTGCGCGGCTCGCTCGGCGCCGCCTGGCGGCTGCTGGCCCGCCACCATCCGGCCATCGCGGGCGAGATCGGTGCCCTGCTCACCACGGTGACGCCGCTGTCCGCCGACCCGGCCGGGCACACCAGCGCGACCGCCCGCGAGGCGTTCGGCTGCGTCGCGTTCTCGGTGCCGATGGACGCCCGGCAGCTCGCGGTGACGCTCGCGCACGAGGTCCAGCACGCCAAGCTGACCGCGCTGATGGACGCGCTGCCGCTGCTGCCCGACACCGGCGGCGGCCGCCGCTACTACGCGCCCTGGCGCCCCGACCCCCGTCCGCTGGCCGGGCTGCTGCACGGCACCTACGCCTTCCTCGGCGTCGCCGGGTTCTGGCGCGGCCAGCGCCGGCACGAGCGCGGCGAGCGGGCGTTCCTCGCGCACGTGGAGTTCGCCCGGTGGCGCTCCGCCGTGCGCACCGGGCTGGACCAACTGCTCGAGGAGCCCGCGCTGCCGCCGCTCGGGGCCCGGTTCGCCCGCGGCATGCGCGGCACCCTGGACTCCTGGTCGGCCGAGCCGGTGCCGGAGGCCGCCGAACGGGCCGCCGCCCACGCGCTGGCCGAGCACCGCGCGGCGTGGGCGCGGGCCAACGGCGCGCTCCCGGTCGGCGCGTGACGACCATGACGACCGGGGTGGGACGGGGCGGGCCGGACGCCGAGTGGCCCGCGTCCCTGGACGTGCCCGCGCTGCGGGCGGCGGGCTGGCGGCCCAGCCCGTTCCGCGAGTTCGTGCTGAAGGTGCACGCCCGCTGCGACCTGGCGTGCGACTACTGCTACGTCTTCGCGATGGCAGACCAGGGCTGGCGGGACCGCCCGGCGCAGATGCCGCGCGAGGTCGTGGACGCGGCGGCCGCGCGGATCGGCGAGCACGTCCGCGCGCACGGCCTGGACGCGGTGCGGCTGGTGCTGCACGGCGGCGAGCCGCTGCTGGCCGACACCGCGCTGCTCGCGCGCGCGGTGCGGGCCGTCCGCGCGGCGGCGGGCGGCGCGGCCGTCGAGGTCGCGGTGCAGACCAACGGGACCCGGCTGGACGAGGAGCGGCTCGCGGCGCTCGCCGGCCTGGACGTGCGGGTCGGGGTCAGCCTCGACGGGGACGCCGCCGCGCAGGACCGGCACCGCCGCCTGGCGGGCGGCCGGGGCAGCCACGCCCGGGTCGCCGCGGGCCTCGGGCGGCTGACCGCGCCCCGGTTCCGGCACCTGTTCGCGGGGCTGCTGTGCACGATCGACCTGCGCAACGACCCCGTCGCGACCTACGAGGCGCTGCTGGCCTTCGCGCCGCCGCGGATGGACTTCCTGCTCCCGCACGGCACCTGGGACGCGCCGCCGCCCGGCCGCGACCCGGCCGCGGCGGGCACTCCGTACGCCGGCTGGCTGCTGCGGATCTTCGACGCGTGGTACCCGGCGGGCGGCGTCGAGATCCGGCTGTTCGCCGAGATCCTCCAGCTCCTGCTCGGCGGCCGGGCGTCCAGCGAGCTGCTGGGCGTTGCGCCGATCGGCGTCGCGGTGGTGGAGACCGACGGCTCGATCGAGCACTCGGACCTGCTGAAGGCGGTGTCGGCGACCGCGCCCGCGACCGGCCTGCACGTCGCCCGCGACTCCTTCGACGCGGTCCTGGCGATGCCGATGACGGTGGCCCGGCAGCTCGGCGTGGACGGGCTGTGCGACCGCTGCCGCGCCTGCCGGTGGGCGCGCGTCTGCGGCGGCGGCCTGTACGCGCACCGGTACCGCTCGGGCACCGGCTACCTCAACCCGTCGGTCTACTGCCCCGACCTCCTCGCCCTGATCGACGGAATCCACGCCCGAGTGGCCCCTGACCTGGCATTTCTTCGTCGGGAAAGCGGATGAAAGCATGGGTCCATGACGACTCTTCCGCTCGGCCCGGACGAACTGCTGACCACGACGCGCGCGGTGCGCCGGCGCCTGGACCTCACCCGCCCGGTCCCCATGGAGCTGATCCGCGAGTGCCTGGAGGTCGCCGTGCAGGCACCGAACGGCGGCAACCGGCAGGCGTGGCAGTGGATCGTCGTCACCGACCCTGAGACCCGCAAGGCGATCGGGAGCTACTACTACCGCGCCTTCCGGGCCTACACGGCCACGGGCGCCGGGGCGTCCGGCGCCCCGGACAGCACCGAGCACCAGAAGCGCGTCACGGCCAGCGCGACCCATCTGGCCGAGCGGATGGGCGAGGTGCCCGTCCTGATGATCCCCTGCCTGCGGCTGTCCACGGGCGACCTTCCCGAGGGCAACCAGGCGGGCCTGTGGGGATCGCTCCTGCCGGCCGTGTGGAACTACGCCCTCGCCGCGCGGGCCCGCGGGCTCGGCACCGCGTGGACGACCCTGCACCTGGTCCACGAGCGGGAGGTCGCCGAGCTGCTCGGGCTTCCCGGCGAGGTCCGGCAGGCCGCGCTCATCCCCACCGCCTACTACACCGGCGAGACCTTCCGTCCCGCTCCCCGCGTCCCCTTGGACGAGGTTCTGCACTTCGACCGCTGGTAGACGGCGGGACACGAGAGAAAAGGGCCCCGGCGCACCGATCGCGGTGCGCCGGGGCCCTCCGGGTGGTGCCAGGGCCGGTGCCGCCATGAGCGGACGGCACCGGCCCCGGGCCCTCGGGGACGAACCCCTCTTGCTTCAGGCCGGCTTTACTTCAGGCCGTCGTCCAGCGCCTTGGTGAGGACGCCGGGGTCACCCGACATCTCCCAGATCATGGCGCCGAGCAGGCCCTTGCTGCGCAGCCACGCGACCTTCTTGGTGATCGACCACGCGTCGTCGAACGTCCACCACTGGCCGTTGTTCCCGGTGTAGCAGAACGTGGAGATCGACTGCATGTCATGCGTGATCGTGCAGTTCGGCACGCTGGCGATCAGGTTGCTGTAGCCGCGCGTCCCGGCCTCCTCCTGGAACTGGCCGGGAGCCGCGCCCTTGGCGTCCTGCCACTCGCCCTGCTTGCCACCGTCGGTCACGTTCTGCCAGCCGCGGCCGTAGTAGGCGAGGCCGATGGTGAGCTTGCGCGGGTTGACCCCGGCGTCGAGGTACACCTTCACGGCGTTCTCGACGCTGAAGTGGAACGAGTACGGGTCGTCGGTGTCGGCGTACAGGTTGCCGGCGTGACCCGTCCGGTTGGGCTCCCACGAGTTGTCGCTGCCGGCGCCGTGGAAGTCGTAGCCCTGGATGTTGAAGATGTCCAGGCTCTTGGCGACCTCGGGCAGGTCCCAGCCGGTCGCGATCTTCGCCGGGTCGGCGGGGGTGAACGCGGTGAGCTGGTACTGCTTGCCGGTGTCCTTGGTCAGCGCGTCGAGCTGGCGGCGGAACTCGGCGATCAGCAGCGTGTTGTTGGCCTTGTCGTCCTTGCCGATGTGGTTGCCGGCGTGGCCCTCGGCGCCCGGCCACTCCCAGTCGAGGTCGATGCCGTCGAAGATGCCCGCGGCCGTGCCCGGCCCGCCGGCGCCGTTGTAGTCGGGCAGGTTGCCCTTGATGTAGGTGTCGATGCAGGAGCTGACGAACTTCTTGCGGCTGGCGTCCGTCGCGGCCACGTCGGAGAAGTACTTGGAGTACGTCCAGCCGCCGATCGAGATCAGCACCTTCAGCTTCGGGTACTTGGCCTTGAGCTTCTTCAGCTGGTTGTAGTTGCCGCGCAGCTTCTCCCAGCCGGTGTCGCCCTGGCCGTCCACCGACTGCGCCGCGCTGAACGCGCGCCCGTAGTCGGCCTCGGCGTCGCCCGCCCCGTCACCCTGGCTCGGGTCCTGCGGGTCGGAGGTCGTGCCCTTGGTGACGCCCTGCAGGCAGGTCAGGTTCTTCGGGTCGATGTTGGCGAACGCGTAGTTGATGTGGGTCAGCTTGGCGGCGTTGCCGGTCGTGTCGAGGTTCTTCACGAAGTACTGGCGGCCGTAGATGCCCCACTGGACGAAGTAGCCCACGCGGGCGTACCCGTTGTTGACCACGTCGTCAGTGGTCACCTTCACCGCGGCACTGGCCTGCGACACGTTGTCGTAGGAGTCGCGGGCCTGCACGGAGAACGAGTACGTCGTGGACGGGGACAGCCCCGCCACGGTCGCCGTCGTCCCCGTCACCGTGGTCGCGACCTTCCCGTCCACCAGCACGTCGTAGTTCGCCACACCGCTCTCGTCGGTCGAGGCGTTCCACGCGAGCTTCACGCTGGCGGAGTCCTTGCCGGTGCTGCGCAGCCCGTCCGGGACGGACGGCGCCTTGGTGTCGGTCGCCGGGTCGTTGGTCTTCACCTTGATCGGCTCGCTGGCGGGCGACAGCGTGCCCTTGCGGTCGCGGGCCTTCACCGTGAACGTGTACTCGGTGTTCGGCGTGAGGCCCGTCACCGTGGCGCTGGTCTCGGGCACCGTCGTCGCGAGCACCGAGCCGTTGTACACCTCGTAGGCGGTGATCGGCAGGCTGCCCGGCTTCGCCGCGTCCCAGGTGAGCGACACCGACTTGGTGGTCTTCACCGGGGACTTCAGGTTGGCGGGCGCGCCCGGCGCGGCGTCACCGGTGCCGTCGCAGTTGACGTCGTTGACGCGGCAGCTGGTGGGCCGGGCGCCGGACTGGCTGACGTTGAACGTGGGGCTGTAGGGCTCCGTCGTCCGGCCCGAGCCGATCGTCGCGTTGTAGTAGGCGGGCGACAGCGTGACCGTCCGCCCGTTCTGGGTCACCGAGCCGTTGTCGGCGGCGCTGGCGGTCACGCCGTTCGGCAGGTCGAACACGACCGACCAGTTGTTGATCGTCGCACCGCTGTTGTTGGCGACGACGAACTTGGCGCGGGACCCCTCGACGCTGTAGGTCGCGGTGACCCCCGCCTGCTGGGCGGGCGGTTCACCCGATCCGTCGCAGTTCGCGCCGTTCAGCAGGCACTTGGTCGGCTCGGAGGGGGAGCTGAGCGAGAACGTCGGGCTGTAGGGCTCGGTGTTCCCGCCGCTGCGGATGGTGTCGATGTAGTGGGCGGGGGTGAGCGTCACCTTCGTCCCATCCTGGGAAAGGGTGGCGTTCTGGGCGTTGCTCGCGGTCACCCCGGCGGGGAGCTCGAACACCAGCGTCCAATGACTGACGCTGGCCGAACCGGGATTGCTGACCACGTACTTGCCCGTGTTGCCGGACAGGCTGAAGGCCGCCGTCAGCCGGTCGGCCGCGTGCGCGGGGGCCACGGCGAGCGCGCTGACGACGACGAGCGTGAGCAGGGCACTGACTAGTCGGCGCATTCCAACACCTACTTAGTGGGGGTGGGGGATTGGGTGGGGGAGCTTGGCCCGAGGATGGCGAGCATGCGGGCGATCTGCGCGGAGCGCGAGCGGTCGACGCTCTCCGCCAGCCGCCGGGTCGAGGCGTCTTCGCCTCCGCGACTCTCCTTCCGGGCCATCTGGACGGCGTCGTCCTGGTGCGCGATCAAAAGGTTCAGGAAGGCGCGTTCGAACCGGTCGTCCGGCGTCCGGTCGAGCGCCTGGAGCTGCGCGTCGGTGGTCTGCGGCATCCCGCCGTGCCCGGCGTGCTCGTGCGCGCTCGCCCGCGGCGGACGGTGCCAGCCGCGCAGCCGGGCGGCCATGGTCCGCACCTCGGTGAGCTGCGTGGCCTCGATGGCCGCCGCGAGCGTGCTGATCTCGGGCCGTACCCGGTGGCCGCGGGCCAGCCGCACCAGCCGGACGCCCTGGCCCTCGTGCGGGACCATCATCTGCAGGTACATCACGTCGGTGGAGTTGAAGCCGTCCCCGCCGCGGGCCGCGGCAGGAGCGGCCGGCGAACCGCCGGCCGCTCCGCACCTGGCGAACAGCAGCAGGGCGCACGCGGCGAGCACGGCCAGTGCGCCGTACTTCATCGCGCCGCGCTCAGGCGGCCCGCCAGAGCGCCCCGGCGTTCGGGGGCTCCCAGCCCGCGATCGCCGTGTGCGCCTGAAGGCACTCGTAGGACGCGCCGTTGTAGGTGACCTTGTCGCCCGCGGTGTACGCCTTGCCCAGCGCCCAGGTGCCGTCCGGCGCCGGGGTCGTGGGCGGAGTCGTGGGCGGGGTGGTCGGCGGCGTGGTGGGCGGGGTGGTCGGGGGAGTCGTCGGCGGGGTGGGCGTGTTCGCCCCGCCGAAGTCCACGTCGGAGCAGGTGTAGAACGCCTCGTTGCTGCCCAGGACCCGCTGCCAGGTCGAGTACAGGATGTGCCGCCCGGTGCGCTGCGGCAGCGTGAGCGTCCAGTTCGTGAACGTCGTCGGGTTCTGCCGGGTGAACGACGCCAGCGAGACGAGGTCCGACCAGCGCAGCGGCTGCGTCGGGTCCCAGCCCTCGCGGGTGATGTAGAAATCGAAGTTGCTGGCCGCGTGCGGCGCGGTCGCGTGGTAGGTGATCGTCAACGGGCCCGGCGAGACCTTCTTGGCGGGCCAGTCGGCGCGCTGCAGGTCGAGCCCGCGGTACTTGGCCCGCCCCGCGCTGCACAGCTGGCCGTCCGGGATGAGCTGGCGGTGCCGTCCGCCCGCGTCCAGCAGCGACACCTCGTTCCAGTCGTAGAACGGCTGCGTGCCCGCGACCGCGACGGCCGCCTTGCACGCCTCCGACTGCGGGTGCTCGGGGCCCTCGTTCTTGCAGGTGTACACGCGGCTGGGCGGATCGGACATCGTGCCGTGCGCGCTGGCGGGCGCCGCGTTCGCCAGCACGGCGAGCACCGACGCGGCGGGCACCGCCGCCGCGACGACGGCGACCTTCGTACGGGGAGATCGCATGGTCTTCCTTCCGTTGGGGGTGGGACCGGGAGCCTCGGGAATCCCGGCCGAGTCGCGTGTCACGGGAGCGCGTTCAGGAACGGCTCGTGACTGTTCATGAAGTCCCAGTTGAAGTAGTGGTCCCAGTTGATGGACCAGGTCATGAGGCCGCGCAGGTTCGGCGACGTCCCGCCGCGCAGCGTGTAGGAGCCGCAGCCCTGGCCCTTGACCAGGCAGGTGACCGCCTGCTGCACCTGCGCGGGCGGCGTGTGCCCGTTGCCCGCGCTCACGGCGGCCGGCAGCCCGATCGCGATCTGCTCGGGCCGCAGCCCCGGGAAGGTGTGTCCGGTCTTCGCCACCGGGAACCCCGCCTTGAGCATGTCGGTCATCGCGATGTGGAACTCGGCGCCGCCCATCTGGTGGTACTGGCCGTCCAGCCCCGTCACCGGGCCGGAGTTGTAGTCCTGGACGTGCAGCAGCGTCAGGTCGTCCCGCATCGCGTGGATCACCGGCAGGTAGGCGCCCGTGCGGGTGTCGCCGCCGTTCGCGCCGCCGTAGAACTGGTACCCGACCTGCACGAAGAACGTCTCGGGCGCCATCGTCAGCGTGAACTTCGCCCCGTACCGCGCCTTGAGCGTCTTCAGCGCCGAGATCAGGTTGACGATCACGGGCGTCGTGGGGTTGCGGAAGTCGGTGTCGCCCGCGTTCAGCGACAGCGAGTGGCCCTCGAAGTCGACGTCCAGGCCGTCCAGGCCGTACCGGTCGATGATCTCCGAGACGGACCGGACGAACGCGTCCCGCGCCGCCGCGCTGGTCAGCTGGACCTGGCCGTTCTGCCCGCCGATCGAGATCAGGACCTTCTTGCCCTTGGCCTGCTTCGCGCGGATCGCGGCGATGAACTCCGCGTCGCTCTCCACGTTCTTGCACTCGCTCACCGGGCACCGGTTGAACCGGATGTCCCCGGACGTCACCGAGGTGGGCTCGCCGAACGCGAGGTCGATGATGTCCCACGCGTCCGGGACGTCCGCCATGCGCACGTACCCGGACCCGTTGGCGAAGCTCGCGTGCAGGTATCCGATCAGCGCGTGCTTGGGCAGCCCGGTGTCGGTGCAGCCGGTCGTCGTCCCGGTCACCGGGTCGGACTTCGGCGACTCGCCGACGTCGTTGTACGCCGCGACCGTGTAGGTGTGCGTCGTGCAGGCCGTGAGACCCGACAGGGTGGCGCCGGTCCCGGTCACCGTGGCCCGCGCGGCGGAGCCCTCGTACACCCGGTAGCCCGTCACCGTCCCGGACGCCGCGTCCCACGACAGGGCGATCGAGCCGTCGGAGACCGTCCCGAGCCGCGGCGTGTCCGGCCGGCCCGGCACGCCCGGCTGCGGCTCGCCGCCGGGGCCGTCCAGCTCCACGTCGTCGGCGTAGTACGCACCCGCCCCGTACCAGCCGTGCAGGAAGACCTGCGCCGACGTCTGGTCTGCGGCGGTCGTGAACGACACCGTCAGCTTGGTGAAGGCCGACGCCGACGGCGTCCAGGTGGACGTGCCGCCCGTCACGCCCAGGTACACGTAGGTTCCGCGCACCCAGGCCGACAGCGTGTAGGCGGTGCTCGGCCGCACGCCCACGGTCTGCGCGCACTGGCCGGTGTCGCCCGCCGTGACGCCGCCGGAGAGCGCGTACGTCCCCGTCCGCACCGGCGTCGTCACCGCCGACCCGCCCGAGCAGGACCAGCCCGCGAGCGACCCGCTCTCGAACCCGCCGTTGCTCAGCATGTTCTCCGCGTGCGCGGGGCCCGCGGCGACCAGCAGCCCGGCGAGCAGCGCCGCCAGGACCCAGATCCTCTTCATCGCGAGGCCCCTACGGAAGCGTGTTCAGGTGCGGCCGGACGGTGCGGGCGAACCCGCCGCCGTTGGTGACGTCCCAGTTGATCGACCAGGTCATCGCGCCCCGGATGTCCGGGTAGGTCCGCGATGGTTTGTACGACCCGCAGTTGGAGCCGGTGGCCAGGCAGCTCAGCGCGTTGTTCACCATGGACGGCGAGACGACCCCGCCTCCCGCGGCGCCCGCCCCGGCCGGCAGCCCCAGCGCCACCTGGTCGGCGCGCAGCCCGCCCTCCAGCTGGATGCAGGCCAGCGCGGTCATGAAGTCGATCGTCCCCTGCGAGTACACCTTCTGGTCGCAGCCGAGCATCGCGCCGGAGTTGTAGTACTGCATGTTCACGACGGTGAGGATGTCCTTGATCTTCAGCGCGAGCTGGAAGTAGGAGGCACCGGTGGACTGCATGTCGATCGTCTGCGGCGCCATCGTGATGATCAGGCCGGCGCCGGCCTTGGCCCGCAGCTGCCGCAGCGCCTGCTCCATCGGCGCGGGGCTCAACCCGTTCTCCAGGTCGATGTCCACGCCGTCGAACCCGTACTGCGTCATCAGCCCGGACACGCTGCTCGCGAAGGTCGCCGCGGACGAGGAGTCCCCGACCCGGATCGCGCCCTTCTCGCCGCCGACCGACAGGATGACCTTCTTGCCCTTGGCGTGCAGCGCCGCCACGTCCGCCTTGAACTGCGCGTCGGTGTAGCCGCCCAGCGACGACGACAGCCCCGGGTCGACCCGGAAGGTGACCTCGCCCGCCCGCGACGTCGACTCGCCGAACGCCACCGCGATCAGGTCGTACTCGTTCGGGACGTCCGCCAGCTTGAGCGCCCTGGACCCGTTGTTGAAGTCGTGCCAGTACCCGGTGAGGAAGTGCCGGGGCAGCGGCCCCGTCGCGCATCCGCTGGTCGTGCCCGAGGCGACGGCGCTCGCGGCCGACTCCCCGTCGGCGTTGTACGCCTTGACCGTGTAGCTGTGGGACGAGCACGTCTCCAGGCCGGAGAGCGTGGCGCTTGTGCCGTTCACCGTCGCGCGCAGGTCGGAGCCCTCGTAGACGCGGTAGCCGGTGGGCGTTCCGCCGCCCGCCGTCCACGACAGCGTCAGCGAGGTGTCGGTCCGTCCCGTCACCGAGGGGCTGCCGGGGGCGCCGAGACCACCGGGCTGCTCCGGCCCGCCGGTGCACGGGGCGCCGTTGAACGTGCACTTCTCCGGTGCCCCGGGACCGTTCCCGAGGAAGCCGAACGTGACCGATCCGCCGGGTGGGATCGATCCGTTGTACTCACGGTTCTTGAAGACGTGGTGCGGCGGCGTCGAGGTCACCGTGGCGTCCCAGAAGGAGCCGAGGGTGGTCCCGGACGGCAGGTCGAAGGCGACCTCCCAGCCGCTGATCGCCTTGTCCGATCCGTTGGTGAGGGTGAACCTGCCCTCCCAGCCCGACCCCCAGTCGGACGGTTTGGTGAACGCCGCCGCCGGCGCGGCGGCCGGAGCGTCGGCGCGGGCGTAGAGGGGCACCGCGAAGGCGAGCAGGAGGACGGCGAGGACGCCGAGTACAGAGCGGGAACGCAAGACTCACTCCATGGCACGGTAGGGAAGCCGACGGAAGTTCCCCCGAACCCCGAGTCAGATGCGCGCAGAAATCAACAGTAAGGTTTCCTATAAATTTGAGAGCACGTTAACCAGCGGTCCGGCGCCCGGCAAGCCCTACCCGTGCCCGCTTCGCGACGCTCCGGCTATCACCGCAGGTTGAATACCGAACCACTTCGGGCCGATTCGAAAATCGGCATCAACTGCCGAATGAGCGCCCATCTCTTGGCAATGTCCGACAAAGACCGGCCGTTGGGGCGGCCTCGTTTCGGTGCCCGCAGACCCCCGTGGATCGGACCCGGGGGCGGCTATGGCGTCCGGTGGAAGTGGTGCCGCCTTTCGTGCCGCGTTCGCCGGGTGGACGGCTTTCCTGTGCGGCCTCTCGCGCTCTTGTTGGAGCTTCCTTATAGAGGGGTTTCCCGTTCTTTGTCTCGTGAAATGAGCCTGTTCTGCTTGATTCCGTGTGACTCGTTTCGATCATCGTGTTTAGTTCTGTTCAGTGGTTGATGACTACCCTCACCTGGGAGAACTCTCCTGGGTGATTTGGGGAAGAAGTGAGTGATGTGGGGAGCTGGGACTATCGATCGGGCGAGGGGCGACTTATTTAGAGGTAAGAACTACATCACTGTAATTATGTGACTACAGTGAGTAGTGTGCGGCGTGGAAAAAACGACCCCCTGATCAGAAAGGGAACGTCATGGTCGCACGCCTGCTCGCAGGTCCGGCTCTGGCCGCCGTCCTCACCGGCCTCGCCGCGGCTCCCGCGTCGGCGGCCCCCGCGCCGGCCTCGTCCCCCGTCTCGTCCGGTACCCCCGCGAGCACCGCCGCGCCGGCGCCCCCGGCCGCCGTCCGCCCCCAGGGCTGCCTCGGCCACGACGGCAGGTTCAAGCCCATCGGGACGCAGCGCATCACCCGCGACTCGCAGGGCAACCGCATGCTGGAGCGCTGCCAGCGCGGCGGGGCCGACGGCGACGGCGAGGTCGACTGGGTGTACATCCGGCACCTCGACTGACCCGTCCCGGCCGCTCGCCACCGAAGGCCCGGCGGACCCTCCGCCGGATCGTCCCCCCGAAAACCCCCCAGGAGACACCACCATGCGACGTGCCATACCCCTGTTCGCCCTCGTCGGGGCGACGACGCTGGGTACCCTCGCGCTGCCCGCCTCCGGAGCCCAGGCGGCCGAGGGAGCCCTGTGGCTCAACGCCCAGCGGCACGACCGGCCCAGCGGCTGCTACGCCACCCAGCACGCCGGGCTCGCCGCCGTCAACCGCACCAACACGACCGCGTTCATCTTCCGCGGGAACCGGTGCAAGGGCGACGCCATCGCCAGCCTGGACCCGAACAGGCGCGGCACGTTCGAGTTCGGCCAGAGCGTCTACATCGCCTGACCGGCTCCCCCTCGCACGACCCTGACGGTGGTCACGCCCGCGTGGCCACCGTGTCGTCTTCTCCGAGGTCGCCCGGAGGACGGGCCGCCGGTCCGCGAAGCAGGCGCTCACCCACGCGGGACGGGTCGGGCCACCGCACGTCGTAGGCCCATCCGGCCCGTTCGAAGCCCCGGATGAGGACCGCGCTCAGGTCGAGCTGACCCTTCAGGACGCCGTGACGGGCGCTGGTCGGGTCGGCGTGGTGCCAGTTGTGCCACCCCTCGCCGAACGTCAGCAGCGCCACCCACCGGACGTTGCTGGAGCGGTCGCGCGTGGTGAAGGCGCGCCCGCCGAACCCGTGCGCGATCGAGTTGACCGACCACGTGACGTGGTGCACGACCGCGTACCGGACCAGCCCGCCCCAGAACAGCGCCGTCCACGCGCCGGCCTAGGACGCCGACCACAGCCCCCCGGCCAGCGCGGGGAGCGCGAACGACGCCGCCGCCGTCAGGGGATAGGCGGCGTCGAGCCGCCTGATGTCCGGATCGTCCAGCAGGTCGGGGACCCAGTGCCGGCGGTCGGACCGCCGGCGCGCCGTGTAGAACCAGCCGACCTGCGCGTGCAGGACGCCCCGCGCCAGGCCCCACGCGCTCTCGCCGTAGGCCCACGGCGAGTGGGGGTCGCCCGGCCGGTCGGCGTACTTGTGGTGACGACGGTGCTCGGCCGCCCACAGCGACGCCGGCCCCTCCAGCGCCAGGCCGCCCGCCAGCGCGAGCGCGACGCGCAGCGGCCTGCGGCACTTGAACGCGCGATGGGTCAGCATCCGGTGGTAGCCGACGCTGATGCCGAAGATGCTGACGGTGTACATCACGGCGGCGATCACCAGGTCGCGCGGCCCGACTCCCCGTCCCCACGCCACCCCCGCCGCCGCGGCCGGCACCACCGCCGGCAGGACCACCAGCGTGACCAGGTAGGCGTTGCGGCGGGCCGCCGAGACGGGCGCGGTACCGGCCGTCTCCGGCTCGGCCCAGCCTGAGCGTGCGGGCATGTGCCCTCCTTCTCCGGCCTTCTCCGGCCCGATTCAACGCCACTCGCCCGCCTGACTGGCAGTTACCTTTTAGTCAATTTACTGTTACTCTTTGCGCTTATCTCCTGACTCTATGTTGCCAAAACCGTGCATAGCCGTTACTTTGGGCTCTCATTCGGCTACGACAGGCCATGGAGGAAATCTGTCGCCGGTCCCGCGGCCGGTCCGGCCGGTGCCCGACGCGACCCCGGAGTGAAGGCGGCGCCGCATGAACCGGCTCGACGACAAGACGGCCGACGGCTATCTCCCCAGGTACGACGCGGCCCGCGCGGCCGACCCCGCGGCCGCGGCCGCGCTGCTCGCCGGATGGCTGCGCACCGAGCGGCGTCCCCTGTTCGCCGAGCTGCGCGCGCACCGTCCCGTCCTCGTCACGCCGGCCTTCACCCTCGTCACCCGGTTCGCCGAGGTCACCGAGGTCCTCTCCCGCGGCGAGAGCTTCACCGTGGCCGGCTACGCCGCCCGGCTCGACCCCGCGCTCGGCTGTCCGGTCATGCTGACCCGCGACGCCACCCCGCTGAACTGGCGGGAGAAGGGCCTCATGCAGGTCATGCTCCCGCCCGAGGACGTGCCGCAGGTCCGCGCGCTGGCCGGGCGCGTCGCCGAGGAGGCGCTGGACGCCGCCGCCCCCCACGGGCGGATCGACGCGGTCGGCGAGCTGTTCCGGCCCGTCTGCGCGGCGGTGTGCGCCGAGTACTTCGGCTTCCCCGGCCCCGACCCGGCCACGCTGTCCCGCTGGTCCCGGACCGTGATGACCGACCTCACCGCCAACCTCACCGGCGAC
This sequence comes from Actinomadura roseirufa, assembly GCF_900659635.1. GTDB lineage: Bacteria > Actinomycetota > Actinomycetes > Streptosporangiales > Streptosporangiaceae > Spirillospora > Spirillospora roseirufa. Next base: position 22,820 of record NZ_CAACVB010000058.1, on the reverse strand, counting down.
CCGGCGGTCCACACGGCGTCCGTGCGCGCCGGCGGGGAGATGATGGCCTACCTCCGCGGGCTGCTCGACGAGCGCCGCGCCGCGGTGCGGGCGTCCCCGCCGGCCGTCCCGCAGGACGTCCTCACCCGGCTGCTGTGCACGCGGCTCCCCGCCGGGCTCGGGCTCGACGACCGGCGCGTCGCCGCCAACGTCGCCGGGCTCCTGCTCGGGTTCGCCGAGAACGCCTCGGGCTCCATGGTCCACGCGGTCGGGCAGATCCTCGGCCGCCCCGGGCTGCACCGGGCCGCCGTCCGGGCCGCCGCCGACCCGGACCTGTTCGACCGGCACGTGTGGGAGGCCCTGCGCTTCGACCCGTTCCTCACCGTGATCGCCCGGACCTGCGAGCGCGACCACGTCCTCGCGCCGGGCACCCCGCACGAGACGACCGTCCCGGCGGGCGCCCTCGTGCTCGCGGCGGTCGCCTCGGCGATGGCGGACGAGACCGCCGTCCCCGAACCGGACGTCTTCCGCCTGGATCGTCCGCCCCACGTCCACCTGCACTTCGGCCACGGCCCGCACGCCTGCGTCGGCGTCCACCCGGGCACGGCCGTGATCAGCGAGACCCTGCGCCGCCTGCTCCGCCGTCCGGGCCTGCGGCTGCTTCCGCCCCCGGACGGCAGGGTCGAACGCGACCGCGGCGTCTTCCCCGACCGTCTCCTGCTGGGCCTCGGCCAGGAAGGACCCTGACATGACCCCTCGCGACGGCGACGACGGCGTACCCCACACCGGCGACCCTGCCACCGGCGACACCCTCTCCCCGGCCGGCGACCGGCCCGTCACCGAGCCGGGCGGCCGCCCCCACGACCGCGGCGGCGTCCGCGCCGCCCTCCGCCGCGCCTGGCCACCCCGCGACCGCCCCCCGCTCCCCGCCACCGCCGAGCCGTCCAGGTCGGCGCAGGAGGAGCCGGAGCCCGACTCCGCCGCGGCCGGGGGCGGCGGCGCGGCGGGTGTTGCTGAATCCGGTGCTTCGGGTGGGGTTGTGGGGGTTGAGAGCGAGAGTGCGGAGCAGGACGGAGGTGCGCTGCGGCGTGCGCGGCGGGCTCGTGATCGCGCGCCGTTCTCTGGCGCGGCGCGGCAGGAGCCGGAGCCCGGCTCTGGCGCGGCCGGGGGCGGCGGCGCGGCGGGTGTTGCTGAATCCGGTGCTTCGGGTGGGGTTGTGGGGGTGGAGAGCGAGGGTTCTGTGCTGCGGCGTGCGCGGTCGGGTCGGCTTCGCGGGCCGGTGGAGTCCGTCGGCGCGGAAGGGCGCGGCGACGGGCAGCAGGAGGCCGGCGGTCTGGGGGAAGGCGGTGCCGAGGCCAAGGGTGGGTCGTCCGGTGACGGCGGTTCTTCCCGAAGTGGCCCGAGGGCGGTCGTTACGGCGGTGGGATCCGCCGCGACGAGGGGAGAGAGGGGTGCGGCGGAGCGGGGCACCGGGCGTTTCTCCCGGCGTGGCCTGGCGCGGCGTCGGCGTGGGGCGTTCTTCGCGGTCGTGGGGGCCGGGGACGACGGCGGCGGTCAGGGGCGCGATGGCGGACCGGGTGGTCAAGGGAAGGGCGCGTGGCGTGGTGTGGGCGGGGGAGCGGGGAAGGGGCGTGGGCGTGGCGGGGGGCTGGTGCGCGGGCGGCCGGTGGTGGCCGGTCCGGCGAAGGCGCGGAGCGTGGCGACGGACGGGGCGGTCAACCGGCTCCGGTATCTGGCGCTCACGCACGGCAGGCCGCTGTGGTTACTCGCCGAGGCCGTCCGGCCGGTGCGGCTGGGGCTCAACGCGGTACTGATCGACAGCGCGGTCCGGGAGATGCCGGCCCGGCCCGAGCCGCTGAGCACGAAGTCCCCGTACACGTCGTGGACGTCGCTGACCGACCGGTCCTACATGGGCCGCCACCTGCCACCGGCGCCGGTGCCCGAGGGGGCCGTGCGGCCCTCGGCGGAGCGGGCCGCCGCGCTGTTCGCGCGGGGCGAGGAGATGATCCCGTGCCCGCGCTCGACGGTGCTGTTCGCCTACTTCGCGCAGTGGTTCACCGACGGGTTCCTGCGCGGTGAGAGCCGCGTGCCGCGCGACCCGAGCCGTAACACCTCCAACCACGAGATCGACGTCAACCCGCTGTACGGGCTCGGCGAGGAGGCGACCGGAGCCGTCCGCGCCTTCGACGGCGGGCTGCTGAAGAGCCGGCTCGTCAACGGCGGCGAGTTCCCGCCGTACCTGTGCGAGCAGGGCCGGATCAAGCCGGAGTTCGCGGCGCTGAGCGTCGCCCGCCTGGAGGTCGTCGACGCCGCCCGGCGCGACACGCTCTTCGCGTTCGGCGGCGACCGCGGCAACCTCCAGGTCGGTTTCGCGATGTTCACCGTGCTGTTCCTGCGCGAGCACAACCGGGTGGCGCGGCTGCTGGCCGCGACCTACCCCCGGTGGGACGACGAGCGGCTGTTCCAGACGGCGCGCAACATCGTCATCGCCCTCGTCATCAAGATCGTGGTCGAGGAGTACATCAACCACATCACGCCCTACCACTTCCGTTTCCTGCTCGACCCGCGGCTGACCCGCAGGCTCGCCCGCGCGCCGTGGCAGCGGCAGAACTGGGCGTCGATCGAGTTCAACCTCGTCTACCGGTGGCACAGCCTCGTCCCGTCCACGCTGAGCATCGGGAACCGGGACGTTCCGCTGCCCGCCACGCTGTTCGGCTCCGCGCTGCTGCCCGAGACCGGTCTCGGGCGGCTCTTCGAGGACGCCTCCGAGCAGCGCGCCGGCCGCCTCGGCCTGTTCAACACCGACCCCGTGCTCCGCGAGGTGGACGAGGCGTCCATCGCCGGCGGGCGCGCCCTGCAACTGGCGTCCTACAACGACTACCGGGAGCACTGCCGGTTCCCGCGGGTGCGCCGCTTCGAGCACATCACCGGCGACCCCCGGGTGCAGGGCGCCCTCCGCGACCTGTACGGCACCGTCGACGACGTCGACCTGTACGTCGGCCTGTTCGCCGAGGAGCCCGGGTCGGCGAAGGCGATCCTGCCGCCGCTGCTCACCAAGATCATCGCGATCGACGCGTTCTCGCAGGCACTGACCAACCCGCTGCTGGCGCCCCGCGTGCTCAACTCCGCGACGTTCACCCCGCTCGGCATGCGGATCATCGGCGGGACGCGCACGGTGTCGGACGTCCTGCACCGCAACGTCCCGGAGGATCCGCGGCCCCGGTTCGTCAGCATGACCTGGCGCGGCGCCCTCTAGCGGCGCGGGAAGGAGATCCCGTGACCATGGACGACACCTCCGACGGCCGGGCGCTGCTCGCCGCGGCCCGCGAGCTCGCCGAGATCGCCGAGTCGGTGCGCACCGCCTCCGTCCACGCCACCGCCGCGCTCGGCGCCCGCCCGGCCGGCCCGGACGGCGCGCTGCGGGCCCGACGCGCCCTCCTGCACGCGGTGACCAGCCGCAAGGGCCTGGGCCACGCGCTGGCCGGGGGCCGGGCCGGCGCGGTCGGCGCCCGGATCGGCGGGATGGTCGGCGCGCGAAGTCTCGCCGTCGCGCTCATGACCACGTCGCTGCGGCTGCGCATCGCCGCCGTGACGCTGCGCAATCCCGAACTCGCCCAGGACCCGCTGCTGCGCCGGCTCAACGAGGCCGTCGCCGCCGACCGCGAGATCGAGTCGGCGCGGGCGCTGTACGCGCTGGTGCGGGACCGCGGCGCGGCGCGCGCGCTGACCGCCGTCGCCCCGATCTTCGGGGAGATCCTCGCCCTGCGCGCGCTGCTCGACCAGAACCCGCTCAACGACCACACGGCCTGGCTGATCGCCTCGGGGTCGGCGGCGGCCACCGCCGACCCCGTCACCGGGCTGAGCAACCGCGCCGTGGCCGTCCTGGACTCCGGCGCGGGCGCCGCGCGCCGCGTCCACCCCGAACCGGCCGAGGCCGAGCGCCTGCGCCGGACCGGGTCCCTGCTGGACTTCCTCGCCAACATCTGCGTCGTCGGTCCCACCGGCCGGGCCCTGGTGCAGAGCGTGACCGGGCCCGACGCCACCGAGCGCTACGTCGTCCAGGTGCCGGGCATGAGGATCGGTGTCCCGGACTCCGACTCGCCCGGCGACCTGCTCGGCGCGTTCAGCAGCACGCTCCTCGACAGCGCCCCCTACAGCCGCGCGCTCGCCAAGGCCATCGACGACTTCGGCGTGCCCGCGGGCGCGGAGCTGGCGCTGATCGGGCACAGCGCCGGCGGTGCGGCGATCATGAGCCTGGCGCAGGACCCCGGGTTCTGCGCCCGCTACACCGTCACGCACGCCGTCGCCATCGGGTCGCCGATCGACTTCAAGCGGCCGGTCTCGTCCCGCACCCGGGTCACCAGCATCACCAACCAGCACGACCTCATCCCGAGCCTGGACGGGCAGGGCGCGGGGAACTGCTTCGACCTCCACCCCGACTGGTACGTGGCCGACTACACCGACCCCGCGCACGAGTTCCCCGCCTGCCACAGCATCGAGCACTACACCGCGAACATCACCCACGACCTGCCCGAGGTCCGCGACCACGTCGAGGAGGATCTGCGCCCCTACCGGGGCCCGGTGACGCGCACGCAGCTCTACCGCCTGTACGACGACGAGAGCGGCGCCCGGCGCACCGTCGCGACCACGCGGGGACCCGTCGAGCTGCCCGTCCGCTGCGACGACGCGCACGTGGTCACCGCGTACTTCGCCGCGGACGCGGCGGCAGCGGCTGACCTGCTCGGCGGGCCCGCCGCCCGGCGGGCCGCCGCGCGCGTCGGCGGCCGGGCCATCGCCGTGCTGTACGCCGCCCAGAACCGGCGCGTCACCCTCGGCGACCACGGCGAGCTGGCCCTCGGCATCGTCGTCGCGGGCCCACCGCGCGCCTCCCGGCTCGCCGTCCGCTTCCTCGGCACCCTCGCCACCACCGAGCCGGCCCGCGCCGCCGCGAACGAGATCTGGGGCCATCCGGCGACGCTCGGGGCGCTGCGGATCGAGGGCGGCGCCGGCCTCCTGCGCGTGGAGGCGGGCATCGGCGACGACACCGTCCTGACGCTCGCCGGGGTCGTCGGCCGCGGCGTGCCGGTCCCGGCCCGCGACCTGGTCGTTCACTCCGACCTCGGTGGGGCGCCCGTCCGCTCGCGCATCGAGCTGCGCGGCCGCGGCCGGGCGCACCCCTCACCAAGGGTCCGGCTCACGGTCGGACCGGCGGACCATCCCCTGGCGCGCCAACTGCGCGCCCTCGGCCTGGACGGCGCGCGCCCGCTCCTGTGCCTGCGCTCCCCGTCCTGCCGCAGCGCCCGCGACGCCGCAGTACCCATGCCCCAGCCGCTCCCATGAGGCCGCCTTTCCCATGACGCCGCCGTTCCCGCGCCCCCGTTGTCCCCGGTGCCCCAGCCGTTCCCATGACGCAGCCGTTCCCATGACGCAGCCGTTCCCATGACGCAGCCGTTCCGTGCCGCCGCGGTTTCTGTGACGCCGCCGTTCCCATGACGCCCCTCTGACCAGGGAGCCCGCATGCCCGCCCCCGACGGCGAGACCCACGCCCGCATCCTCGACGCCGACGCGGCGGAACTGGCCCGCTGTGCCACCCGCCTGCGCGAGCTGTCCGCCCGGCTCCGCGCGGACCCGGCCACGCCCGGCTGGCTTTTCGACGCCCTCAACGCCCACATCACCTCCTGCGTGGTCGCCTCCGCCGACCTCGCCGAGGCCGCCGCCCGCCTCCGCGCCTCCGTCCCCCCACCTGGCTGACCATCCAGCCACCCTCCCCAGCACGACGCGCCCCCCAGAAAGCCGCACGACTACGCCCCACCGGGATGCGCGGCTCCCAACAAGGCACACGACTGCCCACCCGGCCCCCGGCCACCCGCTAGACACACGGCTGCACGGTGGGATGCGCTCCTACCGGTCCGGTCACGCGGCTGGCCGGTGGGGTGCGCGGTTGCCGGGTGGGCTGCACGGCCGCATTGGAGAGGGGCGTGGATGCCCAGCGGGTCACGTGGATGCCTGGAGCGATGCACGCTGCGCTCAGCCGGGTGTGCGGCTCCCCGACCGGTCGCCCGGCTGCATGGTGGGTCACGCGGCCGCGCTGGGTGGGTGTACGGACGGCCTGCGAGATGCGTGGATGCCGCGCCGGTCGCGCGGGTATCTGGAGGCATCACGCTACGCCCGGTGGGCGCGGCCGCCCGGCCGGATGTGTTGACGTTCGGTGGGACGCACCCCTGCCGGTCTGGGGCGCGCGGCCCGGTGGGTGGGGTGTGCGGACGTTCGGCTGGCCGGTGGGGTGCGTGGAAGCCGGCCGGTAGCACGGCGGCCTGGGCGGACGCTCGGTGGGAGGCGTGGGTGCCGGGCGGGTCGTGTGGCTGCTTGGAGGGAGCAATGTGCGCCCGGTGGGGCGTGGGGACGTCCGGTGGGTTGTTCGATTGCCCGGCGGGACCTGGGCAGGGTGAGCGGGCGGGTGGCTGGGGCGGGCGTGTGGGGGTGACTGGTGGAAATGGAGCGCCCCGCCCGCGCCGGTGGGCACTGGGGGTGCGCACCGGCGGGGACGGGGTGTGTGGGTGGCGCGGCCCGCGTTGCGGAGTAAGGCGGTCGAACGTGGGCCGCGCCGGTCGGGGACGGCTCAGAAGCCGGCCGTGATCTTGGTGAACTCCCAGGGCTTCTGGTCGATGCCGCTGCAGTTCTCGGCGGTGCCGCCGCCCGGGCAGGGGCGGTCACGGTTGACCGACCAGAACGCGAGCCGGACTAGGCCCTTGGACTTGGACCAGTCCCGGATCCTCGTCCACTGGTCGAGGCTGGTGACCTCCTTCTGGTCCGAGTTGCCGTTCATGCCGGAGATGCCCATGTGGGCGTAGGCGTCGGCGTCGGACCACTTGAACGCGGACTTGAGCGAGTTCTTCAGACCCTCGGACGCGCTGATCGTGCTGGCGTACATGTCCTTGCCGCCACCGAAGTCGAACGGCATGATCGTGAACACGTCCACGTTGGCCTGCAGTTCCGCCGAGCGGTTGATGAGGCGGTTCCCCCAGGTGTTCGGCCCTGTGGTGGTGGTGCCGAACGTGAGGATGGTCTGCAGACCGGCGTTCTTCTGCTTGAGGATCTTCAGGGCGTTGATGACGCGGTCCTGGACGGCCGCGTTCTCGAACTCGTCGGTGTTCTCGATGTCGATGTCGATGGCCTTGAGCGAGAAGGCGTCGATGACCTTCTGGTAGGCGCCCGCGAGCGCCTCCGGCGTCGAGCAGTTGGGGCCGAGCTTGTTGCCGGACCAGCCGCCGACGGACGGCAGGACGTCACCGCCGTTCTGCCGGATCAGGTTGATCGTCTTCTCGTCGACGCCGCCCTTGAGCTGACGCTGACCGTCCCAGCTGGGGTTGCAGCCGCCGCTGGACAGGATGAAGGCCATCGTGAACCATTTGGCGCCGCTCGCCTTCATCACGGTCGCCGGGTCGGGCGGGTCGCCCCAGCCCATGTACAGGTACGGCGCGGCCCTGCGGGTGGTGGGCGGCACCGTGCAGCCGGTGGTGGTGGCGCTGACCTGCTCACTGTCGGGGGATTCCCCGGCGGTGTTGTACGCCCTGACCGTGTAGGTGTGGTCGGAGCAGGCGGTCAGCCCGGAGATGGTGGTGCTGGTCCCGGTCTCGGTGGCGCGGACGGTGCCGCCCTCGTAGACGCGGTAACCGGTGACCGTGCCGCTGGAGGCGGTCCAGGAGAGCGACAGCGAGGTGTCGGTCCGGTCGGTCACGGTGGGGGAGCTCGGCGCGCCGGGGGCCCCGGGAGTCTGGGGGCCGTCGGTGCAGGATCCGCCGTTCAGCCGGCAGTTCTGGGGTTCGCCCGTGCCGCTGACGAGGAAGCCGAAGGTGACCGTCGCGCCGGGCGCGATGGCCGAGTTGTACTCACGGTTGGTGAAGGTGGCGTGCTGCCCGGACTTGGTGAGTATCGCGTCCCAGTAGGCGCCGACCGAGGAGCCGGACGGGACGTCGACCTCCACCTTCCAGCCGGTGACGGAGGCACCGGTGCCATTGGTGATCGTGTACTTGGCCTCGTAGCCCGATCCCCAGTCCGACGCCTTGGCGAAGGTGGCGGTGAGCGTCGCGGCGTTCGCCGGGACGGGGACGAGCAGTGCGAGGAGGAGCGCGGACAGCGCGGTGAAAAGGAAGCCAGGGAGAAGTCTTCTCACTATCACTCCCGGGTAGGAGATGCGGACACGCGGAACCCCCGAACCCCGAGTCGGTCACATGCGGTGTGGCGGGCCCCGGCGGGCGGCGAGCGGGCCACGATTCCCCTCGAATCATTAGGAAAGTTTCCTATAAATCGATTGAACGGTAACCACTCGTCCGTCCAGCGGCAAGACCCGTGGGGACGCCCGTGCGCGGTGGGTCCGCGCGGCCGTTCAACCAGCCCAGCTAGCCGACCGAACCACTCGGCGGGCCGGGAACGTCGGCACTGTTCGCCAAGCTGAGGGCACTGGTGCGGGCAGGGTTCGCCAAAGCGCACCGGTTTTTCGGAGGACGTAGACCGCGCCGTCGGCCCCGGTCGGCGGGCGGCCGGACGGCGCGCACGGCAAGGACCCGCCGCGGATGCGGCGGGCCCATGTATGCCGGACTCTCGTGCGGGTCAGTCCTTGAAGGCGTCCTTGACCTTCTCGCCGGCCTGGCGGACGTCCCCCTTGGCCTGGTCGGCCCGGCCCTCGGCCTCCAGCCGCTCGTTGCCGGACGCCCGGCCGGCCGTCTCCTTGATCTTGCCCTTGATCTTCTTGGCGGTGTTCGCCGCCTTGTCCTCGGTGCTCATGTGTCCTCGGTCCTCCTTCGCTCTGCGAAGCGCGCCTTACCCGCGAGGACGGCATCGATGCGGGCCTGATCCGGCGCGGTCTCCGAAAACAGGGCTGAACTGCGCAGACGGGGAAGAACCCGGCTCGGAGGTGGAACGTGAACAGGACCGGAAACGCCGGCATCGGCGTGATCGCGCTCGCCGCCGCCCTCGCGCTGGGCGGCTGCAGCGGAGACGACTCGGAAGCGGCCAGGCAGACCACGGCGCCGGTGCCGACGCGGAGCGGGGAAGGGGCGGCGCAACTCCAGCAGCAGTACGAGAAGGTCGTGGCGAGCGTCCTGCCGTCGGTCGTGAAGATCGAGACGGACCAGGGCGAGGGGTCGGGCGTGGTGTTCGACGGCGACGGGAACGTCGTCACCAACGCCCACGTCGTCGCCGGGGCGAGGCGGATCCGGGTGACCGCGGCCAGCGGCGGCGCCGCGCTGAAGGCGGACCCGGTGGGCGAGTTCGCCCCCGACGACCTCGCCGTGGTCAACGTGGAGGGCGCCTCGCTGCGTCCCGCCGTGTTCGCCGACTCGGGCAAGACCGCGGTCGGCCAGATCGTCCTCGCCATGGGCAACCCGCTGGGCCTGGCCGGGAGCGTCACCAACGGCATCGTGTCGGCGCTGAACCGCACGGTCTCGACCAAGCAGGAGGGCGCCTTCCCGGGCTCCACCATCGCCGACGCCATCCAGACCAGCGCGCCGATCAACCCGGGCAACAGCGGCGGCGCCCTGGTGACGCTGGACGGCACGGTCATCGGGATCCCGACCGCCGCGGCGTCCGATCCGCAGGTGGGCGGCGCGGCCGTCGGCATCGGCTTCGCCACCCCGAGCAGCACGGTCAGGCGGATCGCCCCGCAGCTGATCGCGACGGGGAAGGTGTCGCAGTCGGGACGGGCCGCGCTCGGCGCGTCGGTCCGCTCGATCATCGACCCGTCCAGCGGCGAGGGCACGGCGGTCGGCGTCGTCGAGGTCACGCCCGGAGGCGGCGCCGCGAAGGCCGGGATCCAGCCCGGCGACCTCATCCTGTCGGTGAACGGCACGCCGACGCCCGACCCCGCGGCCCTGTCGACGGTGCTGGCGGGCCTCAAGCCGGGGGACAAGGCGAAGGTGGAGATCCAGCGGCCGGACGGCGGCAAGAAGCAGGTCGAGGTGACCCTGGGTCAGCTCCCCGGATCGTGACGCCGCGGTGGGGGCGCGGACGTCCGGCCAGGTGAAACGCCCGTTTAGGGCGTCCGCGCCGGGTATCACAGGCGGCATGGAGACCAAGGGCACCCGCGAGTTTCTTGCGATCTACATGAACGACCATCTGGCGGGCGCGGCGGGCGGCGTGGGCCGGGCCCGCGCCCTGGCCCGCGCGCACCGCGGCTCGGCGGACGGGGGGCGGCTCCAGCGGCTGGCGGACGACATCGCCACCGACCGCGGGGCCCTGCTGGCGATGACCGGGGCACTCGGCCTGCCGGTCCGGCATTACAAGATCATGGCGTTGGCGGCGATGGAGCGGGCCGGCCGGCTGAAGCTCAACGGCCGGCTGCGCGGCCGTTCGCCGCTCACCGACCTGGTGGAGTTCGAGGCGATGCGCGTCGCGATCGAGGGCAAGGCCGCGGGATGGCGGACCCTGCTCGTGCTGGCGGACCGGGAACCCGCCCTGGACACCGGCGACCTGCTGATGCTCCTGGCGCGCGCGCAGGCGCAGGCCACCCTGCTCGAAGAACTGCGGGCGGCGTCGGTCGACCGGCTCTTCCGCGGCTCGGTGCCCCTCGGCGTCCCCGCCCGCACGGGCCGGTGATCCGCCGCCCGGTCCGCTGGAGACCGTCCCGTGGGACGGCCTAAGCCGGGAACCGGCACGCCTCCCGGCCGGACGGCGCCCGGCCGGGAGGCGTGACGGCGATGCTCAGCAGTGCGTGACGCGGCCCTTGATGATCTTGATGTAGCGGCCCGACACCCACTCGGGCGTGCTGATCCCGAGGCGGTACCACCGCCTGACGCCCCCGACCGACTGCCCGTTCACCCAGCACTTGATGTCGACGATCGCGCCCGGCCGCAGCGAGCCGACCTTCTTGGACCTGGTCGTGGGACGGAGGCGGATCGCCAGCCGGTGCCGCGAGATCACCTTCCCCTTCGGCAGGGCGTAGGTGCCCACGACGTGCTGCACGGCCGCCGGCCGCTCCGCCGCCGACGCGGCGGGCACGCCGAGCGCCCCGGCGCCGACGACCGCCGACGCGAGCACGGCCGCGACTTTGTGGTGCTGTTTCATGGATTCTCCCCCCGGTGAATGGTCTTGCCTTCCTAGGGTGAGTCGCGGCGAGACGGCAAAGCGTTCACCATGGTGATCCCTTTTTCGTGGCGATTACGCCGGACGGCATAGGCGGCGGTCACCGCCGCCAGCAAGGGGCCCCAGGCGATCAAAGGCGCATAACACGCAAAGAGGATGATGGCCTTCGCTCCGTGCGGTGTCTCGGGGTCGTCATTGGTCGTGAACGCGAAGGCCAGTGGCGTCCAAATCGCTATCAATGCCACAGATCCGAGCGATGCGGGAATAATTGCTGCCAGCGGACGAATTCGCCTTCCCTTGAGCACCGGGACCCAGCGCGGCCACACCTCGCCCCACGGCCGGACGAGCCCCATGCCGAGGAACGCCACCGCCTCCGAGAAGGCCGTCAGCGCGACCACGTAGGGCAGGATGAACCGGACATGCCGCGGGTCCTGTGAGCCGGTGAACCCGGCGGGGAGGCCGAGGGCGAACAGGATGCGCCAGATCCCCGACGGGACCGCGCACCACATCGTCGCCTGCGCCGCCAGGTCGGCCCACCTCGGCACGGGTCCGCTCGTCCCGGCCTTGGCGGGGATCTCCACCTCGGTCGCGGTCACCGGACGCTCCCGTGACCCGGACGGGAGGCGCCCGGCTCCGGCTCGCCCGATCCCGTGGCCAGCATCGCCCCGCCGATGAGGGCGGTGAGAAGGACCACCACCGCCAGCTTGATCTTCCATTTCCGGCTCAACGGGACCATTCCATCCTCCCGTTCCACCTGTGCTCCATGCCCACACGATCTCGCTCGTGCCCCGCTCGCCGCCTCCCCCGGAGGGCTGAGCCCCTTCCCCCGCCAGGGGGTGTCCGGTCGCGGGTGTCAGAGGCGCAGGAATGGAGGTATTAGCCGAGATAGAGGCTCGGTCATTAGGCTTTGCGATTCGCGCCGTTCCGGCGACCGGCGACCGTGGGCCGGCGACCAGGGGCCGGTGGCCGTGGGCCGGCGGCCTGCGCGCCCCCGTTCCCGCCGGGTCAGAGATCGGGGGAGGAGGCGCGCTGGAGAAGGAGGACGGCCGTGTCGTCGTGCTGCGCCAGGCGCGTCACCGGTGCCACGAGGTGGTCGGCGAGGTCGTCCAGCGCGCTCTCCCCGGGCAGGTCCGTCCACGTCCGCCGCGCGCGGGCCCAGCGGGTGAGCCGCCCGGCCAGGTCGGCGACGCCCTCGCCGTAGTCCCGGCCCGGCGCCTCCACGAGCCCGTCGGTGTACAGCAGCAGCGTGGCGCCCGGCGGCATCGGCCTGGTCGCCACCGGGTAGGCGGCCTCCGCCTCGATGCCGAGCGGCAGCCCGCCCGGGACGGTCAGCTCGGTCACCCGTCCGTTCGCCTCCAGCAGCAGCGGGTACGGGTGGCCCGCGCGCACCATCCGCACGGTGCCGCTTCGCCCCACGCAGACGATGCAGCAGGTGGCGAAGAGGTCGGTGTCGAGGTCGTAGAGCGAGGTGTTGCCGCGGGCCATGAGGTCCGCCAGGTCGTGTCCCTCCAGGGCGTGCGCCCGCATGGCGGTGCGGAGCTGCCCCATCACCGCCGCCGCCTGCGCGCTGTGTCCCTGCACGTCGCCGATCACGACCGCGGCGCCGCCGCCCGGCAGGCTCAGCACGTCGTACCAGTCGCCGCCGACGTCCATGCCCTCCGCGCCCGGCAGGTACCGGACGCACACGCGCAGGTCCGGGATCTCGGGCAGCCGGTGGGGCAGCATCATCCGCTGCAGCTCGGTCATCTGGCCGCGCCGCTCGTCCAGCAGCCGGGTCCGCGACAACGCCTGGGCCAGGATCCCCGCGATCCCCGCGTAGTCGATCCGCTCGTCCACCGAGAACGTGCGCGCGGAGGCGAAGGCGATCACGCAGACGCCGGAGACCCCGTCCGCCGTCGACAGGGGCAGGATCGCCCAAGCGTTGTGCCCCGGCACCGGCGGCACGCGCAGGCTCGGGAACGTCGTCAGGTAGTCCTCCCGCGACCCGATGAACAGGGTCTCGCCCTCGCCCAGCGGCGCCAGGTACTGCGAGCCGGCCAGGATCTCACCGGCCTCCTTCAGGCGCCGCACCCCGTCCGGCCCGTAGCCGCGCGTCCCGACCAGGTTCGCCCAGTCGCCCTCCGGCGGGCCGAAGTAGACGGCCACCGCGCTGGCGCCCAGAGCGGGCAGGACGGCCTCGGCCAGGCTGTCCATGAGGGCGTCGGTGGACAACGCGGCGCCGAAACCCCTGGTCACGCTGAGGACGAGATCATGGCGCCGCAGCTCGCGCAGGTCCCGGTCGTGCTCGCCGGTGCGGTCCTGCGCCACCCCGATCATGCCCTGGGGACGCCGCCGCGCGTCGTGGAAGACCCGCGCCTCGGCGTCGATCCAGCGGATCTCCTCGTCCGGGCGCACGATGCGGAAGCCCGCCTTGTACACGCCGCTGACGCGGCTCTCCTCCACGGCCCGGTGAACCCGCCGCCGGTCCTCGGGGTGGACGTGGTCGAAGAAGGTCTCGATCCGCCCGTCGAACTCCTCGGGCTCGAACCCGAACAGGCGGCACAGCCGCTCGTCCCAGACCAGGCGCCCCGAAGGGAAGTCCCAGTCGAACGACCCGACCTGGGCGCTGGACATGGCCAGCTCCAGCCGCGCCGCCCGGCTCCGCCCGCGGACCAGGCGCATCGCCTGGTCCAGCGTCGCGTCCTCGGCGGGCGAGGTCTCCGCGCGCAGGGACATCAGATGGTCCAGGCGGTGCGCGCACAGCAGGGCGATCACGTCCAGGGCCCGGCGGGACGGCTCGTCCGGCCCGCCCGTACGGGCCGTCCGGAAGGAGAGCGCGCCGAGGCACACCTCGTCGACCAGCAGGGGCAGCGTGACGGCGGGCACGCTCTCGCGCTCGCCGAAGAGGCGGTCGGCGGGTTCGGTGACCGAGTACACCGGCCGCCGCTCCCGCGCCGCCACGGCGACGGGCCCCGCGCCGTCCGGCGGGATCATCTGGCCGGGGCCCTCCGGACCGGCCACCGAGCCCTCGGCGGCCGCGAGCCGCAGCCAGCCGTCGTCCTGCAGGAAGTACAGGAGACCGGCGTCGATCTCCAGCCGCGCGGGGGCGGCGCGCACGGCCGCGCTCAGCAGCGACCCGGCGTCAGGGCAGTCCAGGAGCAGGACGACCATGTCGTCGCCTGCCTCCGTCATGGAGCCCACCCCCGGGGCGCCGGCACCGGTTCACCCCCAGAAAATCGCCCTGACCTGCACTGATGCGCAACGCGTCAGCTGACCTAACCCTCACCTACCCAGAAATCGCCTCCACCGCGCCACGGCCGGGTGGGATCTGTGTCCTTCGCCACGCTCCGGAGGCGGCCACCGTTTCGCGTTTCGTGTCACATCGCCGTCCCGAGGAATGTCTAGGTGTCGTCCGAGGAAGTAACGGGTGGGGGGAAGAGACCATGACGACACCGATCCTGGTGACCGGCGGTACCGGCACGCTGGGCGGGCACGTCCTGCCGCTGCTGCGGGACGCCGGCAGGGACCTGAGGGTGCTGAGCCGGCGGGAGCGGGCGCCCGGCGAGGGCGTCGAGTACGTGACCGGCGACCTGCTCACCGGCGACGGCGTGGACGCCGCGGTGGGCGGCGTCGAGACGATCCTGCACCTGGCGGGCGGCGCCAGGCACGACGACCGGGCGACCGCCGCCCTGGCGGGCGCCGCGGCACGGGCCGGCGTACGGCATCTGGTGCTGATCTCGGTGGTCGCCGCGGACAAGGTCCCGCTGGCCTACTTCCGCTACAAGCTCGGCGCCGAACGGGCCGTCGCCGACTCCGGCGTCCCGTGGACGGTGCTGCGCGCCGCCCAGTTCCACGACCTCGCCCTCATGGTGGCGGAGAAGATGACGAAACTACCGGTCGTTCCCGCGCCGGGCGGCGTCCGCTGGGAGCCGGTGGACTCGCGGGAGGTGGCGGCCCGCCTCGTGGAGTTGACGCTCGGCGAGCCGGCGGGACGGGTGGCCGACCTGAGCGGACCGGAGATCCACACGCTGGCCGACCTGTGCCGCGGGTACCTGCGGGCCCAGGGCGGCCGCCGTCCCATGCTCCCGGTCCGGGTCCCGGGCAAGCTCGGCCGCGCCTACCGGACCGGAGCCAACCTGGCCGCCGAGGGCGCAGACAGGGGCACCCTGACCTGGGAGAACTTCCTGACCGAACAAGTGAGCCGCCGTCACCCCCGCAAGCCCGCAAACAAGCGCTGACACCTGACCGGCGGGGCGATGCCGGAGGCGAGCCCCGCCGGGAAGATCGCGAAGCGATTCGCGCTCGCACGAGCACGGTCACGAAGCGAGCGCCGGCTAGCGAAGTGGGCCGGGATCGCGATGCATTCAGTGGTGCCAGGGGAGGTGGACGGGTACGTCGTCGGTGCGGCCGGCGAGGAGGGCGGTGAGCAGCTCCGCCAGCTTCAGCGGGTAGACCGGCTCGGTGTCGGTGGCGCGCTTCAGCTCGTCCAGCGACCACCAGCGGAACGCCGTGATCTGCCGCTGCTCCAGGGGGGTGAAGCCGGTGGTGTCGACGTCGTGCCGGGGGGTGCGGTACAGGAAGAAATCGTCGCGGAACAGCCCGCGCGCCCAGCCGAGGTCGGCGTGGCCGGAGGTCGTCGCGACGAGCGGTCCCAGGTCGGCCGGGGCGACCACGAGGCCGGTCTCCTCGCGCAGCTCGCGCGCGGCGGCCTCGCGCGGGCTCTCCCCGTCGTCGACGCCCCCGCCCGGCGTGATCCAGCAGTGGCCCTTCCGGCGCCGGCCGGCCGCCAGGGGGAAACGGAAGAGCAGGAGGCGGTCCTCGGCGTCCAGCAGGAGCACGCGGGCCGAGCGGCGGCGGTAGTTCTCACCGGACGCGGGCGTCACGCGGTGATTTCGGCTTCCAGCTTCGCGAGCTGCTCGTCGTAGATGCGCCGCAGGCCCTTGGGGGCGAACGTCCGCTCGAAGAAGCCGCCCACGCCGCCGGCGCCGTTCCACGTGGTCGTGACCTGGACGCGGGAGCCGCCGTCGGCGGGGGAGACCGTCCAGGTGGTGACCATGGAGGAGTTCTCGTCCCGCTCCACCAGCGTGTGCTTGTCCGGGGTGCTCACGGCGACCAGGCAGTCGCGGACCCGCTTCTCGGTGGCGGCCAGCTTCCAGCGCACGACCGTGCCCTCGCCCTGGCCGCCCTCGCGCACCTCGTACTCGCTGTAGTGCCCGGTCAGGATCCTGGACCGGACGCCGGTGTAGTCGGCGAGCGCGCCCAGTGCCCGCTCGGGGCTCGCGGTCAGCGTCTTCTCCGCCGTGGCGGTGACTTGTCCCATGCGGTCCATCCTTTCGCATCGGAGGCGCCGATGACCTCGTCGAGCCGGTCGCGGCGAGGCGTCCGCGGCGGTTGTGGCGGCCGTCACAGCGGCGTGCGGCGCGCGAGCGGCCGATAGGGGTGGGGCGGGCCGGGGACGGCCGGTCCCCCTTGTCCCCGCGCGCCATCGGTAGGGGCGGTCTACGGGTACCGGACGCGGGTCCGGCCGGACCACCATCGAGGTTGTGCCTCGGCCTTCCTGGGAGGAAACAAGAGGAATCCGAGGACGGAGGGTGCATCTGAGGGGAGAGCGTCGTGAGGTATGAGGTGCTGGGGCCGCTCCGCGTCGTCGACGGGGATGTTCGCACGTCCATCAGCGCAAGGAAGATCGAGACGGTCCTGGCCGTGCTGCTCATCCGGTCGGACCAGGTGGTGGCGCTCGACCAGCTCATCCAGGAGATCTGGGACGACGCGCCGCCGCGCCGGGCGCTCGCCGGGCTGCACGTCTACATCTCCCAGGTCCGCAAGTTCCTCGCCAGGCCGGGCCGGGAGGGGAACCCCGTCCTGACCCAGGCTCCCGGGTACCTGCTGCGCAAGGGCGAGGACGAGATCGACTTCCACGTCTTCCTGGACGCGGTGAAGCAGGGGCGTGCCTGCATGCGCGAGCGCCGGTACGAGGAGGCGGCGGTCTGGCTGGAGGGCGCCCTGGAGATGTGGCGGGGCCCGGTGCTGGGCGACCTGCGCAGCGGCCCGGTCATCGAGGGCTTCGTGACGTGGATGACGGAGTCGCGCCTGGAGTGCATGGAGATGCTCGCCGACGCGCTCCTGCGCCAGGGGCGCCACCGCGAGCTGATCGGCCGGCTGTACTCGCTGGTGACCGAGAACCCGCTGCGCGAGGCGTACTACCGGCAGCTCATGCTGGCCCTGTACCGGTCCGACCGCCAAGCGGACGCGCTGCAGGTGTACCAGTCGGCGCGGAGCACCCTCAAGGAGGAGCTGGGGCTGGAGCCCTGCCGGACGCTCCGCGACCTCCAGCGGGCGATCCTCGCCGCGGACGAGCGGCTGGACCTCCCCGTCGCCTCGTAGCGGCGCCGTCCCCGACGCCGGCCCGGGGCCGGCGCCGTCACCGTACGCCGGACCGTTCACCGGGGCCGGGCGATCCGCGTGCGCGCGGGCCGTCCGGCCCCGCTCGTCGCGGCCCTCTCCCGTCGCGGGCTCGGGCCGGTCATGCCGGTAGGGGTAATTCAATACCGCATGAATTCGGTCATACCGGGCTCCCATCGCGTTACCGCGGCAGATTACCGGCAAATTTTAATGTCTCTTTACCTTAGTGGTTCGGGTCCGTCCGGAGAGGTGTCGACCCCTAATCGGCGCGCGCGGCACCCCTATAGCGGATTCGCGGCGGCAATGCGGGGTTGATGATCACGTGATCTGAGCTGCGGTCCTGCTCGGAACGCTATGGCGCGTAAGGGTGACGCGGACCGCCGTGGAGATCGCACAGGTCAGCCGCTCCATTATCACTTTGTGGCATCGGACGCCGACAGGGTGTCCGTTGTCAAATGAGGGGTGGGGTGTAAGGATCCATATGTGTTCCGACGTCTGACGATGCCGTCTTTCTGTGATCATGAACGCCGAGGGTTACGGCAAGGCAGCGGCGTCGAAGCGATCTGCCAGGGGTTTGCTTGTGGCTTTGATTGGAAGGGACGATGAACTCGCTGCTCTGGAAAGCCTGCCGGGCGCGTTCGCCCAGGCAGGAAGCAAGGTGGTGATGATTAGCGGTGGCATAGCGACCGGCAAGACCACTCTTCTGCGCACTCTCGGGGACCGGGCGATCGATTCCGGCGCCCTCTACCTCGGCGCCGTCGCGTCCCGCGTCGAGCGGAACCTCCCGCTCGGTGTTCTGGAGCAGCTCTTCCGCAGCCCAGCCCTCCCGGCCGCGAGCGCCGAGCGGGCGATGCACTGGCTGGAGGTCGGCGCCCGCGTCACCTCGATGCGCGAACCGCTGACGGGCTCGGCCGGCCACGTCCCCACGTCCGTCCTGCGCGGCCTCTGGGAGGTGCTGCGCGATCTCGTCGAACGCCAGCCGGTCGTCCTCGGCGTCGACGACGTGCACTACGCCGACGACCCCTCCCTGCAGTGCCTGCTGTACCTGGTGCGCCGGCTCCGGTCGGCGCGGCTGCACGTGATCTTCAGTGAGTGCTCCCATCTGAGGATCGCGAACGCGCTGCTGCAGAGCGAGTTCCTGCGCGAGCCGTTCTTCCAGCAGATCCGGCTGGAACCGCTGTCCAAGTCCGCCGTGGCCGACATGCTCGCCGGGCAGCTGGACGACCGCGCGGCCCAGGACCTCACCACCGCCGTCCACGAGGCCAGCGCCGGTTATCCGCTGCTGGTGCAGGCGCTCATCGACGACTACCGGGCCGGCGCGCACGCCGCGGCCGGCGAGATGCTCGCGGGCGAGGCGTTCGGACGGGCGGTGCTGCGCTTCCTGTACCGCTACGAACCGCCGATCATCGAGGTGGCGCGGGCGACCGCGGTGCTCGGCAAGCCCGCCTCGATCGGCCTGCTCGGCCGGCTCCTCGACATGGACGCGGCGGCGACCCTGCAGGCCGTCAACATGCTCACGACGGCGGAAGTGCTGGTGAACGGCTGTTTCCGGCACGACGCCTTCCGCGTCGCCATTCTCGAGGGCACGCCGCCCACGGCCCTCAGGACGACGCACGGACGCATCGCCGATCTGCTCCACAACGAGGGCGCCCCCGCCACCGAGGTCGCCGCGCACATCGTCGCGGCCGACCACATCACGGCGCCCTGGGTGATCCCCATCCTCCAGGAGGCCGCCGAGCACGCGCTGGCCGCCGACGAGGTCGCGACGGGCATCCGCTACCTCCGGGCGGCCTACCAGATGTGCGACGAGCGGCAGCGTCCGGTCATCACGTCGGCGCTCGCCGAGGCGGAGTGGCGCGTCGACCCCGCGACGGTGCTGCGCCGCCTGCACGAGTTCGGTGCCCCCCTCGACGGAGAGCCGGTGGAGGGGCGGGACTCCCTCGCTCCGGTGACCTACCTGCTCTGGCACGGGCGGGTGGACGAGGCGGTCGACATCCTCGACGGGCTCACGCGGGCCCCGCACGGGACGGCGGACCACGGCGCGGCGACCGCCGGGGACTACTGCACGTCCCGCCTGTGGGGCGCCTACCTGTACCCGGGGTTCTTCAGCCGGCCGCCCGACCCCCTGCCCGCGTTCGCGCGCCAGGGCCCCGAGCCGATGAACCCCGACCTCCAGGACGCCGGCCTGCTCGCGGCCGAGCTCGCGCAAGGCAACGAGGTCCTCGCCCTGGCCGCGGCGGAGGCCATATTGCAACGTTCCCGCCTTAATCATCGGACGTTCGCGCCGCTCACGGCCGCGCTGGCCGTCCTGACCTACAACGACCGGCTCGACCAGGCGGCCGCCTGGTCGGACTTCCTGCTCGCCGAGGCCGCCGAGCGGCACAGCCCCACCTGGGAGGCGCTGGTCACCGCCCAGCGCGCGCTGATCCACGTCCGGCAGGGCAACCTCGTCGCGGCGGTGGACCTCGCCGAGACCGCGCTGCACCTGATCCCGCCGAAGAGCTGGGGCGTCGCGGTCGGGCTGCCGCTGGCCGCCATGGTCCTGGCCGCCACCGCCATGGGCAACGTGCGGCAGGCGGCGACCTACCTCGACATCCCCGTCCCCGAGGCCATGTTCCAGACCCGCATGGGCCTGCACTACCTGTACGCGCGCGGCCGGTACCACCTGGCCACCAGCCGCGCCTACGCCGCCCTCTCCGATTTCTGCGCGTGCGGGCGGCTGATGGGCGAGTGGGGTCTCGACCTGCCCGCGCTGGAGGCGTGGCGGAGCGGGGCCATCGAGGCCTACCTCCTGCTGGGCGAGCCGCATAAGGCCGAGCGGCTCGGTGCCGAGCAGGCGGCGCTGGTCTGTCCCGGGCAGCCGCGGACGCGGGGGCTGGCGCTGCGGTCGCAGGCCGCGACCCGCGACCCGGAGGCCCGCCCCGCGCTGCTCGAAGAGGCGGTGGAGGTGCTCCAGGGCAGCGGCGACCGGCTCGGGCTGGCCTACGCGCTCGCCGAGGAGAGCCGGGCCCGCCAGGTCCTCGGCGAGCACGAACAGGCCCGTACGCTGGCGCGCAAGGCCGACGCGCTGGCCCGCAAATGCCGGGCGCGCATTCCGGAACAGCCCGGGACGGTCGACAGGATCGACGGCGGTCCAGTGGTTCCGGAAAACGAATCCACGCCTTTTACCGTCACCTCCGAACTCAGCGACGCCGAACGCAGGGTGGCGACCCTGGCCGCCGCCGGTCATACGAATCGGGAGATTTCCAAGAGGCTCTACATCACCGTCAGCACCGTGGAGCAGCATCTGACGAGGATCTATCGAAAGCTCAATGTCAAGCGCTTCGATCTGCGCGCCGCACTGCAGTACTCGGAGATCGACGTGACGGTGCCCGAAAGGGTCGCCGAACCGGAGCGGTACGCGGTCGCGGGAAAAGGCGCCGGCGGGCTGCGCCCGCGCGGGCTCGCGGGCGAGGTCCCCTGCGGGCGCGAGGGCGTCTTCGGGTACGAGGGACGGCCCCGGCCGCAGGCCGGGCACAACTCCGCGGCGTGTCATGGGGGTACCTGACCTCGCCGTCCGATCGTGAGCCCTTGGGGCGGGCGCCCGGCGTCGTGTGGCCGGACGCCCGCCCTTCGCGTGCCCCGGGTGGGAGTCGAACCCACACTCCACGGATTTTAAGTCCGCCGCCTGGCTACCTGATTGGGCTACCGGGGCCGGTCGGCCTGCATTCAATCTATGGTCGCGCCGAGATGTAGTCAGCCCCTATCGGCGGCACCGGCGGCCCCTATGTTCTCCGGGTGATTCGGCCATCCTCCGGACCCCTCCTTTAGGGGGAACCCACACGTCCGGACGGCCGCGACGGAAGCCGGCCGATGGTTTGGCGTGGCTTTAGAGACCACCTCGACGATGGGAACGGCGAGCGCCCTCCGTGGGCGCCGCCGGCCGCCGGCGCGCGACCGGCGCAGGTTCTCGTTCGATTTCGGCGTGGGATGTGATGGCCATTCTTTCCATCGCGGTCGTGGGTCTGTCGAGCCGGTTGCCGGGCGCGCCGGACCCGGACGCCTTCTGGCGCCTGCTGCGCGCCGGCGAAAGCGCCGTCACCGCGATGCCGGCCGGCCGGCGCCGCGCGGGCGCTTCGCCGGACGGCGCTCCGGCGGACGGTGCTCCGCCGGACGGTGCTCCGCCGGACGCGCCCCCGCGGTTCGGCGGCTTCCTCGACGAGGTCGACGCCTTCGACGCCGGGTTCTTCGGCGTCTCGCCGCGCGAGGCCGCCGCGATGGACCCGCAGCAGCGCCTCATGCTGGAGCTGGGCTGGGAGGCCCTGGAGGACGCGGGCGTCCGCCCGGACGCGCTCGCCGGAAGCCGGACCGGCGTGTTCGCCGCGGCGATCTGGGACGAGTACGCGGCGCTGCTGCGCCGGCACGGGCCGTCCGCCCCGAACCGGTACGCCATGACCGGCGTGCACCGCAGCATCATCGCCAACCGCCTCTCCTACACGCTCGGGCTGCGCGGCCCCAGCCTGACCGTCGACACCGCGCAGTCGTCGTCGCTGGTCGCGGTGCACCTGGCGTGCGAGAGCCTGCGGCGCGGGGAGTGCGAGGCGGCGCTGGCGGGCGGAGTCAACCTCATCCTCGGCGAGGACGGCATGGACGCCGCCGCCGCCCAGTTCGGGGGGCTGTCCCCGGACGGGCGCTGTCACACCTTCGACGCCCGTGCCAACGGGTTCGTCCGCGGTGAGGGCGGTGCCGTGGTGCTGCTGAAGCCGCTGGACGCGGCGCTGCGCGACGGCGACCGGGTGTACTGCGTGATCCGCGGCGGCGCCGTCGGCAACGACGGCGCGACCGCCGGGCTGACGACGCCCGGCCGGGAGGCGCAGGAGGAGGTGCTCCGGCTGGCATGCCTGCGGGCCGGGGTGGCGCCCGGCGACGTCCAGTACGTGGAACTGCACGGGACGGGCACCCGGGTCGGCGACCCGGTCGAGGCGGCCGCGCTCGGCGCCGCGCTGGGCCGGTCCCGTCCGGCGGCGACGCCGCTGCGGGTGGGCTCGGTGAAGACCAACATCGGTCACCTGGAGGGCGCGGCGGGGATCGCCGGGCTGCTGAAGGTGATCCTCAGCATGGCGCACCGGAGGCTGCCGCCGAGCCTCAACTACGTCACGCCGAACCCGCGCATCCCGCTGGCGGATCTCGGGCTGCGGGTCCAGGACGAGCTGTCGGAGTGGCCGCGCCCGGACCGCCCGCTGATCGCCGGGGTCAGCTCCTTCGGGATGGGCGGGACGAACTGCCATCTGGTGCTCACCGAGGCGCCGGTCCCCGCGCCCGCGGCCCCCGGCGCGCCGTCCGCGCCGCCGGTCGTGCCGTGGCCGGTGTCGGGGAGGGGACCGGACGCGCTGCGCGCCCAG